>DASTLJ010000371.1:0-26166 GCA_035715125.1 Verrucomicrobiia bacterium
CACCACGCTGGCCATTTACACGGGAACCGAATTCGCCAATTTTGTCGAAGCCGGCTCGAACAACAACATCGACGACGGCATTCCGATCGTTCAGAGCCGGGTGAGCTTCCTCGCCAGCGGCGGTGTCACCTACCAGATCGCCGTCGATGGGCTCTTTGGGGCGCAGGGCGAATTCGTGCTGAACTGGGCGCCCACCGCGATCCTCAGCATGCAGATCGTCAGCGGCGAGTTGCGCCTGACGCTGAAGGTGGCCGATTTCGACATGTACAAAATCCAGGAGTCGACGAATCTCACAAGCTGGGGCGATGTCCAGACCGTGAGCGCCGGCGGAGGACCGGTGACCATCAATGTGGGGCCGATCACGGGGATCCCTCGGAAGTTTTACCGCGCCATACAAGCGTTTTGACCCGGGCGGCCCGGAACCCCGTTGCAAGGCAGGCGTCTCGTCTGCGCAGCGTCGACGGTGCCTCACCGGTTGGCCGTTTGGCGGCCGCAGGGGTCTAGCGCCTCCATCATTGACGTTCCCTTTGTCGGAAACTTTGTCGGAAACGTTGTCGACCGTGCGTTCGCCGACAAAGTTTGCGACAAAGTTTGCGACGAAGATGGGACGCGCAGAGGGTGACGCTAAACACGCCCTCGCGGCCAAGGCAGGCGACGCCCTACGTTGCCGCGGCGCCGGTTCACGGCCGCGTGGATACTCATCCCGGACGAAGTCCGCCGCGCCGCCGCCCTACGCCCAGCCCCCGATGCCGCTCCACCAGTTGCCGATGGCGCCGTAGCCATTCAGATCGCGCTCGAACACCTGCCGCATGAGCGGCGTCCCGCCCCGGCGGTGCAATTCCTCGCCGACGATTCGGGCGATGCCCGCCCGCTGGTCGTAGGTCTTGAACCAGCCGGCGAGCATCGGTTCGCGGCTCTCGAGGTTGGCCCACGAAATCTCCTCACTGGCCGAGATCAATTCCCTCAAGACACCGATCAGTTCGCCGTCGGTCACCAGGCTCAGATCTCCGATGAGCTTGGGATGCACTTCGCCTTCCTTGAGTTTTTGCTCCGCCTGAGCCAGCGCCGCAGTCACCGTGTCGGGGGCCGTCGCATGAGCTTTCGCAGCGAACGGGTCGCCGACCTTGTGCAGGGCGAGACTGGTCGCGTGACGAAGTTTTTCCAGCTCCACCTGGCGCTCGGGCGTCGTTTCGTCCCGAAGCTTGAGCGTGCCGACAAGCCCCCAGACAGCGCGCACGTCCTTGAGCAGACCCAGAGCCGTGGCGGCGGCGGTGCGGACGGCGTATTCGTCGTCGACCTGCAGCGCGTGGACCAGCGGCTCGACCGCCCGCGGGTCGCGAATTTCCCCAAGCGCGCCGGCCGCGAGGCGCCGGGCATCGGCATTTTCACTCTTCAAGGCGAAGAGCAGCACGTCGACGGCCTTGGCGCCGAAGCCCAGCAGGGCTTCTGCGCAGGATTGATTGATGTGGGGATTGGCGAGCGCGGCAGCCAGGGGCTTGAGGGCGCGCGGGTCGCCGAGGCGGCCTAGTTCGCGCGCGGCGCTGCGGGCCACGCCGTCGCTTCGCGGAATGGCCGACAGGAGCAAGTCCACAGCCTTCTCGCCGCCGAGCGCGCCGAGTTGGACGACGGCAGCGAAGGCTTCCGGCGCGTTGCCTTGACGCTTGAGATCGCCGGCCAGTTTCCAAAGTTTGAGGGCTTTGAACATACTTCGTTCGTGTTGCCTTGTTGAAAGTAGCGTATCACGCCTGCAGGCGCGAATGTCAGAAGCGCACACCGTTGTCTGCTGTTTCGCCGACTGCCAGCCGGTACGTGTTTAGCGTGCCCTTGGCGCTGTAAGCACGGAGTCCCGGCTTTAGCCGGTTGCGCGTCCGGCCAGGCCCAACCCGCATACCTTCGGTCGCACTTCCGGCTGTAGCCGGGACTCCTTGCGGGGATGGCCGCCCACCCCTAAACAGGTTCGTCAGTCGGTGGAAGCCTCGCCCGACAACCCGAGACCCTTTCCGTACGATGGCTCGCGGGTTGGCAACCCGCGAAACAGCAGGCTGGGCAGCCTGCGCTACCGCGACGTTGCCGCGCGCGGAATTCTCCGGCCAAGCTGGCTTCGAGCCCCGGCAAATCCGCATTGGCGGCCGGGGCGGCCTGCGCTACACCCGGCGGCGAACATGAACGCCGTCGCCCCGGTTGAAACGCCTTCCGTCGCCACCGCACCCGTGGGGGCACGTCTGGAGTCAATCGATCTTCTGCGCGGCCTTGTGATGGTGCTGATGGCGCTGGACCATACACGCGACTTTTTCCACAACGGCGTTTACCACTTTCAACCACTGGACCTGAGCCAGACCACGCCCGCTATTTTCCTTACGCGCTGGATCACACACTTCTGCGCGCCAGTGTTCGTGTTTCTGGCGGGCACCGGCGCGTACCTCTCGAGGACACGTGGCAAATCGACCCGCGAGTTGTCCTGGTTCCTGCTCACGCGGGGAGCCTGGCTTGTGCTGCTTGAGGTGACCTGGATTAAGTGCTTCGGGTGGACGTTCGGGTTCGATTTCAGCTCGGTGAGCCTCATCGTCATCTGGGCCCTTGGGTGTTCCATGATCGTGCTGGCGGGACTGGTCCATCTGCCGACGTGGGCCGCGGCGGCTTTCGGGCTGGTGCTGATGCTTGGGCACAACGCCCTCGACGGAGTGAAGCCGGAAGACCTCGGCGGCTTCGGCGAGCTGTGGCGGGTGCTTCACGCGGGCGGCGACTTTGAGCTGGTCCGCGGATTCCACGTCATCGCCGGCTATCCGCTGGTTCCGTGGATTGGTGTGATGGCCGCTGGGTACGCGATGGGCCAGTTGATTACACAGGTTGCGCATCGCCGCCGGGTGCTGGCGATTCTAGGAGCCTCAGCCGTGCTCCTGTTCGTGGCATTGCGGCTGACGCGAGTCTACGGCGAACCGCAACAGTGGAGCAAGCAGGCCAGCCCTCTCTGGACGCTGCTCTCGATGCTGGACTGTCGGAAATACCCGCCGTCGCTTTGTTATCTGCTGATGACGCTGGGGCCGGCGCTGCTGTTCCTGGCGCTATTTGACGGTGGCCCGCCGCGGGCGTTGCGGCCGTTGCTGGTGTTCGGGCGCGTGCCGATGTTTTTCTATCTGCTGCACCTGCCGCTCATCCACGGCCTTTCGGTGCTCGCTAACTTCATCCGCTTCGGGCATGCGAACTGGCTCTACGGAAACACGCAAGGAGTGAAGCCGCCGCCGGACGCGGGGTTTGATCTGCCGAGCGTTTACGTGGCGTGGGCGGCAGTGATTCTCATGCTCTATCCGGTGTGCCGTTGGTTTGCCGCACTCAAGGCCCGGTCGCGGGCGAAATGGCTCGGCTACTTTTGAACAGGCGCTGGGATTGGCATGGATATCTTCTGCGCGTCGTAGCCGCCGACGTGAGGAGGCGGATGGATCCAACATGGAAATGAATCCGCCTCCTCACGTCGGCGGCTACAGGCAGAGGGTGTTTCATGCGAGATAACAAATACTCGGGTTGGACCGCGCGAGTCGATGTTCGGCCCTCAAATACGACGGTCAGCCGGCCTTGCCAAGCTCATTAACGTGCCTGAACCACGACCCCCTTAAAAATCAAAAAACTCTTGTGAAAAATTTCACGTTCGGGCAGCTTCACCCCGCTTTCGGCGGGACGCCGGTGTGATTTCGGGGTCTTTCGTCCGCTGAAGCGCACTGATTCGATGTATTCATTGAAGGCATTTTTGTCTTTGACGATCCTGGTCTTCGCGACCCTGGTGGGGCGCGGGGCGGAGGCGCCGGGAGACGCGGCGAAAGCTGTTGGCGCCGCGGGCGTTCATGCAGAGGATGCGGCGGCTCACGACGCGTCACACGGGCTTCCACAGGCCGCGCCGCGCCTGGGCAAGGGTCAGTTCGTCAACAGCTCGATGGTGGTCACCTGGATCGTTGCCGTGCTGCTCATCTGGTTTGCCCGGAGCGCGATGAAGAACGCCAAGGCCGTGCCGGACGGCAAGCAGAATTTCTGGGAGTGGATGGTCGAGAGCCTGCACGATTTTCTGGAAGGCATCATCGGCCGGGAGCTGGTGAAGAAGTCCTTCTGGTTCTTCGCCACGGTGTTCATCTTCATCCTGTTTGCGAATTGGGCGGGGCTTTTTCCGGGCGTGGGCACCATTGGGTGGGGGCCCGCGAAGGAGGGCGCCGTGATGCCGCTGGCAATCGACCACGTAGCCAAACCGCTATTGCGCGCCGTGAACGCAGACCTGAACATGACCTTTGGCATGGCGATGATCTTTTTCGTCTGCTGGATTGTCTGGGCCCTGCAAGCCAACGGCCCGGGCGGTTTCATCCTCCACTTGTTCGGCCCCAAAGGCGAGACGACCGGCGCATTGAAGATCGTTATGATCTTCATCTTCATCGTGGTCGGTTTGCTGGAGGTGGTGACGATTCTGTTCCGGCCAGTGACGTTAAGCTTCCGTCTCTACGGCAACATTTTCGCCGGCGACACCATGCTCGAGTCGATGGCGCACATGGTGCCGGCCCTGGGCTGGTTGCTGCCGATTCCTTTCTATTTTCTGGAAGTGCTGGTTGGCCTGGTTCAGGCACTGGTGTTCATGCTCCTGACGGCCGTGTTTACGCTCCTCATCTGCACTCATGAGGAAGGGCACGCTCACGAGAAGGCGCGCCATTAGCGAGGATTTCGGAGGTCAGACCGTGCTGCGCGCGGGGGCCGCCGAGAAAACGAAAGGACAAACTATGATGGCATTGTTGGCGGAAATGACTGGAAACCTGCACGTTGGCCTGGCCTGCGCGGGCGCGGCCCTGGGCGTGGGGTTGATTGGCATGGGCGCTTCGGAAGCCGTCGGGCGAAATCCCGGCGCGGCAACGAAGATTCTGGTCCAGGCCATCCTGAGCACCGCCTTCGCGGAAGGAATCGTGTTTTTCGCACTGTTCCTGGCGACGAAGGGGACACACTATCAGTAACACCGGATCTGGCGCGGGGGGCGAACCCTCCGCGCCAGGCGAGTTTTTCTAACGTTCATCAACATGCTTACGAATTTCCTGCTGGCTGCGGCCGAAGGCGCCGAGTCCACCAACGTCATCGAATCGGTCGCCAAGCAATTTGGCGTGGCCTGGCCGCAGTTCCTGGCGCAATGCGCCAGCTTCCTCATTGTGGCGGGTTTGCTCCACAAGTTCGCCTACAAGCCGGTGCTGGCCGTGCTCGAAGAGCGCCGCCAAAAGATCGCCGAAGGACTGGCCAACGCCGAAAAGATGAAGCAGGAACTGGCCAAGGCGCAGGCCAAGGCGGAGGAGATACTCAACGCCGCAAACGCGCAAGCCGCCAGGATGATCGAAGAAGCCCGCGCCGCTGCCGCGCGCGTGCAGGAATCGGAGACCCAGAAAGCCATCGCTGCCGCCAATAACATCGTGGCCACGACCCGCCAGGCGCTGGAGGCCGAGCGGGTCCGCATGTTCGCCGAATTGCGCCGCGAAGTGGGCCGCCTGGTCGTCAACACCACAGCCAAGGTCACCGGCAAGGTCCTGACCCCCGTCGACCAGCAGCGGCTGACCGAGGAAGCGAACCGCTACCTGGCCGCTTAGTTTTACGATTCACGTTTTACGTTTTAGCCACTCGTGAGAATCTCCAGGCAAGCCCGCCGCGACGCCAAACAACTCTTCCGCAGTTGCCAGGTCAACGGCCTGCTCGACGACCAAAAGGCGCGCCTGGCCGTGCAGCAGGTCATCGGGCGGAAACCGCGCGGCTACGGGGCCATCCTCACTCACTTTCACCGGCTGGTGAAGCTGGACCTCGAGCGCCGGGCGGCACGGATCGAAAGCGCCACGCCATTGGACGGCGCGATGGAAGGGGCGCTGCGCGCCAACCTGTCGCGGAAATACGGAGCGGGTCTGTACTTCTCGTTTGCGCAAAACCCTGCGCTGGTTGGGGGCTTGCGCATCAAAGTTGGAAGCGATGTTTTTGACAGCAGCGTCAAGGCGCGGCTCGACGCGCTGGCTGAGAGCTTCTAACCTAGTGCCATGGGCCTTGTACACGTGACAGTTCGACTGACGAACACAGGCGACCTCGAACTCGCGCGCCGGAATCTGCTTCCGGCAGCGGAGGTCCGCTCGATCGTAGTCCCCGTCTGCGTGGACACTGGTGCGGTGAATCTCTGCGTGACACAGGACGTGGCGGATCGTCTCGGCCTGCAGGTCCTCAATCATCAGCGCGCACGGCTTGCCAACGACGCCTCGATCCCGGTCCACATCGCAGGCCCAGTGGAGGTGGAGTACGGCGACCGTTCCACGACCGTGCGGGCCACGGTCGTCCCCGGTTCCACGGAGAACCTGCTCGGCGCCATTCCGCTCGAGGACATGGATCTGGTGATCAATCCAGCGGAGGAAAAGCTCATGCCTGCTCACCCCGGAGGCCCAATCAAACCCATCATGCCCGTCTTCCATCGAACCCTTAGTTGAACCCATGAGCACGTTACTCCAGGAAATCGAAGCACAAATCGCCGGCGTCAAAACGTCGGTCGCCAGGCAAAACGTCGGCACCGTCCGCGAAATTTCCGACGGTGTCGCCAAAATCGAGGGCCTCACGGACGCAATGCTCAATGAGATGCTCGACTTCGGCGGCGGCGTCATCGGCATCGCCCTCAACCTCGAAGAAACCGAAGTCGGCGCCATCATCCTCGGCGAGTACCTGGGCATCCGCGAAGGCGCCGAGGTCAAGACCACCGGCAAGCTGCTGTCCGTGCCGGTCGGCAAGGGATTGCTGGGCCGGGTCGTGGACACGCTCGGGCAGCCGGTCGATGGCAAAGGTCCGATCAAAGAGACGGCTTTTTACCCGGTCGAAAAAATCGCCCCCGGCATCGTGAAGCGCAAATCGGTCAGCCAGCCGGTCCAGACCGGCATCATGGCCATCGACGCGATGATCCCAATTGGCCGCGGCCAGCGCGAGCTGATCATCGGCGACCGGTCGACGGGCAAGACCACCATCGGAGTGGACACGATGATCAACCAGGCGCGCATCAACAAGGTGGGCCGGGCCGCGGGCGACGCAAGCTTCCGTCCCGTGTACAGCATCTACGTCGCGGTCGGCCAGAAACAGTCGAACATCGCGCGCGTCATCGCCGAGTTGGAGAAGGCCGGGGCGATGGAAGACACCATCGTCGTGGCGGCGGGGGCGGACGCCCCGGCGGCGGCCCAATACCTGGCCCCGTTTGCCGGCGCTGCGATGGGCGAATGGTTCATGGACAACGGCATGGACGCGCTCATTATTTACGATGACCTGTCGAAGCAGGCCGTCGCCTACCGCCAGGTGTCGCTGGTGCTCAAGCGCCCGTCGGGCCGCGAGGCGTACCCGGGCGACGTGTTTTACCTGCACTCGCGTCTGCTCGAGCGCTCGGCGCGTGTCAACGAAAAGAACGGCAACGGCTCGCTGACGGCTCTTCCGATCATCGAAACGCAGGCGGGCGACGTTTCGGCCTACATCCCCACGAACGTCATTTCGATCACGGACGGGCAGATTTACCTCGAAACCGACCTGTTCTACCAGGGCGTGCGGCCGGCGATTTCGGTCGGGCTTTCGGTGAGCCGCGTCGGTTCGGCCGCGCAGGTCAAGGGGATGAAACAGGTCGCCGGCAAGATCAAGCTCGACCTGGCGCAATACCGCGAATTGGCGGCCTTCGCCCAGTTCGGCTCCGACCTCGATGCCAAAACGCAGGCCACGCTCGAGCGGGGCAAGCGCATCGTCGAGTTGTTCAAGCAGAACCAGTACAACCCCATCGCCGTCGAAATCCAGGTTTCAATCCTCTGGGCCATGCAGAACGGGTTCCTTGACGACGTCCCCGTCGAGAAGGTGAAGGACTGGCAAGCGAAACTGACGCAGTTCTTGATGGACCGCAAAGCGGCACTGCTCGAGAAGGTGCGCAAGGAAGGGGCCATCAGCGACGCACTGGGCGGCGAGTTAAAGGCGGCGGTGACGGAGTTTAAGCAGACTTATCGTTAGCCTGCATCGGACGGCTATGGACAATTCGGAAGCAAAGAGAGTTTTGAGCGACCAATTGGCTCGGTTCAGCCAGCGCAGTTACTCTGAGCTCGTGCGACTTGTTGAGTCGCGCCACGTCGAGGACTTTGAGATTGGCGGGGCGAGCGAAACGACGTATGGGGTCGAGATCCAGTTCTTCTGGGACGACAAGCCGAACGGCGTTGTTCGAGTCGTCGGTTCGATTGATGACGGCGGCATTCGGGCATTTATCCCTTTGACCGAGACGGTTTTGGTTTCCAGACCAGAGAGTGTGAAGACATGAAGACGCAGCGTAAAAAATGTGCAACAGCCAACCGCCGCTCTGTTGGGCAGTCCGGCGGTTCGGAGCAATGCGTGATCGATCTTTGTCGCCGGAGAGCTACCCGGCGGCCATCGCTGAGCTTACTCAGCAGGCAGCATTGAATTAGCGCGCTTGAAGTCGCAAATTGCGACCTCAAGTTTCCAAACCTCACGAACTTAGATGTTTATGGCCAACGACCCGACTGCTGTTGTGCAGAGGATTGAGTCCCTGATCCTGACCATACGCAGCCTGCGCGTGATGCTGGATTCAGATTTGGCGCGAATTTACGGAGTCCCCACGATGCGACTGAATGAACAGGTAAAGAGAAACCTCCATCGTTTTCCAGTTGATTTTGCCTTTCAGCTTACGCGAGAAGAGTTTGCAGATTTGATATCGCATTTTGCGATATCAAAACCATCCCGGGGCGGTCGAACAAAGCTGCCGTGGGTCTTCACGGAGCATGGAGCCATCATGTTGGCAAGCGTGCTGAACAGCCCTATCGCTGTCGATGCCAGCGTGCGCGTCGTCCGCGCCTTCGTCTATCTCCGGGAGCAGTTGCTAGCGAACCGCGAGCTGGCGCGCAAGTTTGCCGAATTGGAAAAGCGCCTGGACGCGCACGACGAATCCATCGCCGCCGTGTTTGAAGCGATTCGCCGCCTGTTGGAGCCGCCCGCGGTCGAAGAGTCGAAACGCGAGATCGGATTTCACCTCCGCGAACAAGCGCCGCCTTATCGCGTGAAAGTCCACCGCCGCAGATAACCCATCATGCCCAGCACACGCGACATCCGCCGGCGCATCAAGTAATTCATGACCATTGAATCAGCAATCGCCACAGTAGATCGGGCGGAGTCCCTCATCGTGACTGTCCGTGGTCAGCGGGTCATGCTGGACGCGACCCTGGCGTCGATCTACGACGTTCCGCTGAAGGCCTTGAACCAGCAGGTCAAGCGCAATCCCGCGCGGTTTCCGGCAAACTTCGCCTTTCAACTTACGACACAGGAAGTTGCACAGATCCGGTCACAGTTTGTGACCGGATCCAGCCCAATCGGCTTTCACCTCCGCGAAGTCGCTCCCCCGTACCGGGTCAAAATCCATCACCGCAGATAGCTCACCATGCCCAGCACACGCGACATCCGCCGGCGCATCAAGTCGGTCAAGAACACGGCGCAAATCACCAAGGCCATGCAAATGGTCGCGTCGTCCAAGATGCGCAAGGCGCAGCTCGCCGCGCTGGCGGGCCGGCCCTATGCGACACTGATGAACAACGTGCTGGCGGCGGTGAGCGACGGGGCGGGCGATTTCACGCATCCGTTGATGGAGACGCGCGAGGGCGGGAAACGGGCGGTGATCATCGTGAGCACGGACAAGGGCTTGTGCGGCGCGCTCAACTCGAACCTCCTGCGCGAGGCGGCCCGGTTCGACAAGGAATCGACGGTCTATGTCGCCGCCGGCAGGAAGGGCGCGCAGTTCGTCTCGCGCACGCGGCGGCAGCTCGCGGCGGAGTTCAATTACAAGGACAACCCGCAGTTTGCCGAAGCGCGCGCCATTTCCCGGTTCGCCCAGGACCTGTTCATCAAAGGCGAGGTCAACCGCGTGGAAGTGCTGTACACGAATTTCATCAACACCCTTGCGCAAAAGGCCGAGGCACGGACGCTCCTGCCCATCGGCCAGATCAAGGCGCTCGAAGCCGGCGTCAGCGGCGAGGGTGGTGGCGGCGAACTGAAAAAGGGCGAGCTCGAGTACCTCTTCGAGCCAAATCCCGCCGCGGTGCTTGGCAATCTTCTGCCGCACTATGTCAACTTCCAAGTGTTCCAATTCCTCCTCGAAGCAAAGGCCTCCGAGCACAGCGCCCGCATGGTCGCCATGAAGAACGCCACCGACAACGCCAAACAAATCATCAAGGACCTGACGCTCGAATACAACAAATTACGCCAGGCCAACATCACGAAGGAACTTCTGGAAATCACCACTGCCCAGATGGCGATGGGGTAATTCTCAGCACACATGAACAAAGGCAAAATCGTTCAAATCATCGGCCCGGTCATTGACGCGGAATTCGCGACCCAACTGCCGGCCATCTACAACGCCCTCACCGTCGAGTACGACCTTCCTGGCCAGGGCCGCACCAAGCTGACTCTCGAAGTGCAGCAGCACCTGGGCGACAATTGGGTGCGCGCCGTCGCCATGAGCACCACCGAGGGCCTCAAGCGCGGCATGGAACTGACCGACACCGGCAAGGCCATCTCCATGCCTGTCGGCGAAGGGGTCATGGGCCGCGTGTTCAACGTCACCGGCGACGCCGTCGACGAGCAGGGCCCCGTGAAGGCGGACAAGTTCTACCCGATCCATCGCAACGCCCCGCCGCTGGTGGATCAGACCACCAGTCCGCAGATTCTCACCACCGGCATCAAGGTCATTGACCTCATCTGCCCCTTTCTGAAGGGCGGCAAGGTCGGCGCGTTCGGCGGCGCCGGCGTCGGCAAGACCGTCATCATCATGGAACTCATCAACAACATCGCGAAGCTGCACGGCGGCATCTCGATGTTCGCCGGCGTGGGCGAACGCACCCGCGAAGGAAACGACCTTTACAACGAAATGATCGAAGCCGGCGTGATCAAGGTCGAGAAGGACGAGAAGGGCCACCCGAAGAAGGGCGCCAACGGCATGCCGATAATCAAGGAAGGCTCCAAGATCGGGCTCGTTTACGGACAGATGAACGAGCCGCCCGGCGCCCGGTTGCGGGTGGGCCTTTCCGCTCTGGCCGTGACCGAGTACTTTCGCGACGAGCACAACCAGGACGTGCTGCTCTTCGTGGACAACATCTTTCGCTTCTCGCAAGCCGGCTCTGAAGTGTCCGCGTTGCTGGGCCGTACCCCCAGCGCCGTGGGATATCAACCGACCCTGGCCGCCGAGATGGGGAACCTTCAGGAACGCATCACCTCGACCAAAAAGGGATCCATCACGAGCTTCCAGGCCGTGTACGTGCCCGCGGACGACCTGACCGATCCCGCTCCCGCCACGACCTTCGCGCACCTGGACGCGACCATCGTGCTCGAACGCTCCATCGCAGAACTGGGCATCTATCCCGCCGTGGATCCGCTGGCCTCGACCTCCCGGGCGCTTTCGGCCGACATCGTCGGCGAAGAGCACTACAACGTCGCCCGCGGCGTCCAAAAGGTCCTCCAACGTTACAAGGACTTGCAGGACATCATCGCCATTCTTGGCATGGACGAGTTGAATCCCGACGACAAACTCACCGTGTATCGCGCCCGCAAGATTCAGAAGTTCCTGAGCCAGCCTTTCTCGGTCGCCGAAGTTTTCACCGGCCGATCCGGCAAACAGGTGCCTGTGGCTGACACTGTGCGCGGCTTCAAAGAAATTCTCGAGGGCAAGCACGATGAGGTTGGCGAAAACGACTTCTATATGAAGGGCGGAATTGATGAAATTAAGGAATAAGCGTTGAACCCTTAAATGCGTTGAATCGTTAAAGCGATTCAACGCTTCAACGCTTCAACACTTCAACGAACAATGGCCAGCACCCTCAAACTCGAAATCGTCACTCCGGAAGCCAAGATTTACTCGGAGAACGTGGAGATGGTCACGCTTCCCGCCTCCGAGGGCGAGATGGGCGTTTATCCGATGCACGTCCCGCTCATGACGCAGGTCAATTCGGGCGAATTGGTCGTCCGAAAAGACGGGCAGGATTATATTCTGGCCGTCGGCGAAGGGTTCGTCGAAATCACCGGCGATCACGTGGCGGTGTTGACCGACATGGCCATGAAAGCCGACGACATCGACGAGGTGAAGGCCGAAGAAGCCCGCAAGCGCGCCGAAGCCCGCCTGGCCGAGAAACTGAGCGACGAGGAACAAGCGACCGTGCAGGCAGCGTTGATGCACTCGCTGGCCCAACTCAAGGTCAAGCGCCGCCAGCGCAAGTAGGGCCGCACGACTCCGCCCTGGAGTTTGCCGCGAGGAAAGCCGTCGAAGGTTTGAAGGTTAATTCGTTGAATCGTTAAATCGCTAAATGGGGCTGATGGCGCTGCGCTTCAACGCTTCAACGATTTAACGTTTTAACGCTTCAAGGACGCACCGATTTCACGCGCGGTTGTGGCCCCAATCCATCCCCCGCCCACCACAAGGTCGTCCTGATAGAACACGCAAGCCTGGCCAGGCGTCACAGCCCGTTGAGGCGTGTGCAGCTTCACCCGCGCGCCGCCTTCGGGCGTGGGTGTGACGGTCGCCGCGGCGCCCGGATGGTTGTAGCGAATTTTCGCGGTGACTTCGAGCCGGTCTGGCGGCGTGCCGAAGGGAATCCAGTTGCAGCGTTCGACCGCGAACTCGTCACGGTCGAGCAGCGATTCGTCGCCGACCACCACGCGGTTGTTCCAGGCGTCCAATTCGACCACGTAGAGGGGCTTCGGCGACGAAATGCCCAGCCCTTTGCGCTGGCCGATTGTGTAGAACTCGATTCCGTCGTGCGCTCCAAGGACACGCCCATGCACGTCCACAATGTCGCCCGGGTGGCGTGTGACGAGCCTGGACTGTTCGAGGAACTTGCCGTAGTCGCGATCCGGCACGAAGCAAATCTCCATGCTCTCTTCCTTCTCGGCGGTCTTCAGCGCGCAGTCGCGGGCGATTTCGCGTGTGTCGTTTTTGGTCAATTCGCCGAGTGGGAAGATCGTGCGGGCAAGCTGCTCCTGCTTCAGTGAAAAGAGGAAATAGCTCTGGTCCTTGCGCGGGTCGCGTCCGCGCTTGAGCAGGAACCGGCCGGTCGTCGCATCCTGCTCGACGCGCGCAAAATGCCCGGTGGCGATCCTCTCCGCGCCGAGCTGCCGCGCGCGGCTGATGAGCGTGCCAAATTTGAGGCGTTCATTGCACAGGACGCACGGGTTCGGCGTCCGGCCGGCCTTGTACTCCTCCGCGAAGTAGGCGATGACCTGCTTCTGGAACTCTTCGGCCTCGTCCACGAGGTAGTAGGGAATGTTGAGCTTGTGCGAAACGGCGCGCGCGTCGGTGACGGCTTGCGGGCCGCAGCATTTGTCCTCGGCGCGGTTCACGCAATCCTGCGGCCAAAGCTTGAGTGTGATACCGATCACCTCGTAGCCCTGTTCGACCAACAGCGCCGCCGCCGCGGAAGAATCGACTCCTCCGCTCATTCCGACGACCACGCGCGCTTTCTTCTGTTCGCCAGACTGCGACATGGTGCGACGATAGGGCCAGCGCCGCGGCGTGGCAAGGGGCTGCAGCAGGTAGTTGTGCGCATCCTGACAGTACGATGACCACACAGCCGGCTTGCTCCCTCTCCTCCTCTGAGGAGGAGTGGGCAGGGGAGAGGAGGCCCGTTGAAACCGGGATTACCCATTTCCCCAAGCCTTTCCTTGAATTGAGGCCATCGGCAGAAAGATGGAGGCAGAAAAATGCCTCCGTTTCCTCCGTTGCCTCCTGTTGAAATCCGGCTACCCGCAGCGGACGAATGCCCCAGATGGAACAGGAGCAAACGGAGATAACAGAGAGTCACAAAGCGCAGCAGTGTCAAGCTGCGCCCCGGGTACTTTGAGCTGCGCGGTTTGTTCATTGTCTCCTTTTGGCGCTCCCGCTACCGTCCGCCCATGCCGTTTAGCAAACTGGGCCTGTCCGACGCGGCTCTCGAAGGCGTCCGCGCGATGGGCTACATCGAGCCGACGCCCATCCAGCTTCGCGCCATCCCGCTGATGATGGAGGGACGCGACGTGATCGGCAGCGCCCAAACGGGCACGGGCAAGACCGCCGCGTTCGCCCTGCCCATCCTGACCAGGCTCGGCGAAGCCCGCGGCGTCACCCGCGCACTCATTCTGGAACCGACGCGCGAATTGGCCGCGCAGGTCGAGACCGCCTTCCGCGATCTGTCCCGATTCATCAAGGTGAACATTGCCGTCGTTTACGGCGGCGTCGGCTATGGTCAGCAGACTGACGCCCTCAGGCGCGGCGCGGACATCGTCGTCGCCACGCCCGGCCGTCTGCTCGATCATCTCGGCCGCGGCAACTGCCGGCTGGACAAGGTCGGCTTTCTCGTGCTCGACGAGGCCGACCGGATGCTGGACATGGGTTTCCTGCCCGACGTGAAGCGGATCCTCGATCGGTGCCCCCGGGACCGGCAGACCTCGCTTTATTCGGCCACCATCCCGCCGCAGATCGAGACTCTCATTCAATGGGCGATGCGGGATCCTCAGACCGTCGAGATCGGGGTGCGCCGTTCGCCCGCGGCTACGGTCAAACACGTCGTCTACCCCGTCGCGGAATCGCAAAAAGCCGAATTGCTCCTGGCGCTGCTGGACCACGTCCACTACGACTCCGTGATCGTGTTCTGCCGCACCAAGCACGGCGCCGACCGCATCGGCCACCGTCTCAAGAAGAGCAATCACGCCGTCGCGATCCTCCACTCCAATCGCACCCAGAGCGAGCGCGAGCAGGCTCTCAATGGCTTTCGCAATGGCCGCTACGAAGTGCTCGTCGCCACGGACATCGCCGCCCGCGGGTTGGACATTGCCGACGTCAGCCACGTCATCAATTACGACGTGCCGCAGCACCCCGAGGACTACGTGCATCGGATTGGCCGCACCGGCCGGGCGCAGGCCACCGGCGACGCGTTCACGATCATGGTCGCCGAGGATCGGCCGCACATGGCGTCCATCGAACGGTTCATCAGCCAGAACATTCCCCGCGTGAAACTCGAGGGCTTCGAATATCAATTCTCGACCGTGCTCGAGGACAAACCCGGCAGCCCGGACGCCTATTCGACCAAGTTCAAAGGCGTCCGCCTCAGCGGCGGCTATTACTTCGGACCGGCCCGGCGCAAAAGACGGTAGGATGGTACCAAATTCGGATCAGGAATGAACGAATCCGGCCGGAAGATCGGGCCGGGCGAAGCGAAAGTTCAAAAACTGTAGCGGCGCTCTATGAGCGCCGAAGAAAGTGCACATTCTGGCCCGATTTCGGCGGTCACAGACCGCCGCTACAGCCGAACCTGGAGTTTTTGAACGGGCTCTAACGCGCTGCAGCGCTAACCCGGGCCGGACCGTGGATTGGCAACGCACTTGGGTGTCTGGAGTCTGGCCATTTTGGGCCGATGATTCCAGTCTCCCGGAGGGAGATTCGAGAATAGCCCGGCAGTTCAGTGCCGTGTCTGCTCCGTCGTAGCAGCCGACGTAAGGAGGCTCTGATCTTCACCGAATTCCAGATGGAGCCTCCTTACGTCGGCTGCTACGAATTTCGCTCGGCAGCGACCGTGAAGTCGCGGTGCGGGATTCTCAATCGGCTACCAATTCCTCACTCTCGCTCCGGCACTTCGATGAGGTCGCCGTCGCGCAGCCAGAGGTCGTCCCATTGCGATTTGCTGCTGCGCTGGAAGGCCTCCAGATCCACCGTCAACTCCCTGGCGGGCTGGCCGGTGGCGGGATCGGCGCGGCGAGCGATGCGCAGCCGGGAAAGATCGGAGGTGGAACGCAACACGTTACGGACGGGCGAGAGCTTCATGGCGGAGGCCAGGTAGGCCATGGTGCTGAGCGGCAGCAATTTTACGTCCGTCGCCTCGCCCTTCACCACGAACTGCACTTTGCGCTGCAGGCAGTCCGAGAACTGTTTGTTCTGGTCGCCGGTCAGGCCCGAGCGCCCCTCGTCCAGGCGATACTCGCGCTCCTGGATTTCGATGATGTCGCCGAACTCCAGGAGCACGTCATTCGCGCACAGGACGATGCCGGCGGCGTTAATCAGGTTGACCGAGATAGCCTTCTTCTCCTTCTTCGCCGCGTCCGCGAGGCGCAGGATGCGGATGCGGGTCAGGTCGGGGAAGGCGAATTCGTTTAAGGGATCGTAGTTGGGGGCCGGCACGCCACCGTAGGCCACCACCGGCGTCGAGCCAGGTGCCGGTGCAGGAAAGCCCGCCTGAGCAGGGAGCAGGGGCCGCGACGTGCGCGCTTGCGCCGCTGGCCGCGTGGCGACCGTCTGCGGCGTATAGCGCAGGCTGTAAAAGTTCAGGAGCGCCTCCATCAGGGTGAAGCGGTTGTGCCCTGCCTCGTCGCGCACGAACACCACGCGGCCGGAAGTCATGCCTTTGCGCCAGACCCGGATGCTGTCCGGGTCGGCCACCAGGTCGAGTTGCTCGTCCTTGGCGCCGTGCTTGCGGAGGACGCTGACGAACGCGGTCATTTTGGGTGTGGTCGGGTTTGCAGGAACGCCAAACGTATTGAGCGGGGTGTAGCCGTTGAGGTTGCGGAGATTGGGGTCTGCGCCGCGCGCGAGGAGAAGTTCGGCGAGCGCGGCGGGGGAATTGGGATCGGCGCTGTCGCGTGCAGACTCGTTGGCCCGGATTTCCCGGGCACGGTCCGCCAATCGGTGGAGCGCCGTGTTGCCGTCGTTGTCCTGTGCGTTAGGGTCGGCGCGGTGGGCAAGCAGGAGTTCGTAAGCCTCGCGGGGCAGGTCGTATTGACCGTTGAGCGGCGACTTGCCCTCGCGGTCGCGCAGGTTGGTGTCGGCTCCGTTGTTAAGCAGCAGTTCCAGCACCTTCTCGTCGTTGTAGCGGAGGGCGAAAAAGATCGGGCTGTAACTATTGCCATTGGTCAGATTGGGATCGGCTTTGTACTTGAAGAGCAGCTCGGCCATCGCGAGGAAGTCCTTGGGCCGGTCGGCCAGCAGTTGGTGCAGCGCGGTCCAGCCTTTTTGCCCGCCAAAGGTGTCGTGCTTGCGGTTGGGGTCCGCGCCTTGTTCCAGTAGGAACTGGACCATGTCGAATCGGCCGGCCTGGATGGCCGTGTGCAGTGGCGTCCAGCCGCGCGCGTCCAGGCTGGGGGCAGTCGAGGCCGAGGCGTGGGCGTTGATGTCCGCGCCGGCCTTGAGCAGCGCGGCGGCAACGGGCTGGAAGCCGCGAAAGACGGCGACGTGCAAAGGCAGGAGTCCGTAGCGACTGCGCAGGTTGGGGTTGGCCTTGTTGGTAAGGAGCAGTTCCACCATCGCCTTGTCCCCGCGATCCACGGCCAGGTTGAGGACGCTGCCCTCGAAGTGGAGATGAATCTGGACGTTTTGGACCATAAGTTGCACCGAGGAACTTCGGTCGTCGTGAAGCGCGTTGACATCCGCGCCGCGGGCGATGAGCGCGAGGGCGACACCGGGGAAACCGCGCGACGCCGCTTCGTGCAGGGGCGTGCGCTTGAAGTCGTCCTGCGCGTCCACGTCCGCTTTGGCGTCGAGCAGGGCTTCGACGACGGACTTGAAGCCCTTGCTGGCCGCCTCGTGCAACGGGGTGAAGGAGGAGTTGCCTTGCACGCGGGCACCCTTGGCCAGGAGCAACTCGACCATCGCCCTGCGACCGTGGCGGGCGGCCAGGGTGAGGGGTGTATAACCGGGGCTGGTGCTCCCTTGGATGATGGTGCCCGCGTTCACGTCCGCCCCGTTGGCCAGCAGGAACTCGGCGAGCTTGGTCTGCCCCAGCACGGCGGCCTTGTGCAGCAGCGCCAACCCGATCTCGACACCGCCCGGGATCGTCGCGCTGTGGGTCCGCGCGTTGATCAGGTCCGGGCTGTCCTTGAGCATCGCCTGGACGGAGCGGACTTCCTTGTCCTCCTCGTCGGTGGGAGTGCTCACGGCAGGGGTGGAACCAGCCCCCGAGGGCACATCGGCCAGCGCCGCGACTTGGCGGCGCAGCGCGAGCAGTTCGCGTTTCTTGGCCGAAAGTTCGCTCGGGCTATCACTGATAACGCCGGCATTGCGCAGCTGCTCCGTGTTTTGCTCGAGTTTTGCCAGGTCTTTCTCCACGATTTTGATCTCCTCCTCCAGCAGGCGCTTCTGTTCCGCGCGGGCGGATTGGGAAAGCGCCGGCGTTCCCGCGCCAGCGCGGGCTTCGTCGAGGGCCTTCGTCGATTGGTCTAACAAAGCTTTTTGGGTCGCTACCTTGAGAGCAATGCCTGCGACGATGCCGTCGAGTCGCTCCTCGATCTGGCTGTCGATGGTTTTGAGCGAAACCTGGGCTGACTTCACATCGGGGAATTCCGCCAGGCGTTGCTCGGCCTTCACGCGCTGTTCCTGAAGGGTGTTCAACAGAGGGTCCGGTGCCGCTGTGGGAAGGATTCTTTTCAGCTCGGGGCGGGTGAGATTCGTTAGCGAGCGGTACAACGCGGCGAGTCGGGCGTATTCCGTCTGCTGGTTGGCGTTTTCGTGTTGGAGAAACCGGATCCGCTCCGTGCCGAGGTCGCTGCCAAGTTCAGCCGGCGCAGTCGCGACGACGTATCGCCGGCTCAGGTCGGCGAGGCGCGTCTGGTCGGAATACTCGTGCATCACGCGCTGATAGAGGGCCACGGCGTCGTTGGTGCGGCCAAGCTTGCGGTGGCACTCGGCGAGCCGGAACAGCGCCGTGCCCGCCAGCTTGCGCTGGGCGTCGGTGGCGTTGACGACCGCTTCGTAGGCCTTGATGGCGGCGGGCAGGTTGTTGTTGGCCTCCTCCTCGAACAGGCCGCGCTGGAGCGTGGCGCTCAGGTCGTCGGCGGCGCGGGCGGCGGAGACGAGCAGCGCCAGGGCAAGCAGGCAGGTGGGTAAGTGGGAAAGTGAGTAAGTGGGAGTCCGGCGGGCGAAGTTTGAAGTTCTCATGGCTTTCGTATTAGCTCAGCGGCTGCTGGTAATTGTCACGGTTCTGCAAAATCGGTCGGCACTTTCTCACAACGCCCCATTGCCGGCCCACTTACCCACTTACCCACTGACCCACTCACCCACTCACCCACCTGCTCACTTTCCCACCTGCCCACTCTCCCGCTCCAGCCGGTAGCCCACGCCGTGCACGGTCTTGATCCAGCGCGGGGCGTCGGGGTTCTTCTCGATCTTGGCGCGCAATGTGGCGACGTGCGTGTCCACGGTGCGCGTCGTCGGAAACGCGCCGTAGCCCCAGACGATGTCCAGGAACCGCTCGCGGCTCACCGGCTCGCCGCCGCTTTCGGCCAGGAGGCGGAGCATGGCGAATTCCTTGGCGGTGAGGTGCAGTTGCGTGCGTCCACGCGTGGCCTGCTGCCGGGCAAAATCGATTCGCACGTCGCCCAGCGCGAGCGTTCGGAGGGCCGCGCCGGGGCGGGCCAGGCGCCGGAGCACGGCGCGCACGCGGGCCAGCAGTTCCTCGGTGCTGAAAGGCTTGACGAGATAATCATCCGCCCCGAAGTCAAGGCCCTTCACGCGATCCTCAAGCTGACCCCTGGCCGTGAGGATGAGGATGGGCACGGGGTTTGCCAACCGCCGCAACTCGGCGCAGACCGCGTAACCGTCGAGCCGCGGCATCATGAGATCGAGCAGGATGAGGTCGGGCTTCTCGGCAAGCGCCCGCTGGAGACCCTCCTCGCCGTCGGCCGCGGTGAGAACGCGATGGCCTTCGGCTTCGAGCACGTCCGCCAACGCGGTGCGCATGGGGCGCTCGTCTTCGATGATCAGAATGCGGGCGTTCATCGGCGTGCAGGGCAATGAGTAACGGTAAACTCCGAAAACGAGAAAACGAGAAAAGGAGAAAACGGGACGGCCGGAAGGCGGGAAAACGGGAAGGCGAGAAGACGAGAAGATGAGCTTGGGGTCTCCAGCGCGTGCCGGCTGCTTCGTCCCGTTTTCCCGTTTTCCCGTTTTCCCGTTTTCATTCTCCGCCTTCCTCCAGTTTCATCGGCAATTCAATCGCAAACCGGCTCCCCTTGCCCACTTCGCTCTCGACGACGACGCGCCCGCCGTGCGCTTCGGCGATGTGCTTCACGATGCTTAAACCGATGCCAACGCCCTGAGTTTCGCGGCGCAATTCGGGACCGCGGCGGTAGAAGCGCTGGAAAATCTTCTCGTGCTCCTCGCGCGGGATGCCAGGGCCGGAGTCCTGCACGTAAAGCGTAAAACGTGAAACGTAAGAGTTGCCGGTCGTCGCGGGCGGGGTCGGTGGCGTCAGGCCGACCACGACGGTCGCGCCGGCGGGCGAGTGTTTGATGGCGTTATCGAGAAGGTTGATGAGCGCCTGCTGGATGGCCGGCGCGTCGAGCAACGGAGAGCCGAGCTCCGGCTCGGCACAACGTTCGCCGTCCGCTTCCACCTTCGCGCCGAGCGGGAGCTCGGCGCCCCGGCGCGCGGCGTCGATAAGCAGGGTGACGTGCTTCTCACCCGCGGCGGGTTTCATCAGCTGCACCGTCTGCTCGACGAGCGCGCCGATGTCCGTCGGCTCGAAGTCGTATTCTTTTCGGCCCTGCTCGATGCGGGCGAAGTCGAGCACGTTTTCGACGAGCGCGCCCAGGCGGCGGCATTCCTGCACGATGAACCGGAAGTACTCGCGCTGCTTCGGAACGTCGGCGATCTTGCCGCGTTCCAGGTTCTCAGCCATGAGCCGCACACTGGCCAGCGGCGCGCGCAGCTCATGCGACACGCTGGAGACAAAGTTGGATTTCAGCTCGCTGAGTTGCTGCGAGCGCAGAAACGCCCGCCGCGCCGCGAGGAAACCCGCGACTGCCGCCACAGCCGACGCCCCGATGAGCAGCCCGAACAGCCGTGAGCGCGTCCGCTGCCGCTCGTAGAGCATCTCCGGGCTGACGAGATGGACGCCCACGCGGAGTGCTTCCGTACCCTCGTCGAATTTCCGCGACACGGCCAGCAGCGCCGGCGGACCTGCGTCGGGGAGGGTCTTCGACAAGGAGGGTGCCCAGTAATATCGGCTGCCTTTTCCGCCTCGCGCCAGGAGCACGGACGTAAGGTCATTGCTACCGATCAGAGCACGCCCCGCGATGTCGATACTCAAGCCGAAGTAACGGGGAAGCCGCGCTTGCGCCTTGCCCAAGGCCGCCAGAAACGGATCGGGCCAAGATGGCAGGTCGGAACGCCCCGCCCTGCCGCTGAAGAAATTCGATTTGGCGGTGCTTCGGGGAACGCGGTCGTTCATCACCACGTCCACGGAATTCTCCCTGGTCTCCAGCAGCACCGGCGTCCGATCGTCCAGTGCCGGGCGGCAGACGAACCTCGCTCCAGTCACATTCGTGGCCAGGCGCGTCGCCAGCCAGTGACACTCCCGGAGTTCCCCGCCGAGCAGCATTTCGAATTCTCCGTACGAAAACCAGAACAAGCGCGGAAGGGGAGGCGTGTTAGTCAGAGCCGGCCGGGCTGCGGCATGGAGCTGCCGCACGTACTCCTGATACGCCCACATTGGACGCCAAGACTCGCAGAAGCGGGAGCCCCCGGACGCCGCCTCCAACTCCACTGCGCGGTCCAGAAGCAGCGGGGTGAGCGGCGTGGGACACATGACCACGCTCTCGCAGAACGCGGCCAGGTCGCCTGAGCGCGAAATCGGGCCCGTCGGCGCCAGTTCGATGGCCTTGAGCCGGGCCAGCGGCGCGAGCCGCAAACCGGCTTCGCCCGTGGCGTCCGGGTAATTCGTTGCGGTTTCAGCCAGAAGCCCGCGCGCCGTCCAAGCATCGCCGCTTGCCGCCAGCAATAGCGCAATTCGAAACTGCGCCGTGGCCGCGAAGCGGGGCGGTGGCTTCGCCTCGACAAATTCACGCCATGCAAGAATAGCGTTCGTCGGGCTTCCGGGATCCATCGCAGCCTTTTCGGCCGCCTCCCACAGATTCGTTTGTTCAGGGGTTAGTTCGGCGAGGTTGAACGGCTGTGGAATGGGCAGCGGCGGCGCCGGCGGCGGCGAGAGGAGTTGGCCCGTCCTATCGATCTCGAAGCTCGGTTCGTTCGTCAAACCTGCCTCGTCCACCAGCGGAGGCCAAAGCGCCTCGACCAGGTCCTGGGCCAGCGTCTGGGCGCGTTCGGCGGCTTCGCGCTGAACGAGGGATTTGTCCTGCTGGATGGAAATCAGACCGATGGCCGCCAGCACCAGCACCGGCAGCAGAATGAGCAAACCTTGCCAGAAAAAGCCGCCGCCGCGCCGGCGGCGAAGGTGCTCAGGACGCTGGGCCATACTCAGAGCAGATTGATGGGGCGGATTGAGGCGGATGTCATGGTTTTGCAAAATCGAGTCCGCGCAATGGCGCAGACGACCACGTCTGCAGCAGTCTTTCAGGCGACCCGGCTGAACGCCATAGGAGCAACGACGGGCTGACAGGCGAGTCGCCTGTCAGCGACTACGGCAGGCGAGTCGCCTGCCCCACTACTTGAACCGCCGCCACCCGCGGCCTTCGTGGCCGAAGCTGAAGTAGCCGGGCTGAAGGATCTCGCCGAGGATCTCCAGCGACTCGACCAGGCGCGGGCCGGGCCGGTTGAAGAACGCGTTGCCGTCGGTCAAGCACACGTTGTTGCGCTGGACGGCGCGGAGCTTCGACCAGCCGAGTCGCGACGTGAGCGCCGGCATCTCGAGTTCGGTCCGCGCCAGGTCGAAGCCGCAGGGCATGACGACGAGGATCTCCGGGTTGCGCTCGCGGAGGGCGTTCCAATCCAGCCACGGCGAATGTTTGCCGGGTTCGCCGAAGAGGTTCTTGCCCCCAGCCAGTTCAACCAGCTCGGGCACCCAGTTGCCGGCGGCCATGAGCGGATCAAGCCACTCGATGCAGGCAACCGACGGTCGACGGGTGACCTGGGCCGACTTCACAATCACGTCGGCAACCCGGCCTTTCAGTTCGCGAACCAACTCGCGAGCACTGCCGGCGACACCGAGTTCCTCGCCCACCCGTGCGAGTTCCGTCCAGAACTCCGTGAGCCGGCTCGGCGACCACGAAATGAGCCTGGGCCGCCCGCCGGTCCAGCCGGCGACGGCGGCCTCAACCTCCGCAAGACTGACGGCGCAAACGGCGCATTGGGCCTGCGTGAGAATGAAGTCGGGCTTGAGGGCTCGCACTTGTTCACTGTCCACGCGGTAGAGCGAGAGCGCCTGCCGCGCCAGCGCCTTCACGTCGCGATCGATCTCGGCCGAGGCGGATTCGGGATTGATTTTAGGCGCGGTGCAAATCGGCAGCCGCCGCACCGACGCCGGGAAATCGCACTCGTGCGAGCGGCCGACCAGCCGGCCCTCAAGCCCGAGCCCGCAAACGACCTCAGTGCAGGCGGGGAGCAGTGAGACGATGCGCGGCTTCGGCATGGTGCGTAAGCGGAGTAAGAGGAGAAGGAGTCGCCCCTTGCGTTTACGTGTCCAGAATCAGCGGCTCAGGGCTTGAGCACGCAGTTGTTGAGGTTCGGATCGCCCGTCTGCGGAAGGTGCCTGCGCAGGCCATTCACGGAAAGCATCTGCACACTGCCGTCGCCCATCGTCATGTTGCCGGCCGAGCCGTGAATCTTGTTTTCCCAATCGCTGGTGGCGGCGGGCAGGTGGGTAACGACCCCCACGAGCTGGGCTTGGGCACAATCCTGGTTGGGCTGACCCAGCACGTTGCGGTCGCCCGCGATGTGCATCAGCGGAAGGCTGTCGTCGGAATCGGTGCCGGCAAAGTAGCTCAGGGCCTGGTTCTTCATCGTGAGAAACCCGTCGCTGGCGGTGGTCCAACTGTAAGCGCGGTCGCGTTCGTTGTCGCTGTTACAGCGAAAGACTTTTGGAGTGACGATGTCATTGGAGATGACGGCGAAGTGCATCCAGGCTTCGGGCAGACCCTGGCTGCCGCCCTCGGAGGCGGGCACGCGCCAGGGAAAATGGCTTTCGTTGTCGTCGCTCCACATGCGGAGGGCAAGACCGAGCTGCCGCAGGTTGCTCACGCAGGCGATGCGCTTGCCCCGCTCCTTGGCCTTGGCGAGCGCGGGCAGCAGCATGCTGGCGAGGATGCCAATGATGGCAATGACCACGAGGAGTTCAATGAGGGTGAACGCCCTGGGGCGGGCTGACAGCGATGCCGACCGGTGCATGGCCAACGATACGCGAGAAGCTTTCGGGACGCAACAGCGTCGGTGTGGAGTAGCTGCGACCTTGAGGTCGCGGGACGATTTCTTAAACGGGAGCGAAAACCATCCCGACGCCCAATCTCCGGTTCTCTCGTCCTGCGACCTCACGGTCGCAGCGACGCCAGAGCCACGCGCGCAAGCCACTGTCAGGCCATCAGGCTTGACGCTCGTCCCCGGCCTCGACGCCCAGGCCCAGTTCGTCCTGTGGCAAGGGGTCGGATTGGACCGGGGATTCATCGGATCTGCGCGAAGCGAACTCGGTCCCGCCCGACTTCGTGACTCCCTCGCCCTGAAGCCGAACCAGAGGCAGGCGGAGCACCTGCCCCTGGAAAGTGTAGCCGGTCGCAATCGTTTCGGCGACGCGGGCATCGTCGGGGATCGGCTCCGGGGCTTCGAGGGCCTGGTGCTTCTGCTTGTCGAACGGTTCGTCCGGCACAGCCTCGAACGGCGTCAGCCCGATGCGTCTCGTCGCGTCGCGGCAGAAGTTTTGAAAACGGCCAAGCTGGTCGGTGACATTGTTCTGGCCGGAGCGCAACGCGGCCTGGTGCAGGGCGTAAACGTTGTCCATGAGCCGGACGAGCACCTGCAGCCAGTCGCCCTCGGCGCGGCGCAGCTTGTCGACTTCCAGCCGGAGTGTGGCCTTCTCGGAATCGTTGGACTTGCGCATGAACTCGGTGAAGGACTTGGCCTCGGCGCTCATGCGCTCGGTGAGATCCTTCGCGGCGGCGACGGTCTTGGTGGAGTGTTCCTGCACGCCCTGCCAGAGGCCCGTCGCCTGCTGGATTCTCTCCGCGGTTTCCTCAATCTGATTGATCTGCGCGACCGTGTCCGACAGTTGGCCGGCCTCGGAAATTTTCACCAGCGTCCTGTATTCGAGCACGTAGGGCGTGACAGCGAACGCAAACGCCGCCACCACGCAAAAAGTCATCAGCGCCTGCGCGCCAACCGCGAGCGGATGCGGGTTCTTCAACATGACCCACCCGGCGAGCACGATGAGCACGATGTCGGCGACGTAAAACGGCAGCTTGTTGAGGCGGGGCACGGTAGGTTCGCTCATGTGGGAAGCATTAGGTGATTCCGCCGCCCGTGGCGATTGAAAAATGGGGCGGCTCCAGCTCGAAGCCCACGGACCTTCGGCAACGGGCAGGACCGTGAATTGCCCGGATTGGCTCGATGAATTTAGGTTTCACAGTTCGCCTGCCCCATTTGTCGGCATTCCTGGCCTCGACTTGAGCTTGGAACTTCCCCTCCGCCCGCCCCTGGCCTATAAACGCCGCGCCTATGTCGCCACGCCGTCACGGTGAAGCGCCTTCCGCCGCGCCCGAGAGCCCGCCGGTGGCCAGGGTCCGCCCCTTCACCAAGCTCATGGCGGCCAATCGCTCCGAGATCGCCATCCGCATTTTTCGCGCGGCCACCGAGCTGAACCTCCGCACCGTCGCGGTGTACGCGCAGGAGGACCGCTTCGCCATGCACCGCTTCAAAGCGGACGAAGCCTACCTGGTCGGGCATGGCAAAGGCCCCGTGGCCGCGTATCTCGACATTGATGGCCTGGTGGCGATCGCGCAGGAGAAGGGTGTCGATGCCATTCATCCCGGCTACGGCCTGCTGAGCGAGAACGCGCACTTCGCCCGCGCCTGCGCCGCCGCCGGCATCGCGTTCGTTGGCCCCCGGCCCGAACTGCTCGATCTGGTGGGCGACAAAACCGCCGCGCGCGCGCTGGCGCAGAAAATCGGAATCCCCACGCTCCCCGGCACAGACGAGCCGCTTACCGACCGCGACGAGGCGCTGAAGGCAGCGAAGCAGATCGGCTTCCCGCTGATCATCAAGGCCGCCTTTGGCGGGGGCGGACGCGGGATGCGCGTCGTCCACAAGCCCTCCGAATTGCCCGACCTGCTCGACGAGGCGCAGGGCGAGGCGGAACGGGCTTTCGGCAACGCGGCGGTTTTTGTCGAGAAGTACGTGACGCGCGCCAAACACCTCGAGGTGCAGACCCTGGGCGACCAGCA
>DASTLJ010000372.1:0-4878 GCA_035715125.1 Verrucomicrobiia bacterium
CGATGGCCCGTTCCGTTACGACGCGTGGATGAAAGGGCTGGCCGCCGGGCGCAGTTTTGTGACCACCGGCCCGATGTTGTTGGCGGACTTCGATGGCAAACCGCCCGGGCATCGCTTCGAGTGGAGGGGCTCGCCTGCACGGCGGGTGCGGGTCAATGTGAAATTGATCAGCGAGCAGCCGGTCAAGGCCATTGAGATCCTCCGCAATGGCGACGTCATCTCACAGCTTGCGCCCAAGTCGAAACAGAACGGTGACGGAGCGTTTGAGGCGGACCTCGGAGAATCTGTTACGATTCAAGGAACGAGCTGGCTCGCCGTGCGCTGTTGGGAGGAACGCCCGGGCGGCCGGATGCGGTTCGCCCACACCGCGCCAGTCTGGTTCGACGCGCCGGACGCGCCCCTCCGCCCCAGAAAGCGCGAAGTCGAGTGGCTTCTCCAGCGCACGCGTGACGAAATTGCCCGCAGCGAGGCGCTTCTTCCGCCGGAAGCTCTGGCCGAATATCGCGAAGCTCTCGCGGCCTACGAAGCCCTGGCACGCGACGCCCAGTAGCGGCGGCGCGGTTTACTTCGCCCCTTGATCAATCCAGGCGCGCAGCAGCGCGATCTGGTCCTTGGTCAGCGGAGGGTACTTGTCGCGCTTATCGGTGGGCGGCATCTCCATGTCCTCGACGAGGTCGGCGGTGAAAAGCACGGCTGGGCTTTCGGCGCTTTTGCCGGGGACGACGGCCTTCTCGTCGCTTTCCCCGCCTTTGATGAAGTTCTCCCTGGTGTCCACGCGGTATTTGCTCTTGGGCTTGTCTCCGCCGTGGCACTTGCCGCACGAGCTCTCGACGATGGGTTTGATGTCCTTGTCCCAAGTCACGCCGGTCTTGGCCGCGGGCGCGGGTAGTTTGCTGATGTCCGGCTTCTTTTTGTCCGCCGCCACCCCGGGGATGGCGCAGGTGAGAACTCCAACGAGAAGGGTCAGGGCTTTGTTTGGCATAGTTAGTATTTCAGAAAACTCTTTTCCAAGACGCAGGAAACGTCAAAGAGATTCAAGCCAATCGGCGTTTGATGGGTCGGATCGGTCAGATCGGACAGATCGGGCGGATTGGCGCTTGACGCCGGCGCCCGCTTTGCCGACTTCTACGTGCCGCAGGCCGTTTGCTCGGCGTCGCGCATTGCGCTGCTCACCGGCTGTTACCCGCATCGCGTTGACGTCGCCGGGAATCCGCGAAGCGCCCTATTTATTGCCAGCCTCATCCGGCAGCGCCACCAGATTGATCCCATCGCACACTTCTTGCGGCGCCGCCTTGCCGCGAATCGTCACTTGCATCAGCGCCATCGCCTCGGTGCCTTGGAATCTTAGTTCGCTGTTCTGCGGCGTTAGCGGGCGAGAATCGATCTTCGGCAACGCCACCCCCGCCGGCAGCGTGTGCGGCAATTGGCGCGACCAGCGCACCAATACTTCGGCGTCCGCGCCCGGCTTGAAATCCACTTTGAGCCGGTAGTGCTTGTCTTTCTGCAGCGGGACGATCTCGCCTTCCCAGCCCAGGTCCGTTTTCGTCCAGCAATCCGGCGCGGACGGGCGAAGCCAGCGCAGCTTGAAATCCGCGTTGCGCAGAAGATTGGCCGGTGTCGCCGGGAGAACGATGCGGACTGAATTCGTCCGACCCGCGCCAATAGTCACCACGATATTGGTCATCCCGTTCCCAGGCCGGAACGCGCACAGTTCGAACTTGCCCGCAGGCAATTCACGGAACTCAAAGCGACCCGCGCCATCCGCGAGCGTCGAGTAATTGGTCCCCATCACCACCACGCGCGCGGGCACGCGCTCCATGAGCGGCGCGCTCGAGGAGACGATTTCGCCCCACAACACCGCCGAGCCGCCCGTGCCCGTCCCGGCCATGTGCCCGAGCGTGTGCAGCAAGTCCGCCGACACCCGAGCCGTTTCGAGCGCGCATTCCAGCACCACCGGCTCGACCGCCGCGCGATGGCCGATGATGACTTTAGTAACCAGCTCCTTGCCTCGCGGCTTGGCGAACTCGATCAACTCATCCATCCGCTTCAGAAAACCGGCCAGCGCGTCGGCGTCGTTCCTTCCGAGCAGGCGCGGGCGATAGTCGCCGAGGTGGATGCGCTCGGGCTTCACCCAGTTCTCCATTTTCGTGTGGACTTCGCCGCGAATTTCGGCCGAGTGCGGCGGCGAGCCGGTGTCCTCGACGAAGTGCAGCAGCGAGCCGATCCAGCGGGCGGCGTTTGCGGCGTCCTCCGTGCGCAACGCCTGCAACGCGCGCTCGAAGTAGGGCCGGTAAGTCTTCTTCACTTCGGGACAGATGTGATCCAGGTGCGTCGTAACCTGGGGAAACAAAAGATAATCGTCCGCGTAAAAATCCTGGTCCGGCTCGCGGAACGGGATGTGCTTGTAGTCGGCCATCCAGCAGTAATTGGTGAGCCGCTGCGCCTGCGGGCCGAGCTGGAGGAAGAGCGGATGCTTGGCCCCGAGCGTATCGAGCGCCGCCTGCGTGATGGCCGGATGCGGCCCCCAGGCGGTGGCCGTGCCGGAAGAAAGCCACGCGGCCAGCGCCACCGCGAGCCCAACCGCTAATGCCCGGCCAACCATGGACCGTTTTTGCTTCACGCTTCGAGTATGAGAAACCCCTCCCACCGACGCAAAGCCAATCCACAAGCCCACGAGCCCCGAGGCCCAATCCACGCGCGGAACTTGTCCCAGCGCATGCGAATTTTTTAACCGCAAAGAACGCACAGAACGCAGAGAAAACATGCGTTCCTTGAAGTGTCTATGCGCTCTTTGCGTTCATTGCGGTTCCTAGACGTGGTTCCAGTGTCATTAAGTGCGGATTGATTGGGCGCAAGTCGGCGCCACCGTTCTCCCTCTTCCGGAGTATGCGATGAGCGTAGCAGCGGGGCTGAAGGCATGGAGTCCCGGCTTTAGCCGGCAGCGCGATCGAAGTTATGGCGGGTTGGTTCTAGCCGGATGCCCAACCGGCTAAAGCCGGGACTCCATGCGGGGATCGCCGCCCGCCGCTAAACAGATACCTCCCCGAGGGAGAGGGCAGTGGTGAGGGGATGGGCGCACAGGAATCGACCCGTGTTCAAGCAGAGAATTGCGCCCGTAGAGGATTGCGCCCGCCAATCCATGAGCCTTGCTTCGGAGGCCTGAATCCGCCATCAATCCCGCATGCGATACCCGGTTCTGTTCCTCGTTTGCCTCGGTGTTGCGTGGCTTGCGCCGACTCCGATCCCGGCTCAAACCACTCCGGCGCCCCTCGCCGCGGCGACCAACGCCGCGCCTTTCGAGAAGGAAATCCTCGCCTTTGAAGCCGCTGACAAAACCAATCCCCCGCCGGCCGGCGCCATGCTGTTCATCGGCAGCTCCAGCATCCGCCTTTGGACCACGCTCGCGGAGGACTTCCCGAAACACCGCGTTATCAACCGCGGCTTCGGCGGCTCGCAGATCATCGACTCCGTGCGTTACGCCAAACGCATCGTGCTCCCGTACAAACCGCGCCTCATCGTCCTCTACGCGGGCGGCAACGACATCAATGGCGGCAAGACCCCCGAGCAGGTCGCCGAGGATTACCGTGCTTTCGTGAAGACTGTCCACGACGCGCTGCCCGCGACGCGCATCGCCTACATCTCCATTGCGCCGAATCCGGCCCGCTGGACGCAGGTGGACCGCGTGCGCGCCGCCAATTCCCTCATTGAGGCCCACACGCGCACCGACGAACGGCTGGCGTTCATCAACGTCTTCCCGAAAATGCTCGGCGAAGACGGCCAGCCACTCCCCGAGATCTACGTGGCCGATCGGCTCCATATGAACCCGAAGGGTTACGAATTGTGGCGCGGGATTGTGGGGCCGGTGCTCGACCATTGGCCGAAGGACGAGTCGAAGTAGGAGCCGACGTGAGGAGGCTCTGATCTCTCAGTAGCTTTCCGAAGAAGTTTGAGCCTCCTTACGTCGGCTCCTACAAGATGACGGTCAAAGCGTATGGCCCTGGCTTGAGCAGCGGGGCTTCTGCTGTGCGCTCCCGATCACATATTTTCCGCCTGCAGGACATAGCGGCTCGTCTCGGATATATGCGTTTGTGCCGTACAGTTCCGTCGCGTTTGGGATGTCGCTGTTCGCCTTCTTATTTTCCACCGCCCACGTCGCTTTGGCTCCATCGATCTGTTTTAGGTTCGCGATACAGGTGTACCTGATTTGGCCCCTTCCGCATCGAGGTGCGGGGAACAGGCCCAGCTTCACTAGAAGCCCGTCACACGCCCGGCTCACCCGGTCCCAAGCACTCGTGTCCTGCTGATCATCCTCCCCGCCCGATACCGACACCGCAATCACCAGGCCACCGCCCAAGGCGTCCAGGAGGAGGATCAAGATGATTCTGGTCTTTCTCGTCATACTGGATTGTTGTTGTCGCGCTCAGCCTCGAACTGGCAAAACTCTGGTTCCGCACGCTAAAGCGTGTGGCCCGTGGTAGGGGCTTGCGTGCAGGTCGGCATGAGCTGGACTTGCTGTGGATCATGGCTGCCGTTGGACGGACAGTATGGCTGTTCGCGTATGTAACTTGAGGAGCCTTGGAGTTCGGTCAGGGCCGGAACGTCCGTGCTCGTTTTCTTCTGTTCGAGCGCCCAGGTCGCCTTGGCTCCGTCAATCTGCTTTAGATTTGCGATACAGGCGTCCCTGGCGGCGTTACTTCGCAGCGGAAGCAGACCCAGCTTTATCAGGAGGTTCTCACCCGCCAAGCACGCCTGGTCCAAGGGACTCATGTCCGGTGACACACCCTCCCTGCCCGAAAATGACGCCGTAATCACCAAGCTTCCAACCAGGGCGCCGACAATGAGTATCAAGATGATTCTATGTTTCTTCCGCATTTCCAG
>DASTLJ010000373.1:0-17726 GCA_035715125.1 Verrucomicrobiia bacterium
TCCAGCGCGCGTGTGGATTGCGATGCCAGGTGCCCAGCCCGGTGCAGGGCGCGTCGAGCAGCACACCGTCGAACAGCGTGCATGTGGGCAGGGCAGGCCCGCCGTCCCAGAGGGCCGCCCGGTAGTTGAACACCTGCGCCCGGGCCGCCCGCCGTTTAAGCCGCTTGAGCCGCCACTCGGCCCGGTCAGTGGCCCAAATCAGCCCCTTGTTGCGCATGAGGGCCGAGAGGTGAAGCGTCTTGCCGCTCTCGCCGGCGCATGCGTCCCACCAGGTCTCGCCCGGTTGCGCGCCGCAGGACAGCCCCACCACTTGCGAATTGATGTCCTGAATCTCGAAAGCACCCGATTGAAACAGCTCGGTGCAGAACAGGTCTTCACGGCCCAGATACTCGAGGGCGTCATGGACCCTTTCGTGGACCCGGCAGTTTTTAAGCTTCCCGGCGACCTCGCCGGCCGTTCCGGGACGCGCCCGCAACCAGGTCCGCGGTTTGGTTTGCAGCGCGCGCTTCCAGACCGCATTGGCGGCGACTTCCTGTTGGACCCAACCCGGTTGTCGCACGGGCATCGATTTCCGCGTCCGAGAAGCTCAGCGGCTCGCGGTCGAATCGTTCTTGCAGTGCCCGCGCCTCGGCGAGCTTCGCTTCGTCGGGTTCCGCTCCATCGAACCAGCCGCGCCAACGAAACCAGGCGAACACCGCGCGGGCCGTCCCGCGGCTCGAATCGGGCGGCAAACCCCGCTGTTGCTTCAAGGTCTCGCGAAGCAATGCGTCCGCCGGCCGGCTCCGGCTGCACTGCCGGATGACAGAGAGGGCGAGTTCAATGGCACGATTGTCCACAACCACAAATCCACGTTTTACGTTTTACGTTTTACGCACCACGCACCACGCACCACCTTTTACGTTTCACGTTTTACGTTTTACGTCCCCCGCCTCACCGAGTCGCCACCGGCCGCAGCGTGAACGCCGAGGCAGCGCCCTTGATCTTGTTCACGCTGCAGATGTAACAGAACTCGTAGACCCGGTCGCGCGCCAATTCCTCGAGGTTGTGGAATTCGGCGATGTGAACACCCTGCTGAATGAGAAGGTAGTTGTGGACCGGCATGAAGGATTTGTATTTGGCGCGGTAGGCCGGCACGTCCTCGTCGCGCGGCCCGTATTCCAGCCCGCTGTTGTCGGCGCCAATCAGCATCGCGCCGTGTTGTTCCACCAGCCATTTGGCGGACTCCAGGTTGATGCCCGCGGTATCGTGCTCCTTAATCAGGCCCTTGTCGTCATTGCCGGTCTCGCCCCAGAACCGCAGCGTGCCGGTGCGGATGAGCACCACGTCGCCGGGACGCAGCTCTGTCTGCTGCTTGCGCAGGGCGCCTTGCAGGTCGTCCGGCGTGATGATCGCATGCGCCGCGAGCGCATCCACGCCTTTGAAGCCGGCGACGTCGATGAGCACCCCGCGGGCGACGATGGGCGGGATGGTGCTGGCGTCGCATTTGCGCTGACCCCAGTTGCCGCCCCAGTCCCGCTCGCGAAAGCCGTTATACCAGTGGTCATCCTCGCCTTCGGTCGCGTGACCCAAGCCGTCGATCTGCGTGGCCACATTGTCATTGATGAACAGCGCGCAACTGTGCCAGGCCGTCTTCGTCGGATTGTCGTTCACCAGCGCGGGCAGATCACCCTGTCGCTTCACGCCCTCGGGAGTGCGGAAGGAAATGATCTCGCCCGGACTGTGGCCCGGCCACTTGTAGGAAGTGCGGTCGTAAAGCACCCCCAGGTCGTACGTCCGGCCCTGCTGCACGAGCCGCAGCGCCGCCAGGCGGGTGGCGTCAGTCATCTCGTTGAGCGCGCCCAACTCATCCTCCTTGCCCCACACCCAACCCCAGCCTCTGCCCTTCTCCCACTTTTTCACCACCGGCGCCTCGGCGGCCCACGAGCCGGTGAACCAGGCCAGCGACAGGGTTGCAACGATCCAGAAACGCGGGGGAAGCAAGCGAGTTGTCATGCCTCCATGCGCCCCCGCCCGCAGACCGGTGTCAAGGCAATTGACTGCCAAGGATGGCCCCTACTTCGTTTCCTTCGTTGGCTTCTGTTGGATTCCGCCCCCCGCCCCGCCCGCGTGGAATGATGCACAGAAGGAAACGAAGGTAACAAAGCATCGAAGCCGAAGCTGATGGTCTGGGATTGCCCGCGGTCCGGTCTCGACTTCGTCCCCGTCGAGAAAGTCAGCCGGTCCCGGCACCGCCGCGCCGCGACACTCCCTGGCAGCCCGTTCAAAAACTGTAGCGGCGCTCTATGAGCGCCGAAGAAAGTGCACATTCTGGCCTGATTTCGGCGGTCACAGACCGCCGCTACAGCCGAACCTGGAGTTTTTGAACGGGCTGCTAGGCTTCGGGATAAGCGTGCTGCCAACCCGGGTGAACCGCCTCACGCCAAGCCCGCCAAGGCCGCCAAGGCACAGAGGCTTCTGTCGGTTCAGCACGCCGAAACTCCCTCACCGGCCGAGTGAGGACGAGCGATACTCCCGACTTTCGCAAAAACCTTCCTTTGCGTCCGTGGCGGCCGTTGCGTGAGGACGAAGCGCCGATGAAACCCAATCCCCGCAGCAGCCGTCGCAGCCGACGTAAGGAGGCTCCGACTGAAAGGGCTGAAAGCCCGGAAGATAATAGCCCAGGGCAAAGCGAGTCTGCGAGCGACGCCCTGGGTAAACCGTCAACAAAACCTCCAAGCCCTGTAAGGGCGGCACAGGCAAACATCGAACATGGCCGTCACAGCATTTCATCATCACGTTTGGCGCGGGAGGCTTTCGGCCTCTTCACCTTCGCGGCCAGCGCTTCCTCGGCGGCGCGTTCCAGGTTCAGGGCCAGCAGCTTTTCCAAAATCTGTTCGTCGCTCAAGTCGGCGGGCCAGCCGTAAGCGGCGGCGACCGCGGCATCAAGTTTCTTGTGGGCGAGGTCCAACCAGGCGGGGCGCTCGTTGTAGAGATTCGTCAGCGTGCGCTTCTTGAGTTTGGCGGCGCAGTCGGCGTCGCGCGGTTGAGCGCGTGGGTAGCGGACCAGGCCGGTTGAGAGTTGAGAGTTGATAGTTGAGGGAACGAGGAAGCGCGCCCAGGGACCGTTCGTGGAACCGGGGAATTCGAGCGCGCGCGTCTCCGTCCATTCGGGCGGATTGAGCCAGCGTTCACGCAATTCGTTGAGATCCTTCGCGGCGGCGGCGATCGCGTCGCGATGATCGTCAGCAGTTCGCGGTGGCGGTTCTTCGCGCAAAACGATGTGCTTGTAATGCTTGGCGGCGTCCAATTCGGATTCGACGTTGATGGGCTGCTCTTCCAGGTCGTCGGGAAATGGGAAAGGGAAAGTCTCAAAGCAGGTCGTGGGAGTGTAGCGCGGGCGGGTTTCAAGCCGTGTGCCCTGCTTCAAAGCCCAAACCTCGTGGAAGCGCGAATGCACAACGCCAAAAAAATAATCGTCCGATCGGGCGAAAGCGTAGATACCGTCGTCAGGCAAGATCACAGAATCGGCCCAAGAGAAAATGCGGAATTTTGAAACGCGCGGCGTTGTCAAAAAGCGTAATTGTTCTTTGAGTGCCAACCTCATCCCAGAACACGTCTCGGCATGTAACCACCAGTTGAGACGGCGATGTTCGCGATTATTCTTGTCTCGCTCCGGTTTGACGAGGGTCAGGACGTGAGCATGTAGTTTTTCATAGAGAGCAAATGCACCCAGCTGCAAATCCGTTCCGGTGTCAATAATCCATGCTGGTGGCGATCGCTTGACGATGGCGCTTCCATTCAACCACGGCCTAAGCAAATCAGAATTTGGTTGGCCGTGTGGATTAGGTGCCGCAAGCCATTCACGAGCCAGGTCGTCTGAAATATCAAAGTCGCCAGATTTCTTCGTGCCGCTGAAAGCGATTTCTTCATTGGCTCGAAGCCGTTCGGCTGCTGTTACGTCGGCATGAGCGGTGAGATTCGAGTGAATTGTAGTAACGGGTTTCCCATCCAGCATGTGTGATATCTCCGTTCCATCATCAAAGCCAACCATGCTGACGTGCACATTTGCGCCGGCGAGCACCCAAGGCCGGTCACTTTCTGCAAAGAAAATGTCGCCAGTATCTTTGATGCGTTTCAAGACTTCCCGGTTCGCTCCTCCGCGAATGCCCTGCGTAGCGAGCAAGCCTGCACGCTTGCATTGTCGCTTCTCAACTTGTTGACGGGCTTTTTCAAACCAATAGCAGCACAGGTCGGCTGCGCCTGAAACGCGGCCTTCGTAAATGTTTTGCAAACCTTTGCAATACTCGCGCCCAAGCTCATCCCATTGCTTGCTTGTTCCAAGAAACGGCGGGTTGCTCACGATCACATGGCATTTCGGCCAATCGCGTTCCGTGTAAAACTTCAAGGCATCGTCGCCTTTGTGTTCGCCCGCCTGCGCTTCCTTCAGCGACTTGGCCTTGCTGCGGAAGTGCGGCACGAGCAATGCGTCTTCGTTCTGGAAGCCGTCAAGGTCTTGCAGCACGGGCGAGCGGTCGTTGTCGAAACCGTTGTCGCGCCTCCATTGCAGGAAGCCGATTTGCACGGAGACTTGCGCCAACTCGAAAGCGTAAGGATTGATCTCAATGGCGCGAAGCTGTTGCACGCTCACCTGGGGCGCGAGCTTGAAGCCGAGTTGCATGGCGTAGGTGACGACTTCCTTTTCCAAGTCGAGCAGCAGTTGCAACGAGACGTAAAGGAAGTTGCCGCTGCCGCACGCGGGATCGAGCACGCTCAGGGCGGCGAGCTTCTTTTGGAACGCGGCGAGCTTGTCGCGTTGCGCAGGCGTGCCCTTGCCTTTGAGGTAGGCGCCGGCGAGCTGGCCCTTCAACCCAGCCCACTCACGGCGAAGCGGAGCCATGAGCACGGGTTCAACGAGCGTCTTGATGTCCGCCTCGCTGGTGTAATGCGCGCCGAGTTGGGACCGTTGCTCCGGTTCAATGGCGCGTTCAAAGAGCGTTCCCATGATGCTTGGCTGAATGAATTGCCAGTCTGCTTCGCCCGCCTTGGCGAGTTCTCGCAACTCGTCCTCGGTCAGTTCAAACACGGTGGATTCCTCGAAAAGATGTCCGTTGAAGTGGCGGATTTTGTCCTTCCCGAACGTGCCGCCGCGCGCCATGACTTTGAACAGCTTTTCCATCGTCTCGGCGAAATGGTGGAGATTGTCGAGGCCGGTCTTGAGCAATTCGCTGAACAGCTTTTTGGGCAACAATCCTGTGTCCTCAGCGAAGAAGCAAAAGACGATGCGGTTGAGAAAGCGGGCGATGCGGAGGTTTTTCCGCTGCGCGACGTTCATTTCGGCGCGCGTCCTGGCGTCGGCCAACTCGCGGCTTTCCCGCTTTTGCAGCGACTTGGCGACTTCGGCGATTGTCTCGGCGAGTCCTTCGGTTACTTGCGCGGTCGTGCGCTGTGGCTTGAGAAAGTCCGGCTCTGCAAATAGCGCGCGGAGGATGCGGAGATTTTCTGGCCGGTCGATTTGTTGGTTGGTGAATTCGTGCGTCTCTTGGACCGTGCCGTTGAAATTCGTGCGGACGATGTAGCGATCAAAATCGCAAACGACGAGCAATGGGGGATTGAGCAGGGATTCCCGATAGCGGAGAAGTTGCTTGTACGCTTCGTCGAGGTTCTTTTTCTTGCCCTTGTATTCCCAAGCGAAGCAGCCCTTTTTCCACACGTCGGCAAAGCCGCGTTCGTTCGGCTCCGCCGCGTCGCCCCCGGATTCGTCAAGGTCGAATAACTCGGCATCCTTGATGACTCGCTTTTGAAAGCAGAAGGATTCGCTGCCAGACGGGTCCGCCTCCGCGGGCGTGGGTTGTTGCAGCAGCCGGCAGAGATCGCCGAAATGTTCCTGATAGGCTGCAGACTCCTTGCCGGAGAAGCGCGCCCACTTCCGTTTGAATTCGGCGGGAGTCATTTTTTCCGTCAACCCTTGGCGTTGCCCTTGGGTTGCGGAAGTTGTAGCGGAGCCAGCGCCGCTGAACAAGGCCAAGGATCGGCAGTGAACGGCGCGGTTCATTCTCGTTGGCTTCCCAAACCAGCCCGAAACGCGCGCGTCGTGCGCTCGCCTTCACCCGTTCGACAAGCTCCTCGCGGGAGAGGTGGTCCTATTTGGAGTCGACAGCTCGAACAGATCCGGCTCACGCCGGATGCTACTTTTAACGGACTGCCAAGGCCGTTGGAACTTTCTGGCGGGAGTTGACTCTGTTGGACCGCCGTTGTCCTACCCCGTGCGCGACAATGGCCGCATGATGAATCGAGTCGTCAACGCTGTGAATGGGCCTGCTCAAGGCGCAGAGCCAGTGACAAAGTCGCTGGTTCCCGTAGCGCAGGCGTACGCGCCTGCGAGTGCTCGCACCGTCCCGGTGCCGGGACCTGGAACATGCGGAAGTCGACCCGAGGAATCGGGCAGCGGGACGCTGCCCGAACTCGCAGCTGGGACGGCTGCGCTACGTCGCTTTTCCCGGATATTCCCACTTGATTTTTTTCCGCGTCAGCGCCGGATCAGCATTCGTAAGTCGTTGAAAATCAACAAACCGATTCTTTGCCGTTCGGTGCCGCAGTGTGCGCTAAAAAGTTGCGAACAGGGCGCGTCACTTCGCGCCCAAGTCGAAGCAAGCCAGTTGCCGGCCGTCGCGCACGAAAAGTTTGCCGTCGGCCAGGGCGGGGAAACTCCAGGTGTTCCCGCAGGCCTGCGTGCGGCCCAGTTCGGTGTACTTTTCGGGATTGGCCGCCAGCAGGATCAATTGGCCTCCTTCCGTCAGCACGAGCAGCTTGTCGCCGGCCGCGATGGTCGAAGAATAATCCTTCTTCGTCCCGCCGAACCCGGCTTGCGACCATTTCACTGCGCCGCTCGCCGCGTCCACGCACACGTAATCCCCGCTCGGGCCTTGCGAGTAGAGGTAGCCGTTGAGCGCGACCGGAGTGGCCAGGTTGATGAGCAACTCCTTGTTCACCCACGCCTGCGCCGCCTTCAAGCCGGCGCCGTCCCGGGAGATCTCGAAGCAGACCATCCCGATGCTGTGGGAATTCACGATGACGCGGTCGCCGAGAATGACCGGGCTGGCGGCGTGGCGCTTGGCGTTGGTTTTGAGCGGGACGCGCCAGAGGATTTTGCCCGTCGCGATGTCCGCGCCGAGCAAGGCATCCGCGGTGAACGCCACGACCTGCCGGACGCCCGCCAATGTGCCGGCCATGAACGACGAGTAAGCCGCCTCGTCGTGGCCGGATTGCCACAGGACCTTGCCGGTGAGTTTGTCGAAGCAAACGAGGCTCGCGCCGTTGGTGCCGCCGACCGGGACAATGAGGCGCTCGCCGTCGATGACTCCCGAGCCGTTGTTGCCCCGTCGCGTGGCCGTGCCTTCGTTGGCTGTGCCGCCCAAAAATTTCACTCCGAAATCCTTCTCGAAATTCTTCCGCCACAGCACGGCGCCGTCCTTGAGGTTCAGGCAGCGAAACTCGCCGTTGCACGACTGCACGTAAACGCGCTCGCCGTCGATGATGGGCGTGGCGCGCGGGCCAGCGCCCCACTCGTCGCGGAACACGTCCGCGTAATCCAACTGCCAGATCTCCGCGCCCGTTTTCGCGTCGAGGGCGTGGGCGATTTCGCGGCTGCCGTTTTCATCGAGATAAACAACCCGTCCCCCGGCCACGGTCACGCCCGAAAAGCCGCCGCCCACGGAATTGCGCCACAAGGGCGAGGCCTCCCGGGGCAGCGCGGTCGGCGCCTTGCCCCCGAGGCTGTGACCGGTGCGGGCCGGCCCGCGCCATTGCGGCCAGTCGGCGGCTGGAACGTTCGCGGCGCAGCCCAAAAGGCACAGAAACAACGCCCGAGGGAGGATCGATGCTTTCATGGTGTCAGACCCCTAAGTAGTGCAACGCGCCGCGGCCGACAATACGATTCTTCGACACAGTTTTTTTTGGCTGAGTCCGGAGGAGCGGGCGCATGTTGACAACTCCACCAACATCATTGGGAAGGAGCCGCGGTCGAGGCGGAACACAGCCGTCGCGAAAGGGATTGTTCCATCGGCATCGGAGCCACGCTTTGCGCGTAGCGCAGACAGCCCTGTCTGCTGTTTCGCCGACTGCCAGTCGGCGAACACCGTGATTGCCAACCAACGTTCTATTCGGTTCGGGGGTTCGCGGGTTGGCAACCCGCGATACAGCAGGCTGGGCAGCCTGCGCTACCGGGGCATGTGCTCCTTCATTGGCCACCCGACGGAGTGAAGCCGGTTCGTTGGATCAACCCTTGGCGGCGGTCTTCGATTTCAGGGCGTTCTGGGCGGCTTTGATCAGCTCGCCGAACGCGGCGGTGTCCCGCGCGGCGATGTCGGCGAGGACCTTGCGGTCCAGAGCGATCTTCGCGGCCTTCAGCCCCTCGATGAAGCGGCTGTAGGTGATGCCCGCGGCGCGGGTGGCGGCGTTGATGCGCACCTGCCACAGGTAGCGGAACGTGCGTTTCTTGGTGCGGCGGTCCCGGTAGGCGTACTGGCGGCCGTGGTCGACGGCGTCGGAGGCGTAGCGGTAAAGCTTCGAGCGTTTAAGTCGAAAGCCCTTCGCGGCGGTGAGCATCCGCTTGCGGCGCTTGCGAGAGGCGGGGGCGTTGGTGGCGCGCATGGGTCGTTAATGGGTTGAAGCGTTGAAGCGTTGAAGCGGGAGTCCGCTCAGTGATCGAACGGAAGATTCTGCGTGATGCGATAAACGTCCGTGGGGCCGAGCGTGGCGCCCGCGCGCAAACGGCGGCGGCGCTTGGCGCTCTTGGCCTGGTTGAGGTGCCGGCGGCCGGCGCGCGAGCGCAGGACCTTGCCGCGCGCGGTCAACTTGAAACGCTTGGCCACCGACTTCTTCGTCTTGATGCCTTTGGGACGTCGCATGACTTTCTTTCCGATTGAAACGAGCGCGTAACATAGGGAGCGCCCGCTCGCGAAGCAAGAGCCATTTTCATAGACTCGGCCTGTGCGCCGGCGTCGCGGCCGATTTCAGGCTTGCGTTGACCCGGCCGGACACTCAGAAGTAACCCAGTCAATGCACCAGTCGCACCCAAGTCGCAAGACCCGCGCGCGTGGAATGACCTGGACTTTTCAATCCTGGCTGCTGTCGGTTCTCCCAGCCCACAACCCGGATCGGAGGTGAGCAAGAATGGCCGCTAAGAAAAAATCCAAGAAAAAGAAAAAGTAGCAATGGTCCACGACCGTTCAACGGGGTGGAAAGTCCGCGCCCCAAGGGCGGATTCTCCACCCTGATTTCTTTCTTCAGCCCCTCCAGATTCTGAAATGGCCAGGTTGGTATTTGACATCGAAACCTCCGCGCTGCCGCCCGAGGCCTTCGACCCGGCGCAGCAGGAGTACCTGTTCCGTGAGGCCGAAAAGCTGCCCGACCCGGCGGCCAGGGAATTGCGCCGCGCCGAGCTGGCGCAGTTGTTCAATCTTTACCCGCTCACCGCGCGCATCGTGTGCATCGCGATGCTCAACGCCGACTCGCAGCGCGGGCAGGTACTGTTCATCGCCGACGATGCCGGAGAAGGCGCCGGGGAAAACGGCCCGGTCGAATTCACACCGTGCGCGGACGAGCCGGAATTGCTCGCCGCGTTCTGGGACGTGGCCCGGAAGTACGAACTGGTCGTCACCTTCAACGGCCGGGGCTTTGACGTGCCTTTCCTTTACCTTCGCTCGGCGCTGCTGAACGTGCCGATCTCGCGCAAGGACTGGCTCGGATACCGTTTTGCCCACGAGCCGCATTGCGATCTGGCCGAGCAACTGACTTTTTACGGAGTCAGCGGGCGCGACGGCGCGGCGCGCAAGTTCAACCTCGATTTCTACTGCAAGGCCTTCGGCGTCGAATCGCCCAAGAGCCACGGTGTGACCGGCGTGGACGTGAACCGGCTGATGGCCGAAGGGCGCCATCGCGAGATCGCCGAGTATTGCCTGCGCGACGTGCGCGCCACGGTGCAGCTCTACCATATCTGGCGCGAGCGGCTGGCGGGGGTGAAGTGATTTACGATTTACGATGTGCGATTGCAGATTGCCGATTACCGATTGAGACGTTGTTGACGATCCAATCGTCCGAGAAATCTCCATGACTGAACCCACCGCGCCGGTTTTGGTCTGCTTCGCGCTGCCGGGCGAGGCGAGACCCTTTCTGAAAGGAGCGCCGAAGTCGACGTCCAGCCGCGTAATCATCACCGGCATGGGCAGACGAAACACGGAACGGGCGCTGGCAGCCGCGCTGAGGGAATCGAAACCGGCGTTCGTGCTGACGTGCGGACTCGCCGGCGGGCTGGACCCGGCGCTCGTGCTCAACACGGTGCTGTTCGAGACGGCCGACGCGGCGCTCGCGGCCCGATTGAGTTCAGTGGGACTGCGCGCGGCGCGTTTTCACTGCACCAGCCGCATGGCCGTGACTGCTGCCGAGAAAGCCGCGCTGCGGCGCGAAACCGGCGCGGATGCCGTGGAGATGGAGTCTGGTTGCGTTCATGGACTCTGCCGCCAGCAGGGCGTGCCTTGCGCGACGGTGCGCGTGATCTCGGACATCGCGGACGAAAACCTGCCGCTGGATTTTAACGCGCTGACAACTCCGGAGATGAAGATGGATTTCGGTAAACTGGCGCTGGCGCTCGCCAAATCGCCGGGCCGGATTCCTTCCCTCCTCCGCCTCCAGCGCCAGACGGCGACGGCAGCCAACGCTCTGGCCGAGGCACTGGCCGGGATCGTCGATGGGATGAATTGACGTGAAGCTGTCAGATCAGTGTTTAGTTTTCAGTATTCAGTTCTGGCAACGGACGGCGACACGCCCCCCCGACTGGATACTGAACACTGTTCACTAAATACTGATTACATCGCCACCCCGCGCCGCGTCGCCTGCTACGGCCTCGCCTCGGCCGCGGCGTCGCGCTTGGCGGCTTCGCGTTCCTTGAGCTTCTCGCTCCAAGTGATGATGCCGGCGCCGATCACGATGAGCACGATGCCGCCCCACCGCAGCGCGCTGATTTCCTCCTTCAGGAACAGTTTTGCGGCAACGCCGGTGAAGACGAAGCTGAGGGCGCTCAACGGCCAGATGAGGCTCACGTCGCGCTGGGTGAGCAGGTAGCAGAGGGCGGCGAAGAAGACGGCTTCCCAGGCGACCCCCAGGAGGATGTTCTTGTTCGTCACTCCTGACTTCACGAGGCGCAGGACTTTCGCGACGCCCAGGCGCGGATCCGATTCGCTGGCGCCGTTGAGTTGCTTCATGCCGGCGCTCAGATAGACGACGCCGATGGCTTCGAAGACGAGGCCAGCCAGGAGGATCAGAATGACTTTGGTCACAGGACAGGGCTGCGGAACGCAGGGAGGTGCTTCACTTCAGAGATCCTGGTAGCGGATAAGTTCGATGCCGAGTTGTCGGACGCAGTCCTGGACGCGCGGGCTGACGAGAGCGTCGAATTCGTGCCGAAACTGATCCAGCGACGGATGGGAGTAAAGTTCGCAATCGCCCGCGGGCAGCCGGGGCAGGAGTTTGAGAATGAATTCTTCGTCCACGCGCGAGTCCTGCATGAGGCCAAATACGGCGCGAGTGTGGCGGATGCCTTTGCGCCGGAGCAGCGGTTTAACCATCCACCAGAAGTAACGAAACAGGGCGGCGTGGCCCAGCCGCCAGGCGAGACGGCCGCGGGCCAATCTCAAGTTCAGCCAGCAGCGGTCGCACGTCAGCCGCAGTCGTCTGATGCCCCAGGCCCCGGCGTTTTCCAACAGGATCTGCAAGACAGTCGGGTGGAGGTGAAAATGCAGGTGGCCGTTGACGTGATCGAGCCGGAGCCCGGTAGCGCGAAATTTCTCGAACTGCGCGGCGATTTCGTCGCGGAGCTGAGAACGAAGGCCGCCTTGGAAAAAGTAGCGGGCGCCGACGGCGACGGGGTCGTCGCCAAACTCACGGCGGCCGTTGACGAGGCCGGGGATTTTTTCGCGAGGGAGCGCCGAATGGCCGCACAGCAGCGTAAGATGAAGGCCAACGCCCAGCCTGGGACTTTCCTTCGCAAGCGCGACGGCTTCGTCGCAAGCCTGCTCATTCAGCATCAGGCTGGCAGCGGTGAGGATGCCTTCGCGGTGGGCGCGGAGGACGGCGGCGTTGATGCTGGGAGAGCGGCCGAAGTCGTCGGCGGTGACGATGAGGCGGCGGGGGCGGCGGAATTGCCGATTGCCGATTGGAGGCGGGCGGGGTTGCCTCGGGTTCAGTTGGCAATTGGCAATCGACAATCCGGGTCTCACGGCGTCCCATAGTTCGGCGTCAACGCGCCGACCGACTGGCGGCACCAGGTGCGGAAGATGAGCAAGAGCTTCTGGCCCCGGCTCAAGCGGGTGGGCCGCGGAGCAAATACGTCGAAGCGACGCGCCTCCAGTTTGCAAAGCAGGCGCCAGTAGACCGAGCCCATCAGCTCGGCGGCCGTCATCGAGCGGCGGTCCTCGGGCGGGAGCAACTCGCGAGCGCGGCGGTAGTGGAACCGGGCGCGCTCGGCGACGTTGGCAGCAAGCCGCTGGAAACGGTCTGTGTACTCGAAGCGAAAGATCTCCGATTCGGAGACGCCGCACCGGCGCAGCTCCTCGAGCGGCAGGTAGATGCGCCCGCGTTCCGCGTCGATGCGGACGTCGCGGAGGATGTTGGTGAGCTGAAGGGCTTTTCCGAGGTGGTCGGCATAGTCGCGGCAGGCGGGCTGGGTATAGCCGAAAATCTCAATGCTCAGCAAGCCGACGACCGAGGCGACCCGGTAGCAGTAATGCTCGAGTTGGCTGAAGGTTTCGTAGCGATTGACATCGAGGTCCATTTCGACGCCCCGAATGAGCTCGTCGAACAACGCGAAGGGAAGTTGGTGGGCGGCGATCACCGGCCGGAGTTCGCGGTTGACCGGGAACTCGGGCGCCTGACCGGCGCAAGCCCGTGCGATATCGGCGCGCCAGGCGGCAAGCCGGGCGCGCCGCTCCTCCGCAGGCACGGATTGCTCGTCGGCAACGTCGTCGACTTCGCGGCAAAACGCGTACAGGGCCGTCATGCCTTCGCGCTTGGCCTTGGGCAGGAGGATGAAAGCGAGCGCGAGGTTGGAAGTGCTCTTGCGCGTAATGGAGCGGCATTCCTCCATGAACAGCGGCGACTAGCGTTGGAGTTCGGGCGACTGGGCGGGGCCGTCCCCGGCGGGCGGCTCGGGTTCATCGGGTCGTGGCGGAGGCAGGCCGCCGATCTCCGCCAGGGTGGGATTGCGAGGGAGGGTCTCCGGGTGATCGGGCCGGCGCTTGCGCCGACGGCGACGGCCCGAAGAGCCGTAACGCTCCGGCGACTCCCCTTTGGCTCGTTCCAGCACCAACGAGCCACGGCGGGTCTCGGGGCGTTTGCGCAGGAAGAACGCCCAGAAAAACAGTGCGGCCGCCACAGCCAGGCCGGCGGCCAGGATTAAACTGGTGTCGCTGCCCCACCACGAGCCGGCGCCCTGGCGTTGGGCGGCTTCGCGGATGACCCGTTCCTGTTCGTTTTCGATTTGTGCCAGCAGCGGCAAAATCAGGTGCATGGCGCGGTCTCCTTCCCGGCAGGCTGAGGGGTATCGTCTTCGGACTCAGGGCCGGTGTTGATGTTGAGTCGTTGCATGCGGTAGCGCAGGGCGTGGCGGCTGATCCTCAACTGCTCGGCAGTTCGGGTCAGGCTGTATCGGTTTTGCTCGAGAGAATTGAGGATGATCTCCTTCTCAAATTCGGACATCACTTCGTCGATGGGCCGATTGCCAGGCACGGCTGGAAGCTCAGTTTTGCGAAGCCGTGTTTCGATTTGAAACATGGGCAGGCTGGTCGACTGAATTTCCTCCGTGGTTTCCAGGATGACCGCCCGCTCGATCACATTGCGCAATTCGCGCACATTGCCCGGCCAGTGATGCGCCAGCAACTTGTCTTGCGCCGCGGGTGAGATTCCACGGATTGACTTGTTCATGCTTGCGCTGAACATCCGCAAGAAATGGTGCGCCAGAGTCAGCACATCCTTCCGGCGCTCGCGCAAGGGCGGCGGGCAAAGTTGCACGACGTTGAGCCGGTGAAAAAGATCCTCTCGAAACTGGTTCTGCCGGATGGCCTCGACAATGTCCCGGTTGGTGGCGGCGATGAGCCGCACGTCGACGCGCAGTTCCTCGTTCCCGCCCACGCGGGTGAACGAGCCGTCTTCGAGGAATCGCAGCAGCTTCGCCTGGAGCGGCCTGCTCATGTCACCGATCTCGTCGAGAAACACAGTGCCGCCATCGGCCTCCTCGACCCGGCCCAGTTTTTGCCGGAGCGCCCCGGTGAATGCGCCCTTCTCGTGGCCGAACAATTCGCTTTCCAACAGGTTCTCGGGGATCGCCGCGCAGTTAATCCGAACGTAAGCCGCATCGCGCCGTGAACTCAGAGCGTGGATCGCGCCAGCCACCAACTCCTTGCCAACGCCGCTTTCCCCAAGGATGAGCACGGTCGCGTTCGATGCGGCCACGGTCTTGATGAGTACTCGCAATTCAATCATGCTCGGCGAGTCGCCGATGATTTGGTCCAAATCAAAGGTCGGGCTGGTCTGGCGCCGGAGCCGGAAGTTTTCCTGAATCAGCTTGTAGCGTTCGGCACAACGGTTTACCTGGTGGATGAGTTCCTCCGGCTCGAACGGCTTGGAAAGGTAGTCGATGGCTCCGGCCTTAATCACTTCCACGGCTTGTTTGGCTGTGGCGTAAGCGGTGATCATGAGCACGGGCAGTTCGGGCTTGGTCTGCCGCAGCCGCTCCAGCAGGTCGTAACCGTTCATTCCGGTCAGGTGGGCGTCCGTGATGACCATGAAGAATTTCTCCCGTCCCGCCAGACTGAGCGCCTCCTCGGCGCTCTCGACCGCGCGCACATCGTAGCCCTCGTCGCCCAGCATCGTTTGCAGGGAGGCGCGCATGTTCTTCTCGTCGTCCACGACGAGGATTGGTAACGGCGCGGCGCTCATGATTGTGGCTTGACTACGGTTCGGGTAGGGAACTGTAGGACAAACCGCGTGCCTTTTCCAAGCTCAGATTCTACCCGAATCGTCCCCCCGTAAAGCTCGATGTTGTGCTTGACGATGGCAAGCCCCAGTCCGGTGCCTTTTTCCTTGGTCGTATAGTAGGCCTGGAAGATCTTCTCCATGCGGCTCTTAGGAATGCCCGGTCCGTCGTCGGCGATGGTCACAACCACCGTCTGGTCGTCGCCCAAGCGGGCGCTGACGCAAATCTTTCCTTTCCCCCCGACAAAGGCCTCGCGGGCGTTCTGAATGAGGTTGACGAGGGTTTCCGACAAGTGCGCCTTTTGCATCAGCAAGGCGGGAAGGCCCGGCGCCACGTCGCGCTGGACCACGACCGGATACTTGGCCGCCAGCGGCACGGCCTGGGCGACGGCGCTTTCAATTTCGTCAGCCACCTGAAGGCGTTCGACGCGGCCCTCGGCCAGTTGCGAGTAGCCCATCAGCTTGGTAATCGTCTGGTCGGCCCGCTCGATCTCCTCGCGAATAATTTCGACCTGCTGGGGGTTCACCGGCTTGCCCTCCTGGAGAGCGCGCTGAATGGAGTAGGCGGCGTTGTTGATAATGCCGAGAGGGTTCTTGATCTGGTGGGCGATCTTCGCCGCCAGCCGGCCGGCGGAACGCAATTGCTCCTGGCGCACGGCATATTCCTGCCCTTCCTCGACAGCGCGGCGGTGCTTCTCGAACAACACCTGCATCGCGTAGCCCCAGGCGGCTGCCAGCCACAGCACGAACAAACGGAGCAGCAGCGTTTCGATCGGAAACGTCGCGAAGTCATCGCCGGGAAGCCGCAAATCGTCCACGTCCGAAATGCTCCGCGTCAAGAACCACTCGATGAGGCCGGCAGCCAGGTACAGCAAGCTGAACGAAAAGTTCAGGATCAACTGCGGCGCCGCCAGCGGGCAGCTCACCGCGTTGCGCACGATGAGCGCCAGAAAGAGCCAGTATAACACGCTCTCCACACCGTTGGTTATGGACACCAGCGCGGCCAGGAACACCCCGTCGGCGAAGTTGGAGGTGAAAATGAAACGCTGCACCGCCACGGCTGACATCTTGCGGTGGAAGAAGAGCAGCACCGCCGCTACGACGATGTTCAGCAACAGGTAGACCGGGAAGAACCTCTCCACCGCCTTCTGCGCGTCGGTTTGCGGCAACGCCACGTTCTCGAACCAACTCGAGAAATAGAGGCTGTAAATCACGATCAGGATGAACGCCGCCTTGACCGGCAGGATCACGTCGCGCTCGACCGTTTGCAGGCGCAGCGACATCTGGTCCGGCGGTGGCGCCGTTTCCCGCAGCAGCTCGCGGAGCTGGCGGAGGTTTTCCCAGCGAAACAGTTTCATGCCCGGCCGGATTGCGATACGTCCCCGGCCTCGCCGCACTCTACCCCGGCCCGGCCCCGGTTCCAAAACCAAATCAACAGGAACGCCGGCGCGAACTCCCCCGGCCGCTCCGCTATCCATCGGTCCACCGCGTCAGGCGCGAACCAGCCGCCCCGTTCAATTTCCTCCGGGTGCAGCTCGAACGGCCCTTCGTGGGCGCACCGATACGCCCAGACGAACTCATGCCCCGTCCGCTCGCATGCCGCGACCCGGAACAACCGCTCGGGCGCCATCACGAGCCGCACGCCCAGTTCCTCGCGCACTTCGCGCACGGCGCAGGCGTCGTATTCCTCTCCTCGATCCAGGTGCCCCGAAGCCGACGAATCCCACACGCCAGGGAAACAATCCTTCTTCATTGAGCGCTTCTGGAGGAAAACGTCGCCGTGCTGGTTGAAGACGAGCACGTGGACCGCGCGGTGATTGAGCCTGCGCCGATGCACCTCGCTCCGCGGCGCCTGCCCGATTACCTCGTCCCGCTCGTCGACCACGTCAAAAATCTCTTCGCTCATAACCAGCGCCTGCATTCGCCCGGCCGTCACGCTTTCAAGCGCCTCGTCAGTTCGACGAATTGCTCCAGACCTAGCGTCTCCGCGCGCGCCTGCGGCGGAATCCCGAGCGCCGCGAAGGCCGCCTCGAGTTTGTCGGCGGGCCATTGTTGCTTGAGGAGCTTGAGCATCATCTTGCGCCGCTGCGAGAACGCCAGCTTCACGACGCGTGCGAACAACGCCCGCAGTTCCGCCGGCAGCCACTCGCGCTCGCGCCGCGCCAGCGTGACGCATCCGGAGGCCACGTCCGGCTCGGGAAAAAAGCAGCTCGCGGGGACTTTGAACAGGCCGCGCGGCTCGTAGCGAAGCTGCACGAGCAGCGAGAGCACACCGTAGTCGTCGTCGCCCGCCCCCGCCATGAGCCGCCGGGCGACTTCAAGCTGGAGCGTCGCCACAATGCGCCCGGGCGGATGGTCCTGCAAGGCCAGTTCTACGAGCATCGGAGAAGCGACCGAATAGGGGAGATTCGAAACGAGCTTCCAGCCGCCCCAGTCGTGGGATTCACGCTGGAGCAAGCGCAGCGCGTCCTCGTGGAGCAACCGGAGCCGCGGCTCGGCGGGGAAGCGCCGTTTCAACTCGGCCACCAGCCGCTGGTCCTTCTCGATGGCGAACACTTCGGCCGCACCCGCCAGCAGCAATTCGGTCAGCGCTCCCAGCCCCGGCCCAATCTCCAATACCCGATCCGCGCCAGTCAATTCCGCAGCCGCGACAATGCGGCGAAGCTGGTTGGCGTCGTGAAGGAAATGTTGCCCCAGCGACTTGGTGAGCTGGATTCCCCGCT
>DASTLJ010000374.1:0-7718 GCA_035715125.1 Verrucomicrobiia bacterium
TGCAAAGGAAATATTCTCGTCGTGGCCGGTTTCGGCCTTGGTGGCCGGGGTGAAGATCGGCTCCGGCAATTCGGAAGATTCCAACAGCCCGGCCGGCAGCGCGAGGCCGCAGACGGTGCGGGACTTCTGGTATTCCTTCCAGCCGCTGCCGGCAAGGTAGCCGCGCACGACGCATTCGATGGCGAGCGGACTGGCCTTTTTCACAATCATGCTCCGCCGGGCCAACTGGGCGGCGAAGGGCTGGAGTCTGGCGGGCAGCGGGTCGGTGGCGCGGGCCAGCAGATGGTTCGGCATCCAACCCGCGCTGCGCTCGAACCAGAAGTGCGAGAGCTGCGTGAGCACTTCGCCTTTGCGCGGGATGCCGTTGGGCATCACGCAGTCGAACGCGCTGATTCGGTCGGTGGCGACCAACAGGAACGCATCGCCAAGGTCGAAAATCTCGCGGACCTTGCCGCTTTTGAGTTTCGTGAAACCGGGCAGGTCGAGGGAAAGGATCGGTTCGTGTGTCACGGCTGCGGATGATGCAGGGTGGCGAGGGAGGTGCAAAGGTGAAAGTGCGTGATGTGTGACGCGTGGTGCGTGGAGGTGCTTATCTTAATCGGGAATGACAGATCGTTCCCATTTGACGAAGGATTCGTTCAACTTCGCTCGAACGTCGCCTCCTCCAAACGCAGCTTCAAGAGCAGATTCTGCCAGCGGAAGGTTGATCTTGGCTTGGTCAATCCGCCGGGCGTTACTGTCCACCATCTCAACGGAAAGCTCCGAATCATCTTGGTAGAACTGGAGAGTCACGCCCGAATGTAAAATGACCCCGATAAACCCACGGCCGGAGACTATCCGGTTCAAGATCCGGCGCGATTCGCTGAAGCTAAGTTCAACAGCTGCATCGCAGGAGACATTCTCGCTAGTTCGATAATCCGCGTAAAATATTCTCATCCGTCAATCCGGCGCAGGCGTGCGCCGCTTCTCGAGCCTTCGTCGCCGGCTTTCCCGCAACACACATCACGCATCACGCACGAGGCAGCCACTTCACCCCCCCCGCGCTACGGCGTCTTTCCCTCCAACTTCGCCGGATCCACCACAACATGCCGCACTCGCTGCCGCTTCCAGGTGTAGGTAATGTGCGCCAGGCCATCGCGGGTCTGGATAATTGCCGGATAGGAATACTCGCCAGGCTGGTCTTCGAGGGTGGCCACCTGCCTCCACGATTTACCGTCGGCCGACAGGCCGAGGACGAGCGGCGTGCGATCGTCGCCACCTTTCCGATTCGGGTTGTAGACGAGCAGGTGGCGGCCGTCGCGAAGGGTCACGGCGTCGATGCCTGAGTTGGGATTCGGCAGGCTGGTGGCCTTCATCGCGCCCCAGGTCTTGCCGTCATCGTTTGACCAACATTCGGTGACGACGTTCTGACGGCTGCGGCAGAGGATTTGGAGACGGTTGTTTGGGTGGAACAAAACGGTAGGCTGGATGGCGCCAAATTCCTGCGCGGAATTGAGCGGGCCGGTCTTCGTCCAGGTCGCCCCGAGGTCGGAGGTGCGTTCGAGGTGGACGCGCCAGCCGTCGTGCTCGGTGCTGGAGGGGCAGAGCAACGTGCCGTCCCGGAGCGCGATGGGTTTGTTTTTAATTGGTCCTAAGATGCTGTCAGGGAGGCGGCGGGGCGCACCCCAGGTCTTGCCGCCATCCGCCGAAGTGATGAGCATGCCCCACCAGCTCGAGGGGCTGGGGCCGACTTTGTAAAAGAGCAGCAACGGGCCATCCTTGGGCTGGAAGAGGACCGGGTTCCAACATGGAAGACGAGTCTGGTTGTCCTGCACGCCATTGGCGACTTCGACGGGCGCAGTCCAGCCTTTGGTGTCGCGGCGGGCGGCCCAGATGCCGACGTCGGGATTCTTCTCGTGCTGGCCTCCGAACCACGCGGCGACGAGACCATCGGCCGTTTCCGCGATGGTGGAAGCGTGACAGGAAGGAAACGGGGCGGTTTCGTAGATGAACTCGGACTGAATCAGTGCCATCGAGGGCGCGCTCAATGGCATTTGGGCCGGTTTGGAAGTCTCGCATCCGCTGGAGAAAAGCAATGCGCCGAAGCCCACCACTGAAATTAGTGTTGTGCGGGTCGAGTCCATGCGCGGCTGAAGTGAACCGTGGAAAACACGAGGCGTAAAACGTAAAACGTGAAACGTAAGCTGGGTGAGGAAGTCGCGGGCCAGTTCGAGCGTCCGAATCGGAATTACGTTTTACGTTTCACGGGGACTTCCGCCGCCTTGGGCGCGGTGATCCTCGGGAAGTCGTCCGTGCGGAACGGCGAGGCCGGGAGACCATCCGAGTTCCACAAGTTGACGACCGGAAAATCCGCCCAGCCGAAGCGAACGGCGACCGGTTTGGCGACCTGGTCACTGCTGACGACGACCTTGTCGCCGACGATCCGCGCGCCGGCCCAGACGAATTTTCGATCTTCGCCGCAAATCGAGAAGCCCACGAGCGGCTGCACCAGGTGACCGGTCGCCGCGTTGTAGAGCAGCGTGGGACGAGCGTTCGTGTCGCCGGCGCGCGGTGGAAGGGAGCGGGCTTCGAGACCGGCGCCGATATGGTCGAAGCTGAGGATCGCCTCACCGTCCTTGATCTTCACGGAGTGATAAGTCGGCCCGCAACAAGGGACCTTCTCGCCGTAGGCGATGCGCCGCGCGGCCAGCGCCAGGCGGGCGCCGACAGGTTCCTTCCTATTCGGATGGATGTCCTTTTGGTCACCCACGTCGGTGATGACGGCGATGCCCGCCTTCGGGAGCACTTTGCTGACGTGAACCTGCGCCTCGCGAAGCTCAGCCCAATCGCTCTCGTCGGGCTGTTCCTTGTAGGCCTTGAACGGCGCAAGCTGGACTTGGAGGAAGGTGAAGTCGCCTTGCTTCCAGTCGTGGCGCCAATTCGAGATCATGTCCGCCATGAGCGTGCGATACTGGTGGGCGCGTCCGGCGTTAGACTCGCCTTGATACCAGATGGCGCCCTTGATGGCGTAAGGGACGAGCGGGGCAATCATGCCGTTGTAGAGTTCGCTCGGCTTCCAGGGGCCGGGGCGGAGCTTGTTAAACGGCTTTTTCGCTGCTTCGGCTTCGGCTTTCTCCTTCTCCCACGCGTCGATGGCGGGCTGAGCGCGCTGGAGTTCCTCGGAATAGGCGCCAAGAATGTCCCGCCGATAACCGGGATTCGAGGTGAGCACCTCTTCCCGAATCCACACTTCGCACGGGGAGCCGCCCCACGAGGTGTGAATGATGCCGACCGGCACCCCCAGGGCCTTCTGAAGGTCGCGCGCAAAGTAGTAGGCCACGGCGGAGAAGTTCGACACACTGGCCGGCGAGCAGGGCTGCCAGGCGGACGGAACGTTGTCCACCGGCGTGCCGGATTTGAGCTTTGGAACGGTGTAGAGGCGGACGAGCGCGTCGGTGGCTTTTGCGACTTCGTTCGTCGCGTCGTATGTAGCGCGCATCGGCCATTCCATATTGGACTGGCCGCTGGCGATCCAGACTTCGCCGACCATCACGCCGTCGAGCGCGATGGAATTCTTGCCCGTCACGGTCAGCTTGTCCGGGCCGCCGGCGTCGAGCTTCGGGAGCCGGGCCATCCACCGTCCGCCAGCCGCCTTGGTCGTGACCTTGCGGCCACGAAATTCGACCGTGATTTGCTCGCCGTCGTCCGCCCGGCCCCAAATGGGCGCGGCGATGTCGCGCTGGAGGACCATGTGATCCGAGAAAAGGCCGTGGAGCTTGACATCCGCGCGCGCCGAGCTTGCGGCGAGAAGGAGAGCGAGACCGGGAATGATTCGTAGGCGCCAGTGTGGATTCACGGGGCTGAGTGGATTGCAAACCAGCCGGGCGCGTCAATCGGGAAAGTGGGGACGCGGCCGGGGTGGAGAAGTAATCAGTAATCAGTGTTCAGAATTTCGGTCGAGCGACGCCCGAGGATTCACTGGATACTGAAAACTGAATACTGATTACTGATTACTGACTACTGATGGCACTCACCTCGCTTCACCGGGCGGACGCAACACAGGCTGAGTGTCCTGGAGCTTCGGTTCGACCAGGTGCGGCACGTCGGCGCGGGGTACGCGCGTGAAATTGGTCGAAGGGACAACTCTGGCGACGGCGTTGGTCGCCCGGGCAGGAACCAGGGGCGGCGCGTTCGTGGTGGTGGGGGTGTTCGTGCGGGTGATCACAATGGCGGCCGGCGGAGAAGCCGGCGCCGTGTTGGTCTGGACCGCGGCAGGACTCTCCGCGGCGATTGTTTTTTTTCCTTCGATGCGGTCGGCGGCGGCCCGGAGCCACTTGGCGGCCTCCTGCGGATTCTTCGCCGCCCCGCGCCCGGCCATGAGCAGCGAGGCCAGAGAGAGCTGCGCCGTCACGTCGTCCCGTTCCGCGGCCTTGCGATACCAGAGCACCGCGTTGGTGAAATCGTCCGACGCGATGCAGAAATCGGCCAGCCGCGTCTGGGCCTTCACGTTGCCCGCTTCGGCCTTGGCACGAAGGGCGTTGAGGTCCGGCTGATCGTCCTCTTCATCCTGCGCCGCGAAGGCGGGCCAGGCGAAACACGCGGCGCCAAGGGCGCCGAGCAGCACTGGTCGGGCGGCTGTCGAGGCCACTCGCCAACAACGGTGCAGGTTCAATCGTGCCATGACTGGTTTATCGGAGCCGCGCGGACCGGGCTTAGCGTTCGATCACACGGTTGCGCGGAACTTCGTTATCCTATTTGCTCCAAAGCCGCGTGTCTGGCAACTCGAAATCGGCGGCTTGAGTTCGGACCGACGGAGTGGCGGGCTGATGGAGTATTGGAGTGATGGAGTGATGGAGTAATGGAGTCATCAGAACGGCAGCACTCCACTACTCCACTCCTCCACTCCTCCAGCGCGCCATCCCTCCCGGGCCTTGGTCGCGCTTGCAGACTGCGCTACAGTCCGCGCATGCCCAAACCCACACCACGGCCAATCGCGCCCGATCAACTCGTCCGCCTGGCGCTCGATGTCCTCCGGGCCGACCGTTTCCCGTATCTCGCCACGATGGATGGCGATCAGCCACGGTTGCGTCCTGTGTCACCCGTGCGCGTGAACGGTTTCACAGTCTACGTGGCGAACTTGCGCGCCTACCACAAAACCGGCGAGATTGCCGCCAATCCGAAAGTGGAACTCTGCTATTTGGATGACGGGCATAACCAGGTGCGCCTCACCGGCGTGGCCGAGGTGCTGGCCGAACCGGCGCTGCTGAGGGAGATTTGGGAGGCGAATCCGCTGCTGCGCCAGTATCTGGGCACGATCGACAACCCGGAGTTGATCGTCTACCGCATCCGGCCGACGCGCGTCCGATACATGCAGGAGTGGGCCCTCGAATACTACGAGGTGCCGCTTCAATACTTATCCGCCACCGCGTCGTAGGAGTACTTGTAGCCGCAGTACGTCGCGACGGCGTAGAAGAACAAATCGTACGGTCCGAGGATTTCCGTCATCCATTCGCCCCAGTCGTCAATGCTGCTGATGTAATCCAATATCGACATGTCCACGCTCGCCGCCAGCACGAATGCCCACGCCAGATGATAGGCGCCCACGCAGGCAACCAGCGCGCAAAATGCGCCAATCAGTCCAAAGCGAATGTCATTGCCCCGCCCGAACCGTTTCACGACCCACGCCACGGCGAACCCGATGCCCACCGACATCGCTTTGTGCCAGAAATGCGTGAGCGCCGCGAAGCCGCCTGCGAGCACGATGCACAGGGCCGCAGCCGCCAATCCGCCCAGAACCGCCTGGGGAATGCTTTCCTCCCGGGCGTCCTCGCGTTGCTGCGCGTCGAGGCTGGCGGCGATGTCAGATTCGCTTTCGGACAGAATCTCCGTGGATTGGACCGGGGCTGCGTACGCGGCGGTCGGCGGGGCAGGGGGCGCGTCCGGAAGCGGGTCGGGCACGGCGGGATTGTAGGGCAGGTCGCCCTGCATCCGAAGTTTGTTTTGAAAACTCATAGCATCGGCTTTCGGCAACAGGCTGTCGGCCCGGCCAAAGCAATGGGTCTTCGGCTGAAGCCTCATTCAGGTTTTCGGCCGAAACCGGGAGGACTTAAGCTGGATGTTTCATAGCTCGCATGGATCGCCCAAGGCCCGTAGCCGCCGACGTGAGGAGGCGGATTCGTATATGCGTTGGTTCAATCCGCATATCCATGACGCCGGTAGGGCGAGGCTCCTGTCGAGCCGTGATCAAACCGGAAGTTTCGGCTCGGCAGGAGCCTCGCCCTACCGGGTCAAGGTGAAGATGCCCGGCCACAGGCTGTAGTTTCTCCTCACATCGGCGGCTACAGCGCGTAAGAAATATCCGGCTCAAGCCGCGCCAGGGCGGGGAGGAGGGACTTGCCAGGAGCAGTCAAATCAGTGCGAGTGCGGCTTGCCCGTGCCGCACAGCCCGCACGATTTGGTCTGGCCCATGCAGACCGGTCCCGCAGCCGCACCGCCCGCCACGGTGGAGGCGAACGAAGAGAACTGCTTCGTCAGCTTCGTCGAGCCGCACTTCGGGCACTGGGCGCCCTTCCACCTGGTCGAGCGAACGAGGATTTCGGAATCCGCGCCGCACTTGCCGCAATGAAACTCGTAAAGGGGCATGACGTTACTCCTTCGCCTTCATCCCGCGCAAATATTCGTCGAACCAGTCGGCAATGGCCTTTTGGTCGGGCGCCACGTCCTTCCAACCGTGACCCGCGCCCGGCTTGGTGACGAGTTTGGCGACGGCGCCGGCTTCCTCGGCGCGTTTCACGAAGGATTCGGCCTGTTGAATGGGCACCAGAGTGTCCGCGTCGCCGTGGATAATCAACGTCGGGGGCAGCTTGGCTGTGATGAAGTTGATCGGTGAAATCTCTTTCCCAAGTTTCTGGCGCCCTTCTTCGGTTTCCGACTGCATTCCGAATGCCGGCTTGTACTGCTTCAGGATCCCCACGCCCACGGCGTCCTCGCCGGGCTTGCCGTAATTGAGGAAATCCGTCGGCGGAAAGAAACACGCCACGGCCTGCACGGCGCTGCTCTCGCGGTCGATCGGGTCCTTCGCGTCCGGCTTGCCCGGAGCGCCTTGCGTGCCCATCGTGAGGGAGAGATGTCCGCCCGCGCTGCCGCCGGTGATGCCGAACTTCTCCGGGTCCACGCCCCAGCGCCGCGCATGATACCGGACGTAACGCACCGCCCGATGGATGTCCTGCGTAATTTCCGGGATCTGGTATTTCGGCTGCGATCCATGCACGATAGCGAACACCGTGTAACCCCGCTCCAGCAGCGGGTAATACATTTTTGCGTTGATCGCCTCATGGCTGGAGAAAAAGCCGCCACTGACCATGAAGAACACGGCCGCGCCGTTTTTCTTCTCCGGCTCGAACACATCGAGCGTCAGCGCGATGCCCGGGCGCCGGCCGTAGAGCACGTCTTCCGTCCGCTTGTAGCCAACTTGTTGGTCCGCCGCCGAAACGAACCAAACTGAAGCCAGGAATAGCGCCGCAATGAGTCGTGAAATCATATGGCCAGTTTAGGCAAAGCCGTGCGAGGGGCAAGCACGGAAGGATTCCTTGCTCAGCGGGCCGCATAGCGCCTCAAATATTTCACTGCTACGGTCAAGTCTTTCGGCCACGGCGCAGTGATCGACAGCGGCTCACTGGTGACGGGATGGGCGAGCGCGAGTTGCTCGGCGTGCAGCGCGATGCCCGCGATGAGCGGGC
>DASTLJ010000375.1:0-6205 GCA_035715125.1 Verrucomicrobiia bacterium
TACGACGCAAAAGCCGAGGGAACCAAAGCCCTCGACGCCCTCCGCGAGAAGCGGACCCAGTTGGGGCAGCAACTCGAGAAACTCAGGCAGTGCAGCGAGGAGGCCTGGAAGGACGCCAAGGCAGCCGTGCAATCCGCCGCGACGGAAGTGGACAACGCGTATGAGAACGCAAAATCCAAATTCAAAGATTGAGCCTCCGGAAGCGAGCCCGGCGCCGCAGGAGGGCTCGGGCGAGGACGGCGTGGCCTTTTGCCTGGTCCAGACCCGCGCCGCGCTGGAGCAGGCGCTCCCCGCCCTGCCGCGCGACGACGTGCCCTCCGTCAGGCGCTATGGCACGCGAGGTTCGACAACGCGTTTCATTCGAAGGTGACCTTGGAAGCCATCTCATGAAAGGCAGGGCGCGTCGCTCCGCGCGCGCCTGTGCGTCCTTCAGAGAAAGCCAGCCTGTTCCAGTTCGCGCGACGGCGCGCGGAGCGACGCGCCCCACCAAGGCATTCATGAGATAAGTCTCAGTCACTGCTGCTTCACAAAAAGCGCCAGCGACGCGGTGTAGCCGTGGAGAAAATTCTCTTCCCCGATGGGACCGATTTCGCCGTTGCAGAAGAAGCCCGTCAAGCCGATCGGGCCGAAGGCCTGCTGGACGTGACGGGCGTCGTGATCGGGCTGGCCGAACAGCCGCGCGCCGCGGCCGTTGCAACTGCACAGGCAGCCGCCGTAAACGGTCTGGTCCGCCAACTGGCCGCGGGCGCGGGCCAGCAGCGCCTCGATGTCCTCCGTGCCGGCCGACGCCGCCCGGCGCTGGAACTGCATCGTCTGGCCCGTGCGCACCAGCGCGCCGACGGCGATGGCGCCTGACTGGGCGTCGGCCCCGAGGAGCTGGCGGATGAGGAAGTCGCCGCGGTGAAACTCATCGAGGTATTCGTTGACCACGAGGCCAACGAAGAGGTTTCTGCGCGCCTGCTGCTGTTCGGAAGCCGGGAGCGTGTTGAAGGTTTCGGCCAGCACCGCATAGGCCGGGCGGTTGCCAATCTCGTGGATGACGTTGCCTTCGGCCCGGGTGATCGTCCACGTCTCGCCAACCGGCGTGCAGCCCTGGGAGAGCACGCTCGCCAGCCGCACGCCGCCGCCAACCGAAATCGCGATGCCTCCGTCGGTGAACACTTCGCCATTGAGATAGAGTTGCGTGGACTGCGCAGTGTGGTCGCCACTGGCCAGTCCGCCGACGATGGGGCGCGCGGCGTAAGCTTCGTTCCAGCCGCGCAGCCACGATTCGCCGTCGAATGAGAACGGATCGAGGAAGGCCAGCCAGCCGTTCGTCTCGTCGGACGGAACCTCGGTTTCCCCAAGCCAGTAAGCTGGGCCGCTGGATTCCTCGACCTGCTCCTGGCGGAGACGAACCGGTTTCAGTGCCGCCCCGGGCAGCGAGTAAAGGCCCAGGACAAGCCCCGCGTCTTCCTCGATTTCGCGGCCGCCCGCAATCAGGCTCGCGCCCGAGCAGCCGGCCAGGAGCGGCACGCGGGCATGGACGCGCAGAAGCTCGAGCACAGCCGCGGCGTGCGCAAAAAAGCGCGGGCTCATGAACACGAGTCCGAGGGAAACCTGCGGCGCTGGAAGCCGGCGGCGGAGATCTTCAGCCCATCGCGCAAGCCCTGGCTCGTCGAAATCCCCGGACCAGTCGGCGGCGATGGAGAAGGGGTTGTTCATGGGGCAAGCTTACTGCCCGGACGCGAGAAGGCAATGGCGGGCCAAGGGGAGTAAAACGTAAAACGTGAAACGTAAGAAGGGGGGGGCGTCGATGAGGCGAGCGATCAGCGCGCTCTGTTTTACGTCTTACGTCTTACGTTTCACTCGTAAGCAATATCGACGTACTCGCCGGGCATGAGTTTGAGCTGGTCGATGAGCTCGGGCGACAGGGCGACAACGATTGGGAGGCCGACTTCGAATCGCCGGTTGTCGGCCGAGAGCAAGCTTTGATTGATGGGTTCGAGTTGCGCGCCGACCTTGAAGATTTGAGAGGTGCCGCTGCGGCGCGGATTGGAGCGGGTGGTCACTCGAACCTTGTCCCCAGGCTGTGGACGGCGCTGGATCGGCTGGCGAACGTAGCCGATCACGTTCGTGGCATTGGGCGAAGCGATCGTAATGATCGGATCCCCGCGCCGGATTTTCTCCCCGGCCTGGTGGAGAATCATGGCCACCAGGCCGTCGATGGGCGCTTTGAGTATGGCCGGCTTGAGGGTCAGTTCCAGTTCCGTTTCCTGAGCCTTAATGGCGGCAAGGACGGCGGCCTTGAGTGGCTCGTCCGAGATCGACAGCGAGGCCAGGTTAGTACCCAGCTCCCGGATGTAGATTTCCCGCGCCGCAACCTCCTCTTTCAAGGCGTCGCGTTGGGCCAGCGCGGCCTCATAGGCGAGCTTGGTGCCGACTCCGTTTGTCCAGAGATCTGCTTCTCTCACGAGATTGCTCTCGGCGAGCACGAGCTGGGGTCCCCGGGCCGTTTGCCGGATTATTTCGATGAAGCGATCCCCCTGCAGTTGTTGGAGTTGCTGGCGGCCCCGGCCGATGTCCACCTTACTTCGTTCCAGGATGACGTTGAGATCGGCCTTGGCCTTGTTGATCAACGCCGTGACCAGCTCGGGATCGGTATTGACGACGACACACACGTTCTGGTCTTTCTTCACTTCCTGGAAGCGCTCGACAAACAGCTCCGTGACGAGGCCGTCCTGCAACGAGGTGACATAGACCTGGTTGGTGTCGACGAAGCCGACGATGCCGACGGGCGCCACGGTGTTGCGCCAGAGCATGACGATGGCGATCACAGTGCCGGCAAACACGATGAACGGCAGCACCTCGATGCGAAACTCGCGCAGGACCTGCGAGAACGGGGTGGGAATCGGGGGCAGTTTGGGGGAGTCCATGGCGAGTCACAGTTCAGATTCGTCCTCGGCAAGCATGCTGGTGACGCGGGAAACGCCCGCCACCTGGCGCAATTCGGTGATGAGATCCTCCGATCTCTCGGAGTCACGGAGCAACAGCCGATACGACAGGTCGGTGCCTTCGTAGCTCTCGTGCGAACGCTGGCTGGCCAGGTGCGCCTTCGAACTGTGCCGGTCCAGGACCCGGCGCAGTTCGTCAGTTTCCTTCGCGGAACGGGCCCAGTGCAAGTTGACGATCAGGTCGTAGCGATGCCGGCTGCCAAAAGAGGTCGCCCAAAGGTAGAGCATCGCGATGGCGACAATCGCTGTGCCGAGGATGGCGCTGGCGAACTTTTGCGTCCCGGCGGCCATGCCGAGGACGATCACGATTAGGACGTAGGAGGTGTCGAGCGTGTCTCGCAGGATATTCCGGAATCGGACGATGGCGAACACTGCCATCATGCCGAAGGCCGTCACCAGGTTGTTCGAAAGCACCATCATCACCAACGCGACGATCACCGGCATCACGATGAGGGCGTTGACGAACGAGCGCGAGTACGACAGCCCGGAATGGGTGACCATGTAAATCCAGGCGATCACCTGTCCGCCCGCGAAGGCCAGCAGCAAGCCCAGCAGCACGGCCGGCCAGTTTACCGGCGCCATTCCATAGTCGCCACTCAGAAGGGAATTTACAACCGAGTTAATGATGTCCATGCCAAAGGCAATCCGTTAAGGTTTCGAGCGTGTCAGGATCGTTAATTTGACGGGCGCGGACCGGTTTGTCCAGCGTTTCTCGCGGCAGCCGGAGGTCGGCGCAGGACGGGGAGCGGTTTCGTCGGACCCCCCGGTTCGGCGGCAGCCGCGCGCGGTGGGAAGAGGAACTTGCGCACCTGCACGGGCCCCAATTCGCCATGAGTGGCGGACGACCGGAAGCCCGGTGGGGGAATTCGTTTCAGGCCCATGCGCGCGTTTGTCGCAACGGTACGTCGGACGCCGGTCTGGCGTGAAACATTGACTGCACGGCGCCCAAGGGTTGCTGTGATGATTAGTTGACGGAATAAGCCGCCGTTGTCAAGCGTCACTCCGGGCCTCTTGACGCCGGGGGCGCACCCTGAGGCCCTTCGTAATGCTCGCTTAATGTTGCCACTGCTAACTTCACACCATGAAACTCAAGCATGCCCTTCGTCAGGCGTTCGGCGCTCCGGGAAATCCCTCGGGTCGTCCAGTTTGGTTGCTGCTCCTGCTAACGTTCGCCGCGGCCCTCTCGCTCTCCGCGCAAACGCCCCGTGAGCCTGGCCGGCCGCCCGGCGGGGCGGACTTCGATGGTCCGCCGCCCTTCGGTCCGGATGGCCCGGCGCCGGGCGGCCCTGGCGGCCCGATGCAGCAGCAGTTGAAACTGGTGTCGAAGTTCGACAAGTATGTCAACGCGCAGCAGTTCAACATAACAACAATGACGGCTACTGGGTGCGCGCCAGCGACTACGATCTCTTTCTTGACCAAAAGGGCCGCTTCCACCTCGTCCCTTTTGACGCCAATGAGACGTTCAGCCTGCCCGGAGGCCCGGGCTTCCGCGGCGCAAGACGCGGCCCGAGCGGCCCCATCGGGAGTCCCCCCGGAGACGCAGGCAGGCCGCGAATCAACGGCGTCGAACTCGATCCACTCCACGCCGCCAACGACGCGAGCAAGCCGCTGCTCTCAAAACTGCTCGCCGTGCCGGCGCTTCGCGCGCGCTATCTCGGATACGTCCGCGAGATCGCCTCGACGTGGCTCGATTGGAGCAAGCTCGGTCCGCTGGCGCAGCGTTACCACTCCCTCATCGCAGCCGAAGTGAAGGCCGACACCCGAAAGCTGGTGTCTACGGAAGACTTCGCGCGGAACCTGACTGAGGACCCGACCGGCGGCCGAGGGCCGGGCGGAAGAATTAGTCTCAAAAACTTCGCCGACCAGCGCCGGGCATTTCTGCTGAAGCAGGCGGTTGATACGAAAGAGGAGTAGCTCGGGTATACGCCAGCCCCGTTAGGGGCGACATCTTTGTAGAAGCGAGTTTTGAGTTTGTCCAAGCTCCGTCAGGAGCGGCATCTTCCGGGCATGGCCAACACCTACTCGCAAATCTATATCCATGTCGTCTTCGCCGTCGAAGGCCGACAGAATCTCATTCGCCCGGAGCACAACGACGAGCTCCAGAAATACATCACGGGCATTGTTTCGGGGCAGAGACAAAAGCTCATTGCAATTAATAACATGCCCGACCACGTTCACCTGCTCATTGGGCTGCAGCCGGATCTGGTGCTGTCGGATTTGGTTCGCGACATCAAGGCCGGCTCGTCGGGTTTCATCAAACGCAAGCGATGGGTGGCCGGCCGGTTTTCCTGGCAGGAGGGCTTTGGCGCTTTCTCCTATTCCCGCTCGCAACTCGACACCGTCATCCGCTACATCCAGAACCAGCAGAAGCATCATGCGAAGAAAACTTTTCTCCAGGAATACGTGGAGCTGCTGGAGAAGTTCGGCATCGCCTACGATCCGCGGTACATTTTCAAGGCGCAAGGGGAATGACGGCGGGCCCAGCCCCGTAGGGGCGACCTCTTTGTAGAACCACGCCCGTCCCGCCCTCCCAAGCTCCGTCAGGAGCGGCATCGAGGCGGATAGGCAGCGAATCGTCTGGACTCATTCAGGATGATCCAGATGCCGCCCCTACGGGGCTTGCGCTTTTTTGCGGTTGGGTTCTACAAAGATGCCGCTCCTGACGGAGCTTCTGTCGCGGTCACGAACTACGACCAGCATGGGAGATCAGGGCGCGCCCATTGAACTCAACCCAAAACCAAAACTCTGACTCCGGCTTGTCCTTCACCTTGAATCCCGGTTCGGTTCGTTCGTACAATGGCTCATACTTCTGGACAAAAACTTCCTTCTCGACTCGCGTGAACGCAGGGAGCAGAACGTTTTGCACAAATTGCTTCCAGCTTTCATCAATGAGATCAGCCTCGCACTTCTGGGCGAACTGCTGAAGCTCATTCAGGGCCTGCTGTTCCTGGAAGCGCTTCCGCAATCTTTCAATCGGATCATCCATAAACACCTAATTCAGTTTGGTGTTACTTACTGAACCCTGACACAAAACATTTCCAAGCAGGGGTAATCCTTTTATTTCCCGCTGGCCAGGCACCAGAGGGCCTTGTCCGTGCGGAGAAAGAGCTGGCCGTCGGAGGCGGCCAGGGAGGCGTTGGTCGATTCGCCCACGGAGTTGGTGGCGAGCACTTCAAACTTCGACCCAGCACGCAAGACGAACACGTCGCCGG
>DASTLJ010000376.1:0-2783 GCA_035715125.1 Verrucomicrobiia bacterium
CCGTTGATGCCCTCAGAAGCTTATCTCGTCAACGATGCGCAGTGAACGTCGAGAGGGTTTTCCAGAGGGCCCCCAGTTCGGAGTCCTCTTTGAGGGTGAAGTCGCCGGAGATTTCGCCGAATCTGCTGATCACGCCCTTGATGCTAACGCAAGACCTGGCCGCGGATTTCGCCCCCGCCGAAGTTGACGGTATGGATGTTGAGGTACGTGACCCGGTCCACGAGGCTGGCGAGGACCGACGGAGTGAGGGTGACGGTGCCGACGAGGCTGCCGGATTGGCCAAAGGCGCCGCCGTTGAGCGGACCGAGATCCACGAGGATGCCCGTGCTCTGGTTGACTGCGGCCGGCCCGTGGATGTGGGAGGCGATGGCGCTGGAGGAGAGCCCGCGGTAGGTGAGGTTGAGGCTGAGTTGGTTCAGCACGAGTGCGAGGTTCGCCAGCGCGATTCCGTCAGTGAACACGGGGTTCGGACGCTCTTCGGCCCCGCTCAAGTAGGATTTCATCAGCACCGGTGCAAGCTGGCCGCGGATTTCGCCGCCGCCGTTGTTGACGGTGTGAACGTTCACGTAGGTTTGCCCATTGAGGAGCATGTCGCGCTGCGCGGGGCTGAGCGTGACTGTGCCCGCGAGCGTGCCGCTGGTCGCACCGAACGCGCCGCCATTGAAGAGAGAGAGATCGATTTGAATGCCAGTGGCATTGGTGGCCGCGGAGGGCCCGTGGATGTGAGCGGCAGTGGCGGCACTGGAAAGGTCTTTGTAACTGATGCTGAATGTGAGGACCAGGTCTTCCAGGCTGAAGAACCCGGAGCCGCTGGCGCTGTTGACGATGGGCGTGGGGCGTTCAGACAGGCCGGTCAACGGGGCGGTGAGCGGAACGGCGGTGGACTGTGGGACAATTTGTCCGCGGATTTCGCCGCTGGAGTTGGCCGGGGTGTGGAAGTTCACGTAGGTGAGTCCGTCGACGACATTGGCCAATTGATCGGGAGTCAGCGTGATCGCGCCGGCGAGCGTGCCACTGGCGCCGTAAGCGCCGCCGTTGTAAGGGCTGAGGTCGATGAGCACCGCAGCGCCGACGGACATGGTCGCCGGCCCGTGGATGTGCGAGGCAATGGCGGTGCCGGACAGGCCGCGGTAGGTCAGGTTGAAGGAGAGTTGGTTGCCCACCAGCGCGAACACACCCAGGCCGCGGGCCGCCGTGGAAACCGGGTTCGGTCGTTCGTTGGCGCCGCCCAATGAAGCTTGCATGAGCACGAGCGCGATCTGGCCGCGCAGTTCACCGGAGGGATTGGCCACGGTGTGGAAATTCACGTAGGTCCGGCCCGCCAGCATCATGGATTTCTGCGGATCGGTGAGGATCACTTGACCGGAAACGGAGCCGCTGGACCCGTATGCGCCCCCGTTGTACGGCGCCAGGTCGATGATGACGCCCGCGGACGTGGAGGCCGGGGCCGAACCGTGGATGTGCGCGGCGGTGGCCAGACCACTCAGCCCGGCGTATCGCACGCTGAAAGTGAGCGTATTGCCATCGAGGCTGAACAGGCCGCTGCCCGAGGAGCTGTTCACGAGGGGCGTCGGACGTTCGGCCAGGCCCGTGAGGTGCGCGCTCAGCGGGATGCCAGGTTGATGGGCGGTGTCGAAGACACGTAGAAATCCGGCAGGAGTGTCCATCGTGACGACGGCATTGGTCTGGCTGGCGAAAGCGGCGTTGAACCACGTGGGTTCGGTCAGAGCTGTTTTCTCCTGAAGGGCGTAGGGTCCCTGGCCGCCGCACCAGACTTCTGCAACGTTCGTTCCATTGGTGGGAGTGATGGAGGTGAAGCGGATCGGCTTCGGCCCGGGGACGATCTTGAACATGACGCCGGTGTTGCCGGCGGGGCCGATGACGCGCGAGCAGAAGACATACACCTCGCCATCCGGGCCTTCGCCGAAGCCTTTGATCCAGTAGCCCAGCGGCCGGTCAGTCAGGCCCAGGATGAACTCCTGGATGACATTGCCGGCATCCAGGTAGAAGAGCCGCCCCGAGGGCGTGGTGAACGTCCCCCAATCGCCGAAGACGTAATGGCCCTGAAGCGCCGGGAGGGCAGTCCCGCGATAAACATAGCCGCCGACGACAGCGAGGCCGTCGTCGTGATCATATTCGGCGATGGGATCCATCAAGCCCGGCGGCACGGTCCGGGTGGGAGCGGTGACGACGGCGCCAAGTGCTGAATCGAACCAGAAGGAGCCTTCCTTGATGTTCCAGCCGTAGTTGCCGCCGCTGACGACGATGTCGATTTCCTCGACGCGGTTTTGGCCGACATCGGCGACGTAAAGCTGGCCCTCAGAACGATCGAAACTGAAGCTGAATGGATTACGGAAGCCGTAGGCGTAGATCTCGCGCAAACCATTCGTGCCATCGAAGGGGTTGTCGAAAGGGATGGCGTATTGGCCGTTCGAGGTGTTGGTGCCGGTGATATCGATACGGAGCAGCTTGCCCAGAATGTTGGTAAGGCTTTGGGCGTTGCCGTCTGGCAAGTGGCCGTTGGCGACGTCGTTAGCCGCGCCGCCGTCGCCAAGCGCGACGTAAAGGTAGCCGTCCGGTCCGAATTTCATCGCGCCGCCATTGTGGTTGGACTGGGGTTCGTCGATGCGGAGGATTTCGCGGCGGCTGGTGGGATCGATGCGGTTCGAGTTGGCCGCATCGATGCGCCATTCGGCAATGGCGCTCTGATGGTTGTTGGTCGTGCCGGGGTTGAGCACGGAGGGGAAATCCGCAGGGCCGGCCGTCGGTTCGGAACTGTAAGT
>DASTLJ010000377.1:0-5713 GCA_035715125.1 Verrucomicrobiia bacterium
CACGGCGTAACGCTCGCCACGGCCAGCCTCACGGGTTTGCCCAACTGCAATGAGCCGTTCGACCTGCCCTTGCCGGGATTCGTCCGTGTGCCCGCGCCGCATCCGTACGGGGTGAACAGTCCGCTCGATCAGGCCGCCTACGGTAGATGGTGCATCGACGAAACGGCCCGTATCATCCAGCGCGAAGGCGCCGAAACCATCGCGGCGATGTTCGTCGAGCCTGTACAGGGTGCGGGTGGCGTCATCATCCCGCCCGAGGGCTATCTGCCCGCGCTGCGCCAGCTTTGTCGCCAGAACGACATCCTGTTTGTCGCCGACGAAGTCATCACTGGCTTCGGCCGATTGGGCGCGTGGTTTGCCAGCAGACTCTGGGAATTGGATCCGGACATCATCACGGTCGCCAAAGGAATTACCAGCGGCTATTTGCCCCTGGGCGCAACCCTGGTCAGCAATGAGATCGCAGAGACCGTGATTCGGTCGGGATACTTCTCGCACGGGTTCACTTATAGTGGCCATCCCGCCACCGCGGCCGCGGCGATGGCCAACCTGGACTTGCTTGAACGTGATCAACTCATTCCGCGCGTGCGCGACGAAATAGGCCCGTACTTCCGGCAAAAGCTGGGAGAATTCGCGGGACACCCCGCGCTGGGCGAAGTGAGGAGCAACGGTTTGATTGGCGCCCTTGAACTGCTGCCTCAGAACGGCAAGGCTGGATTGAATCCGGCGAACCCCCTCGGCGCCAAGGCGGCCCGACTCGCGCGCGAGGAGGGAGTCATCGTGCGCGGCATTCGTGACCTCATCGCGGTGTCCCCGCCATTCATCATCACGAAAGAAGAGATCGATCTGCTCTTCGCGGCCCTCCGGCGCACGCTGGAGCGGCTGTGGACGTAGCCATGCGGAAGGACAGACGAATCATTTTCTCATTGAGGAATCGCACCGTTCGCCGATTCAGTGGTGTATACAGAGTATGCCAACCGACGCGCCAGAACATCAACTGCACCACGTCCTCATCGTGGACGACGAGGAAATCGTGCTGGCTGCGCTGCGGGAACTGCTCTCTCGCGAAGGCTATCAGGTTTCCACCGCGCCCCGGGCCGAGGAGGCCCTGGCGCTTCTCGAACAGCAGGCGTTCTCGGTGGTCCTTACGGACCAGCAGATGCCCGGGCTCACGGGCCTGGAGTTTCTCGCGCGCGTGAAAGCGCTCCAGCCGGACGCGACGCGCATCCTGATCACGGGCGCGCTCAATCTGGCCATGGTGATCGACTCGATCAACAAGGGGGAAATCTACCGCTTCGTCGTCAAGCCGTGGGTGCGCGAGGAACTGCTGGCGACTGTGAGCAATTCCGTCCAGCGCTACGAGATGATCTGCAAGAGCGCCGCGCTGATGGCCACCACGATGGCCATGAACGCCGAGCTCAAGAAGGCCAACGCCGCGCTCAACCAGAATCTTCAGCGGTCCGTCGAGCTTTGCCTTAAAACGATGGAGACGTTTTACCCGACGCTCGGCTCGCAGGCCCGGCGCGTGCACGGGCTTTGCCGCGCGATGGCGGACGGGCTGCGCTTGTCGCGCGAGGAGCGCGAAGTGCTGGAAGTCAGCGCGTGGCTGCACGACGTCGGGCTGGTGGGCGTGCCCCGGGCGATCATCCGGCGCTGGGAACGCTCTCCTGACACGCTCTCGACCGCGGAAAAGGCGCTCGTACAGCAGCATCCGGCCCTGGGGCAGGAGTTGGCCAGCTTCGTGCATGATCTCGAGGACGTCGGCCTGCTCATCCGCGCGCATCACGAGCGCTTCGACGGGAAAGGATTCCCCGATAAGCTCAAGGGCGACGACATCCCGTGGCTGGGGCGGTTGCTCGCGGTCGCAGTCGGTTACGCGGAAAGTCCGCGCGACGGGGCGGCGGCCATCGAGCGGGTACAGGCGGGCAAAGGAAAAGCCTTCGATCCCGAGGCGGTGAAGGCCTTTCTCCGCTGCCTGCCCCAGGCGAGCGTGCCGCGGCGGGAGCGGGAAGTGGGCGTGCGTGAACTGAAGCCCGGGATGGTGCTCGCGCGCGGTGTTTACTCGCGCCACGGCGCGCAAATCGCGCCGGACGGGCAGTGCCTGACCGAGGCGTACATCGAGAGGATTCTCCGGCATCATCGCCTCAAGCCGCTCGCTCAGTCCTTGTTGGTTTACTCTTGAGGATTTTTCTCGACTCCGACGGAGAAATGGCTTAGACACCCGGCCCGTGATTCCGATGATACGGCCGTGAGGCCCGCAACAGCGCACGCAGTTGCGGGCGGCTTTCTCGAGCAGAGGTCAGAGTGCCAAAGCACACATGAGTTTCTTCCCATGGAAGGCGACCACCGATTTGTGCTTTCTTTGTCGGTCTGAATCGGTTCGAAAGGATATGTAGACCGCCCTGACGGGCAACCACAACGAATCAACCTGGAATCTCCCGCAGCGCCACCCGCCCAAGCCCCCGCTGCGGGGAAAAGCCCGCCGCGACGGTGGCATCGCCTGCCCAAGACCCCGTCGCGGCGGCAATTTTTCTCGTCGTGTGACATTTCTTCCGGGCGTTGGGAAAGAACTGCCGGAGCAAAACCGGCCGTGCCGCGATTCCGGCGCGCGCTTCCCGGCTGCGAATTCAATCCCGAACGCGTACGCCAAGGGTTTCATCATGCTCGGCCCGCCCTCGGTCCGAGGTCATGCCTGGCTGGCACAGCCGCTGCTGGACCTTGCCTCGCATGGAAAGACTGCCGGATTGCGGAGACGCATGTGGCCCAAATGGGGAGGATCCCGACCGCCAACCGCCAGGATCGGCGAAGCCCGGCCGCCTCGCTGCCCACAGGAAGGCCAGGAATGGAGCGGCAGCGCGGTGCACTGACGAAGCGGGCCGGTCAGGCCCCCGGCCTTCGGCTGCGCCGCCGCTCGTGGAAGCCGACCCGGCGGTCGAGCAACTGAAACAACTTCTCCTGGCCGAAGCCGGACGGTTTCGACAAAACACCTCCGTCTCCATGTCGGTCGTGATCTGCGTGGGTGAACAGATAGAACTGCTCGTGCATTTCACGCAACGGAATGGCGGAGTCCATGCCAGCGCGCGTTGTGAGCGCGGCGACACGCAACAGTTGAGCACCCTCTGGCCTGACCTCCAACGGGCGCTCGCCCCGCGCCGAGTGGATCTTGCGCCGTTGCGGAGCGCCTTCCTGGACCGCCTTTTTCCCACATCTTCCTCAGTCTCCTCCCAGCACCCCGAGCGTCGGGGACGAAGAAGCAGCAACCGCAGAATTCGGTCGGACTGGGAGACGTGGGCCTAGCAGCCCGTTCAAAAACTGTAGCGGCGCTCTGTGAGCGCCGAACAAGCTGCGCATTCTGGCCCGATTTCGGCGGTCACAGACCGCCGCTACAACCCGACCTGGAGTTTTTCAACGGGCTGCCAGGGCTCATCTCATGAATGCCGTGGTGGGGCGCGTCGCTCCGCGCGCGCCGAGGCGTCCAATTCGCAAGGAAAACCATCCTGTTTCCAGTCCGCGCGACGGCGCGCGCGGAGCGACGCGCCCTGCCATTCGTTGACGCGCCCGGCCCGGCAATTCGTTCCCGCAAACGGAACAAACATCCTGCACTGAATGCCGCAAGACTCTCAGGCCGCTGGCTTCGCTGTTTGCAATCACCGCGAAACATGAGGCTTTCCCGGCGTTCTCCAAGATCTCAGCGCCGTCGAGAAGGCTGGCAAAGCCTTTGCTAACCACGACCCGCAATGGCGCACAACCTGACAACAACGCTCCAATTCGTTCCACCTTCAACCCAAGCGCTGCGGGCGCAGGCTCGCTCCCTGAGAATAACGGCCCGCCCGACACTCTCCTTCATCCGATGAAAGTCCTTCCCAAATCTCGCCGCACCCCCCTTCGCCGGCGCCGCGCGTCCGCGCCGGCCAGCCGCCGCCAACGCGCCACGCGCGGACTGCGTCCGAGGTTGACCTCGCCGCGAAAGCCCGCGGCCCGGCGGCCCCGCAAATCCGACTCCCGGCGAAGAGCTTCGCTGATTGTGAAGCTCCCCGTTTCAGGTCGGACACCGGCCCGCAAGCCCTCCTGGCGCAAGCCCCCTATCCCGGAAGTTTGGACGCGCTACGCTTGCTCCGGCCAAGGCAGCAAAATCGAGGCGGACATCGTTCACCAATACCTGCCCCTGGTGAAGACGGTGGTCGGCCGCCTGGCCATGACGCTGCCGGCGCACGCGGCGACCGAAGACCTCTACAGCGCCGGACTCGTCGGCCTGCTCAACGCCGTGCGCCGTTTCAACCCGAGCACCGGCGTGCTCTTCGAAACCTACGCCCGCGTCCGCATCCGTGGCGCCGTGTTCGACGAACTCCGCCGGCTCGACTGGGTGCCGCGTTCCGTGCACGACAAGGCCCGCAAGGTCGAGTTCGTGTTGCGCGCGCTCGAACAAAAGATCGGCCGCCTCCCGACCAACCTCGAAATGGCCGCCGCGCTCAATATTTCCGAAGAGGAATACGAACAACTGCTCAGCACCATCAAACCCGCCACGTTCGTCTGCCTGGACTCCGTGCGCAGTGCCGAACAGGAAGGCGAAGCCACGCAGCACGAGGCGGTGGCCGACGCCTCACAGCCCGACCCCGGCTACTCGACGGCGCGCGGTGAGATGGCCAACATCATCGTCCGGCGCCTGAAGCATCTTCCGGAGGTGCAACGCAAGGTCCTCGCCCTCTATTACTTCGAGGACCTCCGCCTGCACGAGATCGCCGAAGTGTTCGGCGTGACCGAATCGCGCATCAGCCAGATTCACTCGGCGGCGGTGCTCGCCTTGCGCAGCTACCTTCAGAAACACGATACCATTCGGGAAGCCGCCTAAGCCGACCTCGACACCCAGGCGCCCCCGACCAAGCCAAGTGATAGGCTGATGACCCAGGAACTCCAACAACTGCTCGCCGCCCTGCGCGAGGAACTGAAACATTACGGCGAACTGCTTGCGTTGTTGGAGCAGCAGCGCAACAGCGTGCATGGCAGCGCCCCCGACCGGACCTTCTACGCAACGACCGCCATCCAACATCAGGCCGAAGCGACCCTCCAGGCCCGCCGAGTTTCCGAAACGAGCCGCCGGGCGCTTGCCCGCGAGCTGCGCCAGGACGAGAGCGCGACCGTTCTCCAACTCACGCCGCTGGTCCCACCGCAATTCCGGCCCCTACTCCAATCCCTCATCGAGGAAAACCATACTCTGTTCCAGTCGGTGCAATGGGCCGCTCGCGAAAACCATGTGCTGCTCAGCCGCTCGGTCGCTTCAATGGAGGAGTTTCTCGACCTCCTGTTCGACGGCGAGCCGCCAGTCGCAGCGTGAGTGCGGGATGCCAGGACAGATTTGCCGCAAGTCCCATCAGAAAGGTTATTTTTGCCCGGTCCGGACGGCTTCGGTTCCAGACATTTCCGACCTGGCTCGACCGCACAATTCCGCGCAACACACGCCGCCGCCGCAGGATAGCACAAGGAAATCGAAGCCATGGCGGTCGGTGCCTTCTTGATGGCATTGCCTTTGCTAAACAGCTCCAGGAATGAAGAACGTCAGGACCGACGCCCCGCAGATGCCGACGAAGTCGGAGCTCACGCTGAAGTTTCCCAACGGCATTCTGGGCTTCGATCACGCAAAAGAATTCTCCTTGCATCCCGCGGCGCCCGGCTCGCCCTATCTGTGGCTGGAACTGGCAAGCCAGCCTGGACACGGATT
>DASTLJ010000378.1:0-22586 GCA_035715125.1 Verrucomicrobiia bacterium
CAACGAAACTCGCCGTAAGCGTTGCGATGCCGGAGAGCCGTTGGACAAAGTTCAGTGCGACGCGCTCGGCGGTGAGAAGCGCGCGCGCCGGACCCTCGACACGAACTAAAACGGCGCGAGCCTCTGCGCGTTGGCCGTCGCGTGCAGCGCGCTCGATTCGGACCTCCGGGGCGAGCTCGCGAAAAGCTGCCTCAGCAAACTCGAGTCCCGCGACCGTGAGCGGCTCGCGCGCGATCATGGCGGCGTTCGCCGTCACGCTTTCCGGAATCATCGCCAGCGTCGTCGCGTCGCCCGGACCGAGGTCCTCCGCCAGCGCGGCCTGCACGACGCGGCGGATTTCTTCGGCGGACAACGGATCCATGCGGCGAGCTTGCGGCACTTGGACAGGACGATGAAGTAAAAAGTGGCCGCCTGCCAGGCAAGCACGGCTGGCGACCGGTCAGTTGTTCTTCGCCAGCCCCTCTGTATGGCCGAGATTCTTCACCGGCTTGAAAATGTCCAGCACTTCGGCGAGCAACGCCTGGTCGAGCGGCTCCGCAGCCCACTGCGCCCACTTCCGGATGTTCTCCGGGTTGGCGCTGCCGGCGATGGTTGTCGTGATGTCGGGATGCGCAAGACAGAACTGGAGCGCCAGCTTCGCAATGTCCACACCGCGTTTGGCGCAGTGTTCGGCGGCGCGGCGGGCGGCGGCCTTCACCTCTTCAGGTTCCTTGAGCCACTTGGGCAGCGGGGCATTGGTGAGCAGGCGGGCGCTGAAGGGGCCGGCATTCATCGCACCGATGCCCTTCGCCTTCAGATAGGGCACGGTCTCGTCGGCGAAACGCGTGTTTTGGAGGGTGTATTGGTTGTAGCTCAACACGCAGTCCACGGGCGTCTGGTCGCAGATGAATTTGAAAATCCTTTGCGGGTAACCGCTGAAACCGATGAAGCGCACCTTCCCGGCCTGTTGAATTTTTCGCATCGCGGACAGGGTTTCGTCCACGATCTGCTGCATCTCGACAAACTCGATGTCGTGACAGAGCACGATGTCTAGATGCTCGATACCGAGGCGGTGCAGGCTCACATCCACGCTCTCGGCGACGCGACGGGCGCTGAAATCGAAGTGCGCCAGGTCGTAGCGGCCGAGTTTGGTGCAGAGCGTGTAACGGTCGCGAGGCACCCCGCGCAGGGCGACGCCCAACAGCACTTCGCTCATTCCCCGGCCATAGAAAGGAGAGGTGTCGATGAAGTTCAGCCCGCATTCGAGCGCAACGTGGACGGACCGAATGGCCTCATCGAGCGAGACCGGCCGGAATTCCTGCCCGAGCGAGCTGGCGCCGAAACTGAGCACGGGAAGCCGCAGTCCGGTCCTTCCGAGGAGTCGGGTTTGCATGCCCCCTTGAACCACGAATGGGCAGGAATGAACACGAATATTTGACCCTATTGTTGCTCCATCTTTTCCACCACCTGCAACATCCGCCGCACGTTAGACGAATAATCGCGGAGGATCAGAATCGTCTGGTCTTTCCCGCCGATGATACTCGACAAATTCGGGAGGCCGGCCACCGACGGCGCTTTGGCGCTCCCGCCCGGGATGGCGATAATGCTGTTCGGCAATTTCGCGAACGGCTGCAGTGCGGCGGAGGCCTGAGTGGTCGAAACCTTCTTCAACTTCACGACGTAGATGAGGTAGGAACCTGAATCGGGCAATTGATCCGGCTGGAGCTCCACGACCGGCCCGGCCTCCATGTGCGCCACGCCCTCGGGAACAACCTTCACGTACTGCGTGCCGATATAAACCATCGCCAGGCCTTGGGCCGCAAACACTGTGTCGAGGGCCTGCAACAGCTCCACGGCGGTCATCTGAGTTTGATTGAAAAACGTGATTTTGACGTTCGGCAGGTTACCGGCCCGAATGATAGAGCGGCCCGAAGTCTCCGCGTACAAATCCAATACCTGCGAGAGTTCCGCCTGCTCGAACTTGATCGCTCTCGCGGGGATTTGTTTCTCCCCGGGTGTCGGCGGATCAAAACTGCTGAACGTGTGCGCTCCGGCCGTCCGCACTGCCGATTTGGGATCCGGCTGCTGCTGCTTCCCACAACCAGCAGCCACGAACAGCGCGAGCGACGCTAGAGCAGACAGGAGTGCAATGGAGCTTTTCATCTTGTGTCGTTGAACACTGCGATCGGCTCGGAGTTGCTGCGGAAGTAACCAAACCGCAGTCCGGTCTGGCCGAACAGTCGGCTTTGTATGTCTACTTGAACCACGAATGGACACGAATGAACACAGCGCGGCGAAGCCGCAACCACCTTGGAGTGCGCGGACTTGTCCGCGCTTTCGGCAGGCGACTTGTCGCCGTCGAATGCGGGAATGCGTTCAACTTTCCCGGGCCGCTGGACGCGGCCCTGCTTTGGCGACAAGTCGCCAAAGCGGCAAAAGCGCTGACAAGTCACCGCACTCGAAATTCTTGCCGCCTGTGCGCGAAGTTTCGTCATTGTAGTACGAATAATTCAGGCATTCTCGGGGTACAAACGCTCAGGCTGCGCCGCAGGGCTCCGCGGTGTTACGCCTGCTCATGCTGTGGTCTAAAAACCAAGGAACGATCTGCATCACGATACATGTACTCGCGGCCGCAATTGGGACAGACCGCATGAACATCACGTAGGACGCGAAGCTTTCTGTCAGGAAACCTCGCGTGCAAGTCCGACACAATGGCGGCCCAACGCTCGTTACCGAGTCGAATGGCCTCCGTCCCAAGCCGTGTCCCACACGATGCGCAAACGAAAGCACAGATGATTCTCTTTATCTTCCGCGTTCGTATTTGGTCCTGAATGAGCGCAACTGGTAAAATGATCGGCAAGAGCAATACGAAAGCGATCGTGATGAGAGAGCCAAGTAGCTTGCTTCTCGCCAGCTTCTTGCGAAATCGAACCAGGCTCATCTAGATTACCTCGTTGTCAGGAGAATCAGTCCGTCCGGCAGCCCAAAGTCAGAAGAACATTGGCCCAGTGCACCTGGTCGCCGGTCTGGATTGTAAGGACGTGGTCCGGGGATTCGACCGCCTTGTAAAAGTCCCACTTGAGGATTGGCTCCAGCTTTAGCTTGAGGCCGGCCTGTTTCATGGCCTGCCGGTAATCCTCCCACACGGGTGGTTCGCCCTTCTGCGCGTAAGGGTCGTCGGCGGGGATGCCCATTGTGTTGATCGCGTCCACCGGCAGCGCGCTCAACAGCGTGCGCAGGACCTGCCCGACCGTGACGATGCCGGGCGCCAGGTTCAGGTGAACCAGCTCCGCGTTCGGCCCCTTCTTCGAGGAGGCGGGATAATTGCCGTCGGCAATGAGAATCTTCGCGTGATGCCCGGCGCGGGCGCAGACGCGAAGGATCTCGGGGTGGAGCAGTTGAGTCCTGAGCATCCTTAACCTTTCATCACGAGTTTGCAGAAGCTTGCCATTGTCTGCGCCGCGGCAGTGTCGCCATCCGGCAGCGGCAGAATCTCTGCGGAAAGATAGCCGGTGTAGCCGATGTCGGCCAGCGCGCGGAGGACGGGCGCGACGTCCGTGTGGCCGAAGCCGATCGCGTGACGATTGCTGTCGGCGAAATGGATGTGGCCCACCAGTGACCCGGCGCGGCGCAAGGCGTCGGCGATGGACGACTCCTCGATGTTCATGTGGAACAGGTCGCAAAGGAGCTTCACGTTCTTCGTGCGGAGCGGGCGAAGGAGTTCCAGCCCCTCATCGATGGTGCGGATGAGGTTTGTCTCGTAGCGATTGAGTGGCTCGAAGAGCAGCGGCACGCCGAGCGCGTAGGCACGCGGACCGAGTTGTTCGAGGCCTTCGCGGAGCCAACCAAGAGCGTCGCCGCGGCTGACGGCGCCTTCCCAGCGACCCTGCATCGAGCCGATGATGGCCGGCGCGCCGAAGCCGCCGGCGAAGTCGATGATGGCGCCGACGAATTGCTGCGCGCGGCGGCGGATCATGGCTTCGGGATCGGTGAGGCGAAGCTTGTGCACGATCCATCCCGCGCCTGTTCCCATCGCGGCCAGCTTGAGTTGATTCGCTTCGAGAAGCTGGCGGAGCGTTTTCGCATTCAGTTCGTCCGCCGAACGGGCAAAAAGTTCCACGGCATCGAACCCGAGCGACTTCGCCCTGGCGCAACCCGCCGCAAGATCATCCCAAAAAACAAACGGTCCTCCGCGCGCTTCCGGGACGAGGGAAATCGTAACGGCGCTTTGAATCATGGCCAGTGGTTGAAATATTATACAGGTTGAGCCGTCGAGGCGAGCCATCTTCAAGGGCTTCTCCGCGCGTGACCTGCCGGCCAACTTGCGCCACTCTCCGCGCATGAACCTCGCCGCTCCTTCGCGACGCAGTTTTCTCAAGGCCGCTGGTCTGGCGGGAGCGGCGATTGCCATCGGCGAAGCGCCGTGGAGGCGACTGGTGGCGGCCGAAATCTCCAGCCGGGCAATTGCTGCGCCCTCGTGGATCGACAAGCCCATGCGCTGGGCGCAGCTCACCCTGGTCGAGGACGACCCCGGCAAATTCGATGCGCAGTTCTGGCTGGATTACTTCAAGCGCACCCGGTCCGACGCGGTCTGTCTGAGTGCGGGCGGTTGCGTCGCGTATTATCCGACGAAGGTCCCGTTCCATCATCGCAGCGCCTGGCTCGGCGGCAGCGATCCGTTCGGTGAACTGGTCGGGGGTTGCCGCAAGCTGGGCATGGTGGTGATCGCCCGCACCGATCCGCACGCCACTTACGACGGCGCAGCCCGGGCGCATCCGGACTGGATCGCCGTCACCGCCGACGGCCAGCCGCGGCGTCATTGGGCTTCGCCGGAGATGTGGGTCACGTGCGGACTCGGCCCCTACAACTTCGAGTTCATGACGGAGGTGAAGCGCGAAATCATGGCGCACTACCGGGTGGACGGCATTTTCATCAATCGGTGGGACGGCTCCGGCCAATGTTACTGCGAGCATTGCCGAAAGAGTTTCAAGGAAGCCAGCGGCCTCGAGTTGCCGCGCACGAACAATCCGCAAGACCCCGCGCGCCGGGCTTACATTCTGTGGCATCAGCAACGGCTGTTCGACCTTTGGCAGCTTTGGGACCGCCAGGTCCGAAAGATCAACCCGGACTCGTGCGTGATTCCGAACACAGGCGGTGGCGCGACCAGCTCGCTCGACATGAAGAAAATCGGCGAGCTGGCGCCGACGCTCATGGCCGACCGGCAGGCCCGGCGCGGGCTGGCTGCCCCGTGGGCCAATGGGAAGAACGGGAAGGAATACCGCGCCACGATGGGGAACAAACCCATCGTGGGCATTTTCAGTGTCGGCGTCGAAGAGCCGTACCGCTGGAAGGATTCGGTGCAGAGCGAGGCTGAGATTCGCCTCTGGGTGGCCGACGGAGTTGCCAATGGCCTGCGACCGTGGTTCACCAAGTTCGGCGGCGTGTTGCGGGACGAACGCTGGTTGAAGCCGGTCGAGGTCCTCTATCGCCGCTACGCGAGTTGGGAGAAATACCTGCGCAACCAGGCGCCGCTGGCGCGCGTAGGCCTGGTCTATTCGCAGCAGACGGCGTGGTTCGTTGGCAACAAAATCGAGGACCACACGCTCGGCTGGTATCAGGCGTTGATTGAAGCGCGCATTCCTTTCGAGATGGCGCATGACCGGCTGCTCGACCCGGCGCACGTCAGCCAGTTCAAGACCCTCATCCTGCCGAACATTGCCGCCCTGTCCGACGCGCAATGCCAGCAGCTCCGCGACTTCGTTGCCAGCGGCGGCAGTCTGATTGCCACGCACGAGACCAGCTTGTGCGATGAATGGGGAGTCCGGCGAAAGAACTTCGGCCTGGCCGAACTGTTCGGTGTGAATTTTAGCGGGCGCATCGAGGCGCACATGCAGAACGCCTATCTGCGGCTCGAACACGACGCTGCCCGCGGCCATCCGCTGTTGCGCGGGCTGGAGGATGCGCCGCGCATCATCCACGGCGTGTCGCGAGTTGAAGTCGAGCCGCGTGAGAAATTTCCGCCCGCGCCGCTGACCTTGATTCCCGGCTACCCGGACCTTCCAATGGAAAAGGTCTATCCGCGCGTGGCAAAGACGGAGGTCGCCCAGGTATTCCTGCGAGAGATCCCACGCGACGATACCTTCGCGTCCAGGTCTGGGCTCGAACCGCCGCCCGGCCGCGTCGTCTATTTCCCCTGGGACATCGACCGCACGTTCTGGGAAGTGCTGTCCATCGACCACGGCAAACTGTTGCGCAACGCCGTGCAATGGGCCACGAACGAGGAACCGCTCATCGCCGTGACCGGCCCCGGTGTGCTCGACGTGACACTCTGGCGGCAGAAGAATTCGCTGACCGTCCATCTCGTGAACCTGACCAACCCGATGATGATGAAAGGGCCGATCCGCGAATTGATTCCCGTCGGCCCGCAGCAGGTCCGGGTTCGGCTGCCCGATGGAACCAGACCCCGAAGAGTCCACCTGCTCGCGGCGGACAAGCCGCCGAAGACCGACCGCTCGGGCCAGTATCTGACTCTCACAGTCCCCTCAATTCTCGATCACGAAGTCGTCGCCATCGACCTGTGAAAGCTTAGATCAGCAAGTAAGACTCCTCTCCATGCATTCCAAAGTCGTAGCAAAAACCTGCTTGGCCCTCGCTCTGTTCAATTCTGCCCGTGGCGCCGAGGCGCCGGCACAAACTTCATCGGCTGATCCCGTGCGGCAGCTTCGGGAATATCGCGACTACGCGATGGGGCATGATGGAAATGCCGCGCGGGGACGGGAACTCTTCCTGGACGAGCAGCGGGCTGCCTGCGCGAAGTGCCATTCGGTGGATGGAAGCAGCGGCAAAGCCGGGCCTGACTTGTACGCGGTCGGCGACAAGTTCCCGCGACGCGAACTGATTCTGGCGGTCCTTGAACCTTCCGCGGCCATCGCCATCGGCTACGGCACGACGGTCGTGGAAACCAAATCCGGCGAGACGTATCAAGGCATCCTCAAGCAGTCCACGGCGGAGGCGCTTGAACTGATGGGCGCCGACGGCAAGCCGATTCGCATCGCGGCGATTGACATCAAGGAACAACGGGGCAGCACACTCTCGCTCATGCCCGATGGATTGCAGAGCGAGATGTCGCGGGAGGAATTCACCGACCTCATCGAGTACCTTGTCACGCTCAAGCAACCGAATTCCGCGCTCACGAGCAATCGCGGGATGCCTGCGGACATTCCGGAGCTGGCCAGGCCGATTGCGGTGCGTCCCTTCTTCTCGGAAGCGTTGCGGTTCCCGCACGCGTTCGTCCACAAGCCGGGCGACGTGCGCTCGGGGCTGGTCTGGTTCGGCCAGGTTCCGGGCATCACCAACGCCTTCCTTGTCGTGCATCAAACCGGGAAGATTTGGCTGCTTGAAAAGCGCGCGACCAATGACGTGAAAACCGTTTTCGCCGACGTCGCGAAGGACCTTTTCAACGAGCGCGGGCCGAACGGGCTGCTCGGCCTGGCGTTCCATCCGAAGTTTCGCGAGAACCGCAAATACTATCTCAAGCATCAGGTTTTCGAGGAGGGCAAGATCGCGACGACCGTCGTCGAGCGTCGGGCGGCGGCCGATTTTCGTGCCGACTCCGCCCAACCCTCGCGCCGGCTGATCAAGATCGTCAGCGCGACGCAGGACCACAGCGGTGGCTGCATCGGGTTCGGCCCGGACGGTTTTCTCTACATCGCGATGGGCGATACGGGCCCGCAACAGGACCCGCAGGGGCATGGGCAGGATTTGACCACGCACCTGGGCAAAATCCTGCGCATCGACATGGACCACGCCGACGCCGGCCGGCCCTACGCCATCCCCGCCGACAACCCGTTTCGCGGCCGGCCCGATGCGCTCCCGGAGATTTGGGCCAGCGGATTCCGCGAGCCCTGGCGGTTCAGTTTCGATCCAATCACGCACGAACTGTGGGTCGGCGACGTCGGGCAGGATCGCGTCGAGGAAGTGACCATCGTGCGGCGCGGGGAGAACCACGGCTGGAACGTTTACGAGGGATTCGAGCCGTTCTCGAATCATTATCGAAAGGAGGGCGCGAGTTACGTCCCGCCCGTCTTCGCCTATCGGCGGAAATATGGCAACTCCATCACCGGCGGCTACGTTTATCGCGGCGACAAGCGGTCGTCGTTCTATGGCGTTTACATCTGCGGCGATTACACGTCGCATCGAATTTTCGGACTCAAGCAGCAGGACCGCACGCTCCAGGCAGTCCGACAACTCGGCACGGCGCCGCAGAACATCGCCTCGTTTGCCGAGGATGAAGTGGGAAACCTTTACCTCGTCGGCTACGAAGGGATGATCTACAAACTCGATTTCACCGATACGGTGTTCGAGTCGGCCCCGTCTCGTTCGGCGCCATCCGGCGCGGTTAGGCGATGAACCTGGTTACTTCACAAGTCGCATGAATCACGCACATTCTGTAGCCGCCGACGTGAGGAGGCGGACTCGCTCCCCCCGTTGTGGCCGTCCGCCTCCTCACGTCGGCGGCTACATAGGGTGTGAGCTCTCCGGGTGAACCAATGAGACGCCCGATCCATCTCCTCTATTTCATGATGCTGGAAAAACTCAAGCGGGTTCGGCATCGGGACGGACCGCCGATTGCAAATCGGCGATACAGCGGATTGCAAATCTGCGCTACCTGTTCCACGGCCGCACTCACTGCCATTGCTTGCGTGCAGGCGGCCGAGCCCAGGGCCGGCGAGAATCCCGCCGACCATTTGCCGGCGCACATCACACAGTTGACCTGGTTTGGCGAGCGCGCCGATTTTTCGCACGACGGGAAGAAAATACTCTTTCTCTCGAAAACTTTCGGCGACGCGATGGAGATCGACCTCGCGACGAGACGCATTCGCATTTTGACCGCGCATTTCCCGCATCACGGTTACACGCGCGCGCTGTACCTGGCCAACGGCGACATCCTCCTCTCCGGGCCCGAGTCGTTTGACCCGAAACGCGTCGGCGAGGCGCGCGTGCAGTGCTGGCTCTATGTGCTCGACAGGAGCGGGACGAAGCCCCCGGCACCGCTCGGCACCAAGTGCAGCGAAGGGCCGGCCGTCTCGCGCAAACGCATGCACATCGCGTGGACGCACGTCGCCGCGGAGTATCCCGACGAGATGCCCGCGGGAAGTTCGCGGATGCTCGAGGCGGACGTTGTCTTCGAGGACGGGAAGCCGAAACTCGCCAACCAAAAGCTTATCATCGACAGCCGCGACCTCCCGTTCCGCTGCACGATGGAGACGCAGAACTTCCGTCCGCCTGACGAGAAGGAACTCACCTTCAGCGCCTACGGTTTTCAAGGAACCGACGTGGCCGGCATCGACCTGGTCACAAAGAAGGTCGTCAACTACTCCAATTCGCCCGGCCAGTATGACGAGCCGGAGGGCATTTTTCCCGACGGACAGTTCACGCTCGTCGAGTGCGACACGCAAAACCTCAAAGGCTCCGGCAATGTCGACTTATGGAAACTGAAACTCGACGGCAGCGGCGCCTACGAACGGCTCACCCATTTCAGCGACTACCCCGGCTACAAGGCCTCGAACCCGGTCGTGAGCGACGACGGCAGGTTCATTGCATTCCAGATGGCCAAGTCGCGCGAAGCCGCCGGCGTCGGCCACGGCATTTTTGTTTACGACATTGAGAAGGCGAAAACGGCAAAGCCTTGAAAGCGAAAGATAGGTCAGCCCCAAGGAAAACCTTGATGGAAACTCCAATGGGATCCCGCCTCGCGCATTTCGTCATTTCACCCCTATGTCCATGGCGGTTTGAGGGTCGATCTTTAAGAGCGCGTTGGTGACGTATTGGAGAACCCAATGTTCCTTATCCTTCATTAATTCACTTTTGAGCTGCGGAATCGCCTCTTTCGCGCGCGGCCCCATTTCAGCGAGGGCGATAATCCAATCCCACTTGGAATGCTCGCTAATTCCGGGCATCTCCCGAAGCAAAACGGGCAATGCTGTCTCAACGTCTGAGCTAATTCTCCAGACGGCCACAGCGGCCTGGCCGCGGAAATAGGATGCGCCCCCGTGCTGGAAGCCGGGCGGATCTTGGTATGACACCTGAAGAGCGTTTTTTAGGTCAGGAAGTGCGCCAAGGGCTCGAGGGCCGATGTTTCCCAGCGCCAAAGCGGCAGCCGCCTGTACATAAAACGACGAATTCGTTGGTGAGGCGAGCCCGGTATTCAGAACCTTTGTAATGGCAGGGACGGCATTGGATGCGTCCGCGCCCATCTCCTTCAGGGCCAGAACTGCATGAAAGCGAACGTCTCGATTTTCATCTTTGAGAGCTTCAATCAACGCGGGAGCGGCCTTATTCGCAACGGCGGATTGTCTGCGGAGCGTGCCGAGGCCCCAGGCAGCGGATTGTCGTACCGACGGGCTGGGGTGTTTCAGAAGCGCGATGGCATGGGGAACGGAGTTCGAGCCGAGGTAGAAGAAGACATTCGCGCCATCAACAACTTTGAGATTCGACTTTGGCGCTGGCATGAAGCCGCGCAGCAATTTGGGAAACTTGGGTTGGAGTTGGCGATATTTGTTGTGCCACTTGGAGTCATTTCGGGCGAGACTACGCACGGCATAGGGCAAGCCATCGGTGCCAACCTCACGCACCGCCGTGTAATAATCCGTCGTTTTGCCGGAGGCCCAATCATCAAGCCACTCACTGATCGGCCTGTCTTGATACGTCGGTTCGTGAGACCACCTCAGGAAAAATACCAGCCCAACGGCAATGCCTGCCAAAATAACCATGATTGCGAATTTTCTGCCCCTGCTCATGGAGTAAACTCGTGCCGCCTAACAGCTACCCGGTAAAGTTTTCACGGCCCAAGATCGTTTTTCGACTTATCGCAGCGCCAATCGGGTCAGAGCTTCGATTGCGGCTGGGCCCCGGAGGAGGCAGTTTTCATCCGCTCGAACTCGGCGGCAGTTTTGTCGGCGCGAGATTGATCGGCGGCCAGTTCATCGCCGCATTTCTTGATCGCGGCTTCGCTCTCCTTGAGGGCGCTGGAAACCGATTTAAGCTCGGCACGCAAATTCGTCTTCGTCGCGGAGTCCTTGGCCGCGCCGAGGTCGCTGTTCAACTTCTTCAACTCGTCCTGTTTTGCAGCAAGCGCGCCGCGCAACGCCTCAAGCTCGCGCTTTTTTTTCGCGACGTTTTCCCTTGCGCGGAACGCCTCAGCCTGGGCCTGGGCTCGCACGAGCCGGGCGAGCGTGGCGCGCGCCGCAGCCAGTTCCGCGGCGGGATCCGGCGGCGCGCTCGATGGGCTGTCGCGGAGCGAACCGGCTTCGCGGGTCCTGGCTTCAAGCTGGATCGTCGCGGTGTTGGTCGCAGCTCGGGCCGCCTCGCGGGCGGCGCGGGCCGCGGCGAGTTGCCCGTCGATCTCGGCTGGGGGATTCGCCGTGGTCGCGAGACTCTTGAGGCGAACGACTTCGCGGGCCTTCGAGGCGAAGTTAGCCTGTGCGTTCGTGAGCGCGGCCCGGGCCTTTTCGACTTCATCCCTGGCTTTTGCGGCCGCCGTTGCTTCGGGCTGCGGTTGGGCGGGTTTGTCGCCTCGTGCGGCCAATTCTTCGATTCGGCTCTGCGCCGCCGCCAATTGGTCGGGCAGCAGCGGCGGGTTGGCGTCCAATTCGCCAAGGCGTTTGCCGTTTGCCGCGCTCCAAACCGCCACGCGGCCGGCGAAATCCGTGGCGATGATCCGCGCGCCGTCGTGGCTGAAGGCACAGCGCAGCGCCGTCTCGCCAAAAAAATCACACGACTTGAGCTTCGAGCCGTCGGCGCTCCAGGTCGTCACGGCGCCGTCGCGACCGCAGGTGACGGAGTTGCCTTCGTGGGAGAAAGCGACACACATTGCGCCCCCACTGTGGGCGTTCCACGTCCTGGCCTGTTTGCCTTCGCTGGTTTCCCAGAGCTTCACGGAGCCGTCCTCGCTCGACGAGGCGACGACTCTCGAATCATCCCGCCAGCTCAGCGACGTGACTGCCGTCTTGTGTCCCACCGTGGTGAACAGCTCCTGACCGTTGTCCGGATCCCAGATCACGACGCCGCCGTTGCGATCGGCGGAGGCGAGGAATTCGCCATTGGGGCTGAAGGCCACGGCGGTCACCCAGTCCGTGTGCTTTTTCAGCTTGTGCTCGGCCTCGCCCGTTTTGGTGGAATGAATCTTCACGAGCCGCGATGGACCGCCAAGGGCGACCTTCGATTGATCCGGGCTGATGTCGGCGGCCAGAATGGTGTCGTACTCCTCTCCAAGAGTCGCGACGCGTTCGCCTGATTCCACGTTCCAAAGGACGACGCGGCCGGACTTCGCCCCGTGGCCGCCGGCGGCCAGCAACAACTTGCCGGAACGGGAGAACTTGAGGTCCCACGGCTGGCCTTCGCCGAAGGGCAGGATGCCGGCGAGCTCGAGGTTCGTCGTGTTGAAGAGAAGGATTTGTTTTTGTCCCGCGATGGCCACGAGCGGCGCCCACGGGCTGGCCGCCAGGCCGTTGATCGCCGTGCCGCGCTTGGCGTGCACGACGGGTTCGATGGGCAGATCCACGGGCATGGGGGGCGGGCCGTCGGGCCTGCCGGCGGAGGAAACCTTCATCGTCAGATCGACGGTTGGCCGGGCCGACGCGACGGCCTTGGAGCCGGTGGTTTCAAGCAGCCCGCCGGCGATCCATTTTCTGAACACGTCGAGGTCCTTGTCCGCCAGCTTCGGCTTCTTGGGCGGCATGGTGGGTTCTTCGGCATGCGTGATCGCCTTCCAAAGCTTGCTGGAATCGGGGCTGCCCGCCGCAACGATGGCGCCCGAGCCGCCGCCTTTGAGCAGCTCATTGTAGGAAGTCAGGACAAGGTCGCCCTTTTTCTTGTCGGGATTGTGGCAGTTGGCGCAATGCTGCTCGATGAGCGGCAACACGTGGTCATTGTAAGTGACCTTCTCCTGCGCCCGCGCGGCGCAAAGGCTGGCGAGCAACACGCTTGCGAGGCAGACGGCTCGCGTGGACGCTCGCCCCACCAGCCAAGCGAGCAGCACGCCCGCCAGGCACGCGCCACGGAAGAGCGGCAGCCAGCACATCTTCAGCATGTCGGTTGAATGGTATAACAGACGCGCGACCCGGCCGAAAGCCTCAATATTTGAACTCACGGTTGCACAATTCCCGTCGATGGGTAAGGTGGCTGACGTGAAATGGCTCAAGACAATCCTGGTGATGGCCGTGCTGGCGTTCTGGTTGCCGGCAACGAACCATTGCCGGCTCGAGCTGATTCCGGGCCTGGAGTTCCTCGACTGCTGCAGCCACTCGGCGGACGACCAAGCCAGCGAGCACCACGAGAACGAGTGTGCCGACGACTTGTGCGCGCAAGTCGAGGACGGACTCTACAAAGCCGAGACCAACCACGTCGTCGTTGATGCCCCGCCTGCTTCCTCCCTTGGTGTCCTGCCGGTCGTGCTGGAGCAGACGCTGAGTCCCGATCGGGCCAACTTCATCCGACCGGAAACCTCCCCGCCGGAACTTCCCAAGACCTGGCAGTTTTCCCTCCGCGCCGCCGCGCCGCCGCGCGCTCCTTCCGTCGTTTCCTAAGCAGTCCCTTGCGGGACGCCCTCCACGGTCGTGGTGTGTACGCACACCGCGAAGTTCTTGTTCGCTGTTGTTCTGTCCGGTCCCGGTTTGCTTATGAAACGATGCCCCATCTGGAATTGGCCCTCTCTGGCTGCGCTGGCAAGCGCGGCTGGGAACGCCTCCGCCGCCGACGAAGCGCCGGCGGCGACCACCAACGCCGTTACGCTCGACACGAAGAAGGAGGCGCTCGAAGCGGCGTCGCAACTCGAACTGCTCACGGGCCTGCCGCTGCCGCTGGCGAACACGAGCGCAAAGGAGGAAAAGAAATGACACTCATTTTCGTAGCAGCCGACGTGAGGAGGCTCTGGAATTATTCGAGACCGTTGGTGAGGCAAAGAAGTCAGAGCCTCCTCACGTCGGCTGCTACGGCCACACTGGCTTTCGTGCTGGCCGGATGCGGCCCGAAGACACCGGAGAGCGCCGCGCCGGAGAGCGACAAGGTGAGCTTGTTCAAGGCAGGCAAGGGGGTGTGGCTCTCGGATGAGACGAAGAAGCTGTTCGGCCTGGAGATTGCGGAAGTGACGGAGAAGCCGATGCAGCGCCGCTTGCAAAAGACGGCACAGGTGTATCGGCCAGGTCGCGAAGGGGTCCCCGCCGGCGCTATGCTGCTGCTCAGTGCAGAGGAGGCGAAAGAGTTGAAACTCGGCCAGCCGGTGAAGTTGAAGGCTGGTGACGCGCCGGAAATCTGCGGCGCGTTGGTTCGATTGGACACACAGACGCAAACAGTGCTGGCGCAAGTCGAAGCGCTGGTTGAGTTCACCGATCCGCAGCAGCTTCTTCCGGGCGGAGCGTTCGTGAGGGCGACGCTGACGAATGGCGAAACCAGAAAGGTGTTCGTCGTGCCGGAGTCCGCGCTGCTCACGACGGCCGACGGCAGCTACGTTTACACGGTCAACAGCACGCATCTCATTCGCACTCGCGTCAAGCCCGGCGCGGTGAGTGATGGATTCGTGGAAATCGAGGACGGGCTGTATGCGGGCGATTCGGTCGCCGCCAAGGGGGTGGATGGCTTGTGGCTGGTGGAACTGAGCGCGCTCAAAGGGGGCACGCCCTGTTGCCCGGCGCCAAAGAAGAAAGCGGAGAAATAAGCCCTCACATGGTCGCACGCATCTTTGACTACTCACTGCGCCAGCGGGTTTTCGTGCTGCTGGGTGTCGTCGCAGTGATTGTGGCCGGAGTCTGGTCGGCGTCTCGCCTGCCGATGGATGCGGTCCCCGACATCACGAACGTCCAGGTGCAAATCAACACCACGGTCGCGGCGCTGGCGGCGGAGGAAATCGAAAAGCAAATCACGTTTCCCATCGAGACGGAGATGCAGGGATTGCAAGGCCTGGTAGAGATGCGCTCCATCTCGCGATTCGGCTTGTCGCAAGTGACGCTTGTGTTCGACGACCACACGGACATCTATCGGGCGCGGCAACTGGTGACCGAGCGGTTGCAAAATGTCCTTGGGGAATTGCCGCCCGCCACGCAGCCCAAGCTGGCGCCCATCACGACGGGACTCGGCGAAGTCTTCTTCTACACCGTGGACTATGCGCCCGGCGCCACGAACAAACCACCCACGCGCTACGAACAATTGCTTGAACTGCGGCAAGTCCAGGAATGGACCATCAAGCCGCTGCTCCGCACTGTGCCGGGCGTGACGGAAGTCAACACCTCCGGCGGCTACGAGAAACAAATCGTCGTGCTGCCACACCCGGAGAAGTTGATGAGTGCGGGGTTGTCGTTCGATGAACTGGCCGGCGTTGTGGGCGAGAACGTGGAGAACGCGGGCGGCGGCATCGTGCAACGCGGTGGCGAGCAAATCACGATTCGTTCGGTGGGCCGCGTCCAGACCACGGCGGAAATTGCCGACCTCCCCATCAAGTTTGGCGGTCGAGTGATGCCGCTGCTCGTCAGAGACGTGGCCGAAGTGGGCATTGGTTCCAACTTCCGTACCGGTGCGTCCACGATGAACGGAGAGGAAGCCGTCGTCGGCTGGGTGCTGATGTTGAACGGCGCGAACAGCCGGCTCGTCGCACAACGCGCCGACGAGAAGCAAAAGGAGATTCAGAAAAAGCTCCCGGAAGGTGTCGTGGTGAAGCCGGTGTATAACCGGAGCGAACTGGTGAACCACACCATCGCCACGGTCGAGAAGAACTTGTTTGAAGGCGCGATGCTTGTGGCGGTTGTTCTGTTCGCCCTCATTGGCAACTGGCGGGCCGCGATCATCGTGGCGACCGCGATTCCGCTGTCGATGCTGTTTGCGCTCACCGGCATGGTCCGCGCGGGTGTGTCAGGCAATTTGATGAGCCTCGGCGCGGTGGACTTCGGCCTCATTGTCGATGGGGCGGTGGTTGTCGTGGAGAACGTCGTCCGCCAACTCGGCTTGCGGCAGCATCAGCTCGGTCGCCAGCTCACCGTCGAGGAGCGGCTGCACACAATTCTGGCTGCGAGCAAACAGGTCGGCAGACCGATGGTGTTCGGCGTCGCCATCATCACGATTGTCTATGTGCCCATTCTCGCGCTTACCGGCATCGAGGGGAAGATGTTCAAGCCGATGGCGCTCACGGTCATCTTCGCGCTTATCGGCGCGCTGGCGCTGGCGTTGACGGTCGTGCCGGTGCTTTGTTCCTTCTTCCTCTCTGGCCCTGTTGAGGAAGGCGACAACTGGCTGGTGCGCCGGGCGAAGCAGATTTACGAGCCGGTGCTGCGATTCGCATTGAAACATCGCTGGCCGGTGATTGGGGTGGCCGGCGTTCTTTTCGCACTGTCCATCCTCGAGTTCAAACGGCTGGGCGCGGAGTTCGTGCCGCAACTGGATGAAGGCTCCACCGTGCTCATGCTGACCGGGCCGGCGAGCGTCGGCATCGACACGTCGCTCGCTCAGCAAAAGAAGGCGGAAGCCGTGTTGCTGCGCGAGTTCCCGGAAATCGACCACATCTACTCCCGCATCGGCACCGCCGAAGTGCAAACCGACCCGATGGGGCCAAACCTTTCCGACACGTTCATTTTTTTCGTGCCGCCGGAGCAATGGCGCAAGGTGGATGGCCGGCGCATCACCAAGGACGACCTGGTGGCGCTGATGAGCGCGACGGTCGAGGCGAAGACGCCCGGCCTCAGCCCGTCGATCACGCAGCCGATTGAAATGCGGTTCAACGAACTGCTCGAAGGCGCCCGCGCCGACATCGCGGTGAAGATTTTCGGGCCAGACCTCGCCGTCTTGGAGAAGGCACAGACCGATGCCCGCGCCGTCCTCGAAAAAATTCCCGGCACCGGCGACCCCCAGTTCGACGCATTCGGCAAGGCGCCCGTGCTGGAAATCACGCTCAACCGCACCAACATGACGCGCTACAACGTCCACGCCCGCGAAGTGAACACGGTGGTGGCGACGGCGTTGGGCGGCGCGAACGTAGGCACGTTGATCGAGGGCAACCGCCGTTTCGAAATTGTCGTGCGGATGCCGGAGAACATGCGCGAGAAAATGGAGCATCTCGGCCGACTGCCCCTGCGCACCAGCGACGGCGGGCTAATTCCGCTCGGCAAGGTGGCGAACCTCGTGATGAGCGAACGAGTGAGCACCATCAATCGCGAAGCAGGCCAGCGCCGGGGCGCGTTGCTCGTAAACCTGCGCGGACGCGACGTGCAGAGCTGGGTGAACGAAGCGCAGCAGAAACTCGCCGCGCAAGTGAAGCTGCCGGACGGCTACTACTTCGAATTCGGCGGGCAATTCAAGAACCTGCAAGCGGCGCGCACGCGGCTGGCGATCGTCGTGCCGCTGGTGCTGGCCGTCATCTTCGTTCTCATTTTCGCCGCGTTCGGCAGTCTGCGGCAGGCGTTCGTGATTTACTCCGGCATCCCGCTGGCCGTGACGGGCGGCGTCTTCGCGCTCGTGTTGCGCGGATTGCCGTTCAGCATCTCGGCGGCCGTTGGCTTCATCGCGTTAAGCGGCGTGGCCGTGCTCAACGGCATCGTGCTCATCACCTGCTTCAATCAGTTGCGGGAAGAAGGCAAAGGCGTGCTCGACTCGGTGCTCGAAGGCTCGCTCACCCGCCTGCGCCCGGTGCTGATGACCGCCCTCGTCGCCAGCCTGGGCTTCGTGCCGATGGCCATTGCGACCGGTTCCGGCGCGGAAGTGCAACGCCCGCTCGCGACGGTTGTCATCGGCGGCATTCTGAGTTCCACCTTCCTGACACTGCTCCTTTTGCCCGTGCTCTACGCCTGGGTGGAAAAGAAAACCAAACTAAAAACCTCCGAGACACCAAAGCCACTATGAACACCAGACTGCAAAGACTCCTCGTGACGACCGCTCTGCTCGCCGGCCTTTGCGTCGCCAGCGCCGCCGACAAGAAACAGCTCGGCGGGCCGAAGGGCGGACGCCTGCTCGAAAAAACCGAGCCGCGCGCCGAGTTCTACGTCGAGAAAGACCGCACGGTTTCCATCACGTTCTACGACGCCGCGCTGAAGCCGGTTCCCGTCACGGCACAAGCCATTACCATCATCGCCGACGCGAAGGACGGCAAGGCCAGGCTGGAATTCGAGAAAAAGGGCGACGTGCTCGTGAGCAAAACGAAGCTTCCCGAAGGCGACGGCTACAATCTCGTCGTGCAATTCCGCCAGACCGCCGACGCCAAGCCGCAGAACTTCCGCTTCAAGCTGGAAACGCACACTTGCGGCGGGTGCAAACGGGCCGAGTATGCCTGCACCTGTGACGAGTGACGTTGGCTTAGCCCGGGACGCCGTGATACGATAGCCGGTGAAGATTCAGGACGAATTGCCATGATGGAAAAACTACTCCACTCCGAGCCGACGATTCGGCTGGGATTATCGCTTTCCATATTCGCCGTGCTCGCGGTCTGAGAAGCTCTGTTCCCAAGACGGAAACGGTCGGTTTCCCGGTCGCTGCGCTGGCCGAACAACCTTGGGCTGACTCTCTTGAATGCGCTGCTGACGCGAATCATTCTGCCAACGAGTGCGGTGGGCTTTGGCGTGTTGGCGGAGTCACGCGGCTGGGGACTGTTAAATCTCGTGAGCCTTCCGTCGTGGATCGAAGTAGTCCTCGCGGTCCTCGTTCTCGACCTGGCCATTTACAGCCAGCATGTCTTGTTTCATTACGTGCCTGTGCTCTGGCGCGTCCACCGCATGCACCACGCGGATCTCGACATCGATGTGACGACCGGCACGCGGTTTCACCCGGTCGAAGTCTTCCTGTCCTTCGGCATTAAGTTCGTCACCGTCGTTGCCATTGGCGCCTCGTCATTCAGTATCCTGATTTTTGAAGTTCTCCTCAACGCCACGTCGCTTTTCAATCACAGCAATCTTCGGCTGGCGCCGATGCTTGAGCGGATGTTGCGCTGGTTCGTGGTGACACCGGACATGCACCGTGTCCACCATTCGATTGTGCGTCGCGAGACGAATAGTAACTTCGGATTCAACTTGCCGTGGTGGGACTGGATCTTCCGCACTTACCGTCCCCAACCGGAAGCTGGTCACGAAGGCATGACTATTGGGATCGACGAATTCCGAGCGCCAAAGGAACTGCGGCTCGACCGGATGCTGACGCAACCCGTGCGGGATGACAAATCTGGCACCTGCGGACCGCGCACGAATACGGACTAAGCCAAACGCGGTCGCCGCTCCAGGGGTGCGTGACACTGCCCCAACACACAGGGGGCGCGCCCCCTCTCCCGACTCCTGCGTCGCGGGGAGAGGGAGAAGTTCGGGGGCAGTGCCTCAGGATGCGCCCCACTCCTCTTACGGACAAATTCCCCCGACCCAAAACACCTGGTGCAGCGCCGAGCCGCTGCTGCCACCGTTGGCCGTGCCGCCGCCCGGAAGGTGAATCCAGCCGCTGACAAACGCCGCTCCGGTCACGCCGTGAACCGCGACGGGCAGCGGCTCCAGCGAGTACCAGCGGTCGCGCGCCTGAACGTACATTTCCATCTCGTCGAACACCCCATTCGGGCCCTCGCCGCCGAAGACGAAGAGGCAATCGTTGACCGCGATGCCGTTCACGCCGCCGCGCGTCGTTGGCATCGGCGCCCGCGTACTCCACATCGCCGTGGCCGGGTCGAACACTTCGAGCACGTTGGTCATCGCGCTGGTGAAGCCTGCGCCCAATCGGCCTCCCGCGACATAGACCATCCCTCCGATGGCCGCGGCCGCCAGGTGATTGCGCGCCGTCGGCATGTCCGGAAGCGTCGTCCAGAGGTTGCTCGACGTGTCGTACACCGCGAAATCCGCCCCCCGCGGCGGCCGGCCGCCCGCGACGTAAATCAGATTGCCGATGACCGCTGACGCGCCGGCGCTGCGGGCCGTGGGCATTGGCGCTCTCGAAGTCCAGTTGCTCGTGGCGGGATTGAGCTCGAACACGGTGTTCGTGAATGAACCCGTGCCGGAGTCGGTGGTCTGTCCGCCGATGACGTAGATCCGGCCGTTGACCGCCGCGGCCATCTCGTGATTGAGCGGCAGAGGCATGGGCGTCGTCAGCGACCATCGGTCGGTCGCCGTGTCGTAGACCTGCACCGTGCGAACGGTCGTGCGCGACGCCGGGTAGCCGCCGAGGACGTAGATTCTTCCGTCCAATTCGGCTACGGCCATCTCGGAGTTGGATTCGATCAGCGATGCGCGCGTGCCCCATCGGCTGATGACTCGATAAAACTGACGCCCGCCCACCTGCGTCACGCGCCACGGATTGGTGCTCTCCAACAAGTCGAGCCAAGGCCCGCCCGCCGCGACGGCGGATTGCAGGGTCCCCCCGCCGGTCCAGGACACGACGAGATTAGTTTGTGTCCGGGCGATCGCCAGCCTGGCGCCAGGGCTCTGCGCCAAGAGATTCGACGGCGCGACGACGACAAGCGTCGCCAAAACCCATCGATTGAATGCCCAAACCCGGCTCATTGTGACGGGTATCTGCCTCCAATGTGACCCGCTCACCCCCGAACGCAAGCGGGAGTTCGTGAAGCTCAGGCTCGACGGCTGGATTGGATTGTGGAGTCATAGTCCCATGACCGCGCGATCTCCTCTCCTTCCCGTTACATTGGCGCTGGCTGTTCCGGCCCTCCTCGCCCAAGCCGAAAAAGCCGAGGCCCCAAAGTATGTAAGCCAGGCCCACGCTGCGTATCTCGACAAGCCCGCCTTGAACGGGAGCGACACGGAACGCGCCGCGATCCAGCGCGCGGTCGATGCGGTCTATCCGGCCCTGGTGCGGATCCACGTCGTCCACGAGGAGGGCGGTGGCGGCCGGATGCAGAAGCGCCAGGCCAGTGGCAGCGGCACGATCATCAGCGAGGATGGCTACATCCTGACGAACCATCACGTCGCCGGCCGCGCGACGCGCGTGGTCTGCCGGCTCCCGACCCGCGAGGAAGTGGACGCCGTGCTCGTCGGCACTGATCCGCTCAGCGACCTGGCGGTGCTCAAGCTCGACCTCGCCAGCCGTCGCGATCCGAAGGCAAAACTGCCGGTGGCAAAGTTTGGGAATTCGGAGCGCGTGAAGGTCGGCGACGTCGTGCTGGCGATGGGCAGCCCGGCGGGCCTTTCCCAGTCGGTGACCAAGGGCATCGTCGCCAACACCGCGATGATTTCGCCGGGCGGCGGCGGCGGGCTGACGCTCGACGGCGAGAAAGTCGGCGAACTGGTGCGCTGGATTGGCCACGACGCGGTCATCTTTCCCGGCAACAGCGGCGGGCCGCTGGTGAACTTGCGCGGCGAAATCGTCGGAGTCAACGAAGTAGGCATCGGCAGCCTCGGCGGCGCGATCCCAGGCAATCTCGCGCAGGCGGTCGCCAAAGAGTTGATCCAGAAAGGCCGTGTGTCGCGAAGCTGGATCGGGCTCGAGGCCCAGCCGCTGTTGAAGAAAATGACCCGCGAGAAAGGCGTGCTGGTCTCCGCCGTCCTGACCGACAGCCCGGCGAGCAAGGCGGGCATCCGGCCGGGGGATTTGATCACGGAATTCAACGGCGCCGTCGTTCCGGAGAGCCGCGCTCAGGAGGATATTCCCGTGTTCAATCGAATGATCCTCACGACGCCCGTGGGTGCGAACGTAGCGGTGAAAGGTTTGCGCGCCGGCAAGCCGCTCCAATGGAAGCTCACGACCGTGGATCGCGAGCCGAATCAGGCGACGGAAATCGAATTGCTGAACTGGGGCCTGACCGTGCGCGATTTCACGCGCGTCTCGGCCTTGGAGCGTCACCGGAAGGAAAAGAAAGGCGTGCTGGTGGACAGCGTCCGCTCAGGCGGTCCGTGCGCGGAGTGCAAACCGCCATTGAAGGACGAGGACGTCATTGTGCGCGTCGGGAAGTCCGACATCGCAACCGTGGACGCGCTGGCCCGGTTCACGCGCGAGTTCACGAAAGGGCTTTCGGAACCCCAGCCGGTGCTCGTGACGTTCGAGCGCGGCTCGCAGCAGTTGGTGACGGTCACACGTATCGGGCCCGAAGTGCAGGACGACAAGCCTGCCCGCCCCGCCAAGGCATGGCTCGGCGCGGAGACGCAGGTGCTCACGCGCGAGTTGGCGGAGACGTTCGATCTGGAAGGCAAGAAAGGCGTCCGTGTGACCCGGGTTGTGCCGGATTCCCCCGCTGCCGCCGCCGGCTTGAAGGTCGGCGACATATTCCTGAAGCTCGATGGACAGGTCATTGCCGCCAGCACGCTTTCCGATCAGGAGTTGTTCGACAACCTGATCCGCCAGTACAAAGTGGGCGGCACCGCGGGGATCGACGGCGTGCGCGACGGCCAACCGCTCAAGCTTTCGGTTGCGCTCGGCCGGCAACCGAAACCCAGTTCCGAGTTGGAGGAATTCCGGGACGATCGGTTTGAATTCACGGCCCGCGAAATGTCGCTCAGTGACCGACTGGATGCGAGGCTGGAGTCGGACACGCCGGGGGTGCGCATTGGCTCCGTGCAGAGCGCCGGGTGGGCCGCGCTGGCCGGGCTGTCCTCGGGCGACGTGCTGCTCTCCATCGACGAGCGGAAGATTGAGAGCGTCCCCGCGCTGCGCGA
>DASTLJ010000379.1:0-1552 GCA_035715125.1 Verrucomicrobiia bacterium
CTCGCGGAGTTGCGGGCCTCCTCAGCCCTAGCGCTCACGCGCTGGGCGGCGGCAGGATCTCCAGCCCGTATTTTTTCCCAATCTCAATCACGCGTGGAATCTCCTGCTGCTGCGGACTCAGCGCGCCGACTTCCTCGAAGAAACCTTCAAAGCCCGCCGGCGTGATGGTGCACATGATCCGGCCGGGTGTCTGGCCGACGTAGCGAAAGGTGTGCGGCACCCCGCGCGGCGCAAAAATGGTCGCGCCCTTCCGCGCCGTGAAGGTCTTTTCGCCGCAGGTGAATTCGTATTCGCCTTCGAGCACCTGGAACGTCTCGTCCTCGCGATGATGAATGTGCGGGGGTGGCCCTGAGCCCGGTTGGTCAATCGATTCCACCACGCTTACGACGCCGCCGGTGTCGCGGCCGTGGATGCGGACGTTCATGGCGAGGCCGAGGACGCTTAGCTTATTCCCTCCGTCGGAGGGAACGAGGATGGGCTTCATAAATAGATAAAGAGTCGTTTTGTTGACGCTCCGTGGTTCACGGAGAATGGTTTTTGTTTCGGATTTACCGGCGCCGATGTTCTGCACGCCGTGTTGTGGATGGCAAGGCAACAATTCTCCCACCCGGTTCGCGGCGGCGGCCCATCGGATTCGCGCCCGCGCTCCTGACAACGGCCACTAACATGGGAGCGGCTTTGACTCGCCAAAACGCGAAGCCCGAAGTTCACCTCCGCGGCTGCGCAGGCGCAGCGCCGGCAGTGATCGCTGCCGCCGTGCCCCGTTCCAACAGCTTTTGCAAATCCTTGTTGGCTTCGAGAAATGCCTTGTTCAGCAAGGGGTCGTTCTGCACGTAGTCCTGTTGCAGATAGGCCTGTGTGAGCGCAAGGCGGTTGGCGACGATGGGCAGGTCGGCAGCGGTGGGCGTCTTGTCGTTTTGCAAACCGTCCTGGTCGAGGTCCAGGACCAGCTCGCGTCGTTGGGCGGGTTTGAGCGCCGGGTCGTTGATGGCGGTGTGCCACAGTTGAGCGGCTTGCCCGTTCGCGCCCACGTAGGTCAGCGCCACGCGCGCCAAGGGCTCGCGGCTGTCGGCCTCGGTGATGCGGCCATCCTTGTAGAACTGCGCGGCGATGGCCACGCTCTGTTCGCCGAGGGATTGCTGCAAGTAACGCAATGCGCCGCGGTCAATGCGGCCATCGGCCTGCACCAACTGCGCCTGCGCCGTGCCGGCGAATGAGGCGTCGTTGAAACGGCGCAGGACGCTGAAGAGATAATCGCGCTGCAACCGGTCGGTTCCCCCGCCATTGAGCAACGCTTGCGCGGCAGCCAGTGCGTTATCGCGATATTTGCCGAACGCCATTTCCTCCAGCAGTTGCGTAAGGCAGGCAACTTCGAGTCCGCGCTGAGTGCGGCCCAGCGTTTCGGCGAGAAGTTCTTCCGCCTCTTGTCCGCCGATTTGCCGAACGACATCAAACAGCGCCAGCCGCAGCGAGAACGGCACCACGGCATCGGTCAACGCGCGGATGTCGCGCGGCACTCGGGTCTCGGCGAGCCGGTCGAATTCCACATCGG
>DASTLJ010000380.1:0-4233 GCA_035715125.1 Verrucomicrobiia bacterium
GAACACGCAAAACCATTCGCCGCGAAATCGCACCAGGTCCGTGAACGCATTGTGCGGCGCGGCGTCCCAGATTTTGTGGACGGATACGAGAGCGGCGTCGGTTGCCGCGGCGAAGGACGAATGGCAGAATCCCAAAGTGCAAAGGATACCCAGGGCCCAGGGTCTAAACATCGTGGTGGAACGGTTCGAGGCGTCGCAACGGCTTCATGCCGCGTCGCGCTGGCGCTGCCGCTTCCGTAGGCGGCGGCCGGCGCGCCGGACTCGTTCGGCCCAATCCTTTTCAAGAGGGCGGGAACACGATTTCAAGGCTTCAAGCATCGCGGCTTCCAGTTCTGGAGGCTCGAACTCCTGGTCTTCCAACAGGCGCAGGCCCGCGCGGACGACTTCGGTTTTGCTCTGGTAGCGGCCAGTTCGAATGAAGCGGTCGACTAAAGCGTCGAAGTGTTTGCCAAGGGCTTGTGCCATACGCGCCTAGTGTCTGTTAGTCAGAGGCACGCGTCAACCGGCCTTCACAGACGAACTTGAGTTGGTGGCTCGTGACGGCGATTCCTTGGTTGAGAGGGCGCTCGGTCCCGGCGCCTCAAGAACGCTTCGTCTGCAAGCGGATGATGCTGGCCAGAGCACGCAGCGCCGTGTTCACGCGTTCGAAGGTTGGGAAACGCCTTCGCCACGTCCGGCTACAGGACCACGACGTTCGTGCCCTGGGCGTAACGGCGGGCGTACTTGCCGCGCACGCCGTTTGAAAAATCGTATTCGGCGCACACGTTGTCGTCGCGTCGCTTGCTATTGGTCTTTTTCATTCTGTTCTCACCGCGCGCAAGCGCTTCCTCATCTCCTGGACCACGGCGCTGTGCTTCGGCTCGCTGGCCAGGTTCTTGTGCTCGCCGGGGTCTTTCTTCTCGTCGTAGAGCTCCGCGCCCTTGCGGCCGTCGTCCCACTCGGTGTAACGCCAGCGATCGGTGCGGACACTGCGGCCGAAAAATAAGTGGTTCGTGTTCCCGCGGCGCACCTGCGTGTAGGCGGGCCGGTCCCACTTCGCGGTAGGCTTGTCGAGCAGTGGACGCAGGCTCGCGCCGGGCAGCACGTGCGGGGCGGGAAGCCCGGCGTAGTCGATGATCGTCGGATAGAGGTCGAGTGTCTCGACGATGCGCGGGCTGGCCTTGCCAGCGGCCTTCGCGCCGGGGATGGCGACGAGGAGCGGGACGCGGGCGCTTTCCTCGAAGAGACTTTGCTTTTGCCAGTTGCCATGCTCACCCAAGTGCCAGCCGTGGTCGCCCCAAAGCACGACGATGGTCTGGTCCCACAGCTTGAGGCGGTCGAGCGTGTCGAGCACCTTGCCGAGCTGCGCGTCCATGTACGAGATGCTGGCGTAGTAGGCACGCTTGGCCTGGCGGCACTCCTCCTCGGTGCGGCCGTAGTTCGGAGGCTTCACCCAAAAGGCGTCGGCCGGTTTGTCGTCGCGGTCGCCGGGCGGCATTTTCGGCACCGATATTTTTTCGAGCGGGTAGAGGTCGAACCATTTCTTCGGCACAATCCACGGGACGTGCGGACGATAGAAGCCGCAGCCGATGAAGAAAGGCTCGCCCTTGTGCTCGTCGAGCAGGCGGATGGTTTCGGCGGCGACCTTGGCATCAGTGAATTCTTCATCGCTGCCGGCGCTGGCGAACCACGCGAGCGAAGCGCCGAGGGCCGGAACGTTGGTGGCGCGGCGGGCGGCATTGGCGGGACGGGCGTTCGTCCCGCGAGTGATGTTGGTCACCTTGTCCTCCTCGTCCCTGTCGCGGCCGCGCGGGTTGATGGCCAGGTCCCACGACAACGGATCGTCCAGGCCGGGCGTGCCTATTTGCCCAGGCACGCCGTAGTGGTAAATCTTCCCTACGCGCGCCACGAAGTAGCCGTGTTGCCGGAACAATTGCGGCAGCGTGATCACGTCGGGCAGCGTCTTTTTCCGAAAATCCGTCTGGAGCTCGAAGATGCCGGTCTGGTCCGGGCGCAGGCCAGTCAACAAAGAGACGCGGCTCGGGCTGCACAACGGGAATTGCGTATAAGCCCGCTCGAAGCGCACCGCGCGCCGGGCCAGCCGGTCGATGTTCGGGGAGCGGACGATCGTGTTGCCGTAACAGCCCAGGTGCGTATTGAGGTCATCGACGGCGATGAAAAGGACGTTTGGTTTGGGGACGGGAGCGGCGGAAGCCAGGCCGGCAACGCAGCAGAACAGGGCGGCGAGCAGGGATTTCGTGTCCATTCGTGGTTGAAAAGAATTACGGCTGAGCGGCGTCGCCGGACGCGAGCTTTTTGCCGCAGCAGCCTTCCTGCTGCGCGCACCGGCAAGTCAGCACCGCCAGCAGCGCGCCAAGGACAGGGGCGGCCAGGTAAAGCCAAAGGCTGGTCAGATTGCCGGAAATCACGGCCGGAGCCAGCGAGCGGGCGGGGTTCATCGAGGCGCCGGAAATCGGACCGGCGAACATTGCTTCCAGCGCGATCACCGCACCGACGGCGACGCCCGCCAGCAGACCCTTTTCCTTCGCGCCGGTGGAAACACCGAGGATGACCGTCATCAGGAACCAGGTCAGCACGAGTTCCAGGACGAACGATTGCCATTCGGCTCCCGCGGGCCGCGTAGCGCCGAGGGCTGAGTGGTCCGGGAACAAAACGCGGAGTAATCCGCTCGCCGCGAACGCGCCGAGTAGCTGGCTGGCAATGTAGGGAGCAACCTCACGGCCCGGCAATCGGCGCGCGGCAAAAAATCCAAGCGTGACGGCAGGGTTGAGATGGGCGCCGGAGGTCTCGCCAAACGCATAGATGCTCGCCAGGACGACCAGGCCAAACGTCAGCGCGATGCCCACATGGGTGACGGCGCCGGCGCGATCCGCGTCGATGACGATGGCACCCGTCCCAGCGAAGACCAGGGCGAACGTGCCGAAGAATTCCGCCGCGCATTTGCGCATGAGGTTACTTGTTCGTATCGGCGCCCGCTGGGCAAGAAAAATCCTGATGGCGCGGCGGGGGCGGGCGCAACTTGCCCGTACCACCAACGTAGGGCAGGCGTCTCGCCTGCCCGGCCGAGCGAAGCGAGGCCCTGGTGGTGCGAATGCCGCGCCTTTCGGCGCGGCTGGGCAGGCGAGACGCCTACCCTACTTTCCCGGCGCGTCCTCGACCGTGGTGGTAATGTCAAGTTGCGCCCAGCGGGGGCCCGGCCTTCCAACGCCGCGTGTTTCTGGACTGCCTTCAACTTGGCGCGGCCTTGGAAGGCCGCGCCCCCGACCGTGGGTTCATGGCTCCGGCGCGTAACCCAATTGTCAAAAAAACGCACTTGCCACTCGAATTCGTTCAACTACAGTGAATGCGAAACCTTCGTTCTTATGCAAATCCGTCTGACTGTCACGACACTCGGCTTGGCCGTCTTGCTCACATCCTCCGTGCGCGCCGCAGACGCCGCGTCGGGCCCACTTCACATTTCCGTCGGCACGAACGGGGTCAAAGCCGTGTCGTGGCCGCGCCTGTTGCTTCCGGCGCAGGAGACCAACCGCCTGGCCACGGGCGCCCAGGTGGGGGTGTTGAGCGAGGTGCCACAGGATGCCCTCACCCTCTACACCAACGGTTACATTTACGGCGTGAGCAACAACCTGCCCGCGCAATTCTTCAGCCTGACCGTCGGGCAGATGTCGAGCAACAAGCTGCTCGTCGCAAACGTGCTCAACCGGCTCACCTATGGCCCCACGCCCGATGAACTGGTACGGGTCACCGCGATGGGTCCGCAGGCGTTCATCAACGAGCAACTGGCGCCGGCGACTCTTTCAAACCCCATCGACGACTACGACAGCGTCATTGACGTCAAGCCTGTTAACGTGGCGCACATGACCAATTGGACGACGATCTCGGTGACCGGCAAGGTGAGCGGCGCCACCGCCGGCCGATCGTTGCTCTACGTCTACCTGACCGGCGCAGGCAACGCCTACATCGACGACGTTCAACTGAGCGTGATCTACACCAACTTCACCGAAATGTACGTTACGAACATGTCGATCATCACGACGAATCTCGTGCCGGCCAGCTACTACCTCGGGCCCAACCTCGTCTCGAACGGGGACTTCGAGTCGGCGTTGACCGGGCCGTGGGTTTTGGCGGCCAACCACGCCGGCTCCACCATCGTTGGCAGCCCTGTTGCCAGCGGTTCAGGGAGCCTGCATGTCGTTGCGACTACGGGAGGCACCACCGGCGCCAGCGGTATCA
>DASTLJ010000381.1:0-12950 GCA_035715125.1 Verrucomicrobiia bacterium
GAGGATTACGCGGTGGAAATACTGCCCGTGACGGTCCCTCCAGGCGCCTTGCAAGTGCGCCTCAGTGAAGTGATGACTGGGCTGAACGGCGACTCGACCATCCAGTTTGTCGAACTGGAGGTCAACAGCGATGCGGACAAACTGTGGGGCCCGCAGTCCGGCGAAACCGCAGGACGTGCGATGCTGGCGTTCTTCGATGAAACGGGCAGCCAGATTGGGCGCTTCGTCTTTCCAAGCAACGCCCCCGCTGGCGGCACGAAAGTGCTCGTGGCGACGCGCGCCTTCTCGCAACTGACCGGCTTACGGCCGGACTTCTTCATGCCGGCCGAATTATCAGCCATCGGCGGCAAAGTCGCGTTCATGGCGAACCCGGACAATCTGCGCTTTACGATGAACATCGCGCTCTCCTACGGCGGGAGCCGATATTTCGGCCTGACCGGCGGCGCGGGCCCGGCGAACACCAATGAAGCGTCCATCCTCGGCGCGAAGAGCCTCACGCGCACGGCGCCCGTGCCCTTCGGCGTGAACCTGAACAGCGCCTTCTCCCAGACCACCCCCACTCCGCAAAACTCTGCCGGCCAGACCGCCACCCTCACCGAAGCGCCACTCAGGGACCAGGGCCGGACGATTTTCAGCCGCGAGACCTTCCGGGGCAACGGCCGCACTTGCGCCACCTGCCATATCGCCAACGGACGCGACCAATTCGGCCTGACGGCCATGACCATCCTCGGATTGCCGGAAGAGGACCCGCTGTTCGTCTTCGAGCAAAACGTGAACGTGATGAAACTTGTGCTTCGTTCACAACCCTCCGACCTGCGCGGGCCGGTCACGGGAACGCTCGGCAGCGGACGCGTGCTGGTCGGCTCGGGCGACAGCTACCAGATCATCGGTGGAACCAACCTCGCCGGCCTCGTCTCCGACACCAACGGCAACCTGGGTATCCTTCAGACCGTGACGCCTGGCAGTCTTTCCGGCCCCACGTCGGGCAACGGCAGTCCCCGCGGCCTCGAGGATCACCCCTTGCTGGAGCATGGGCGGGGCCTAATCCTCGAGAACATCGATGGCTTCAAGCGCCGCGAAGTCTTTCGCGCTTCGCCGCACCTGCTGAACATCGCCCTGACGGCGCCCTACGGCCTGAGCGGCGAATTCAGCAACCTGGACGACTTCTCCGTCGGGGCCGTCATCCAGCATTTCCCGCGCACGCTGGGACGCGTCAGCGGCATGGACTTCCGGCACCCGACGCGCGCCGAATTGGCGGCGATGACGGAGTTCATGAACTCCATTTACCAGCCGTCCGATGGGTACTACGACCTCGACCGCTTCGCCACCACCGAGGCTCAGAAGCGCGGCCGCACTCTTTTCTTCAACAACGAAGGCAAGTGCAGCAAGTGCCACTCGGGCCCGACGTTGAACCTCTCCGACGGCTCGCTCTTCGGCTCAATTAGCAATGCGAACATGAACTTCAACACGGGCGTGGCCAACCTGCTGCGCAACCTCGCCGACGGCCTGCCCACCGAGCCAGCCGGCCTGATGCCCGGACAAAGCACGCGCAACTTCAACACGCCGTCGCTCATGGGCGTGCGCCTGACCGCGCCGTTTTTCCACGATAGCTCCGTTCCGAACCTCAAGGAAGCCGTCGAGTTCTACGACACCGAGGAGTTCCTGCAGTCGCCGGCCGGGCAGTTGACGGGCACCATCCTCGCCGCGAATCGGGAGGAGAAGGTCGCCGACCTGGTGGCGTTCCTGGAATCGCTGGTCGAAGTGCCGGTCGAGTTCACGCGCAACCTCTCATTCGGCGTCCGATGCCCCGGCGCGCCGATTCAGGGGCCGCTGACCGCGACGATTTCGAATCTCGGCGCCGTGACGGTGGCCATCACGAATGTCGCCTTCAACGGCACGAACGCGGCCGATTTCAACATCGTGGCCGACACGGGCCAAACCAGCCTTGCCCCCGGCCAGTCGCGCACCGTGACGGTGGCCTTCAGTCCCGCCGCCACCGGAGGAAGGCGTGCCACGCTCGAGTTCACCGCGCTGGAAACCAACCTGCTCGGGCGCTTCGAGTTCGGCGTCGCCCTCTCGGGGGCGGACGTCGACAACATCGTCACCGCCGCGCCGGCATCGTTCGAGTTCGGCACGCGCGACATCGACGCGCCGCCGTCGCCCGAGGTTTCCTTGCTGGTCACCAACGACGGATCGAGTCCATTGGACCTCAGCGGATTCACCTTAGCCGGAGCGACGCCGCAGGATTTCGTGGTGACGGCCGACACCTCGCCGCTGGCGCCGCACGACGTGCGCGTGATCCAGGTCTCTTTCGCGCCGCGGTCGCAGGGGGCGAAGTCCGCCTCCATCCAAATCCCGGTCCTGGCCTGCAACACGGCGCTCATCGACATCCCGCTGACGGGCGCGGCCAGCTCCACGGTGCATCACTTTGGCTGGGACCCGGTGGGTTCCACGCAATACGTCGGAACGGCCTTCGCCGTTCGCGTAAGCGCGCAGGATCGTAACAACGACACGGTGGCGGCCTTCGGCGGCGCCGTGCGGCTGATGAGCGTCGTCGGCGCGCAGACCAACGCGGTGCTCATCGCACCCACGAACTCCGCGCCTTTCGTGAACGGGATGTGGATTGGCTCCGTCACCGTCCAACAGCCGGCGACTTCCGTGCGCCTGCTGGCGCGGGACAACCAGGGGCATACGGGCGTGTCCGACGCCTTCCTGACGCCGTTGCGCGATGATGTGTCGCTCGTGGCGGTCGATTCGCCCGACCCCGTCCTCGGCGGCCAGGCGATGACCTACAGCTTTACCGTCCACAATACCGGCCCTACGGTGGCAACGGGCGTCACGATGACCGACACGCTGCCGGCGGGGATCAGTTTCGTGTCCGGCAATGCGAGCCAGGGCATGGTGACGCACTCGGCACGCGTGGTCTCGTGGCAACTCGGCAGCCTCTCACGCGGGCTCAGCGCCACGGGCAGGGTAGTAGTCCTGCCAGAGCCCGGCTTTGCTTCCGTCACGAACCTCGCCGTGGTGACACGCAATGAACTCGAAGCCAATCTGGCGAACAACCTCGCGACCAACGTGACGTCAATCCAGCCCTTCGGCCTGCTGACCGTGACGCCGGAAACGAACTTCGAGTCGGCGGGCTTCAGCGGCGGGCCGTTTGCGCCGACGAATCAGACTTTCGTGGTGAGCAATGCCGGCAATGCATCGTTGGACTGGCAGGTGAGGGGCGGCGGATGCAACTTGCCGTCCGGCTTGGTTTCCTGGTGGCCAGGGGAAGGCAATGCGCTGGATGTCGTCGGTACAAACCACGGGTCGCTGATGAATGGAGCGAGCTTCGCGCCGGGCATGGTGGGGCAGGGGTTTTTGTTTGATGGGATCAACGACTTCGTATTGGTGAACGACAGTCCGACTCTAGATCTGACCAATGAAATAACAGTGGAACTTTGGTATAAGCTCCACCGCGACAGCGGCGAACCGTTGTTCGACAAACGAGTGGGTAACGGCCCGGGCAACTATGGTGCCATCTTGTCCTCTCAGTTCGGAATCGAAGTTTTTTACAACGATCCGACGGTCAACGATGGGGATTTCCCCGCGAGCGGCGTTGAGATCTCAGCAGTGCCTCCGCCACTGCCGCCCACAAATCTATTTCACCACTTCGCGGCGACGTTTCGGCAGTTGAGCTCGAACTTTGTCGAGGTGGTTACGTTTGTGGATGCCGACATTGTACGTACCAGAACAATGCAGGGCTCTCTGGCACGAACGATTAACGATGTACCTTTTTCCATCGGAGCGGAAAGTGGCTCTGGGGCCGTCTTCGCGGGCATTATCGACGAAGTGAGTTTGTACAACCGGGCGCTAAGTGCTGCCGAGATTCAGGCCATAGTAACGGCGGGCGCCAGTGGCAAGTGCTCGAGTCAATCTGGGTCCGGCGGCACGAATAGGTGCAATCTGCCCGATGGGCTTGTCAGTTGGTGGCCGTTTGATGGTATCACCGTAGATTCTGTTGGGACAAACGATGGTACCCTTGTCGGAAATCCGGCTTTTACCAACGGTTTCGTTGGCCAAGCCTTATTCTTTGACGGAGTTGATGATGGCGTGCGCGTTCCAGTTTCTGCTGAACTGAATTTCGGCACGAACGACGCGTTCAGCTTTGAAACATGGTTCAACGTGCCAAGCGCTACAAGGCGCAACCCTCTCTTTGAATACGAAGACGGATCCAGCTTCGCCGGTCCCAATCTGTTCGTCGGATCCGTCGGCGCGTCCGGCGCAATGTTTGGGGGACTTGTTCAGGTTGGTAATGTCGATCACCCGTTTCAGACAGCCGGCGGGCTGTTCATCGCTAACTCGTGGAATCACGCGGCCCTCACCTACAACCGCATTACCGGCATCCTGAATCTTTACCTCAACGGCGCGGTTGTGCTTCAGCAAAATATTGGCACGTTCGTCCTGCGGACCACTGGCAGCGTCTTCCTCGGCAGGCGCAATTCACCTGGCTTCGAGGAATCCTTGCAAGGCCATCTGGACGAACCCACCTTCTACAGGCGAGAACTTTCCGCGGCAGAGGTTCAAGGGATCTTCCTGGCCGGTGCGGTAGGCAAATGTCCCGGACGACCATGGTTGACGGTCTCGCCAACCGTTGGCTCGCTTGAGCCAGGAGCGACGACAAACGTTGCCCTGTCTATCAACACGAACTCTCTTGCTCTTCCAGTGGGCACCCATTCCGATGGCATTGCGTTCACAAACTTGTCCAACGGACGTGGAAGCACCGAGCGCATCGTGCTTCTCAATGTCTTGAATCGTCAACCGACCTTCAATCCACTATTGCCGCTCACTCTGACGGAGGACTCCGGGCCGCAAATCGTCATGTTGACCGGCATTACGGCAGGCGGCGGCGAAATTCAGAATCTGATTGTTACTGCCGCTTTGAGCAATCCGTCGCTGATCGCCAGTCCGATCACCGTCAACTATACCAGCCCCGCGACCACTGGCTCGGTCATGCTCACGTTGGTGCCCAACGCGCACGGCACGGCGGCCGTCTCGGTGGTCGTGCGCGACGACGCTGGCGTAGCCAATGGCGCTTTGGACGCGGTGACGAACACGTTCCTGGTGACGGTGACTCCGGTTGACGACCCGCCGACGCTGGTCCCGATTACCGACCGAACGATCAACGAAGGCACGCTCCTTCTCATCACCAACATTTTGACCGATCCCGACCTGCCCGAGGACCAACACGTATTCTCGCTGATTGCTCCACCGTCCGGCGCAGCCATCGGCCCAAGTGACGGCGTGTTCACCTGGCAGCCCGGGGAAGATCAGGGTCCTAGCACAAATCAGATTACGATCGTGGTGCGCGACGGCAGCGTGCCGCCGTTGAGCGCGACCAACCGATTTACAGTGGTTGTTCTCGAAGTGAACTCGCCGCCCGTCCTGACGGTCCCGGCGAATCGCACGGTGCTGCCCGGCGTTCCGGTGAGTTTCAGCGTCAGCGCGGCCGATTCCGACCTACCAGCCAACGGACTGACTTTCAGTCTCGGCGTCGGCGCGCCTCCGGGTGCATCGATAAACGGGACTAGCGGTCTCTTCTCCTGGACGCCTCCTCCGGCGCCCGTGCCTGGCACAAACGTGTTCACCTTCATGGTCACCGACAACGGCGCGCCGGCGCAGTCCGACCAGAAGAACGTAAGTCTCGTGGTCGTAAGCCAGCCCGTCATCGAGTCCATTACGACCAGCGGCGGAATGGTCACCGTCCGATGGAGCGCGCTGGCCGGCCTCCGCTACCGGCTCCTGTTCAAGTCCAATCTCGGTCAGGCATCGTGGACGAGCCTGCCTGGTGACGTCGTTGCCAATGGCTCGACAGCGACGAAGTCAGATTCGACAGCGGCCGGCGGCCAGCGGTTTTACCGTGTGACGGTGTTGCCTTAATCCTGGTAGGGCGACGCTCCCGCGGAGCCATCGTTTGGTAGGGCGACGCTCCTGCGGAGCCCCGATCAATCGGGAAGTATCGGCTCGGCGGGAGCCTCGCCCTACCGCCATCGTCTCGGTAGGGCGACGCTCCTGCGGAGCCGTGCTCATCTGCGGAAATACGCCGTGCCCATCTGATCATTCTCCTCGATTGTCTTCACGTAGGCAAAGCCCTGCGATTTGAGGTAATCGCGCAGCTCGCCGAGGCTCACCGTCCACTTGTGCCACTCGACCAGGATCGAGTCGCACCGCTTGAGAAAATCCTGCTCGTCCTTGAGGAAGTTCAACTCCGATCCTTCGATATCCACCTTGAGGACATGACAGCGCGCCTCCCCGAAATGTCGGCTCCAGTGATCCTCAATGCTCAGGCAAGGGACGCGAATCTTTTCCCACTTGCCCTTGAGATTCATCTTTTGGAGGTCGGGCAGGTGGCTCGTCGAACAGATGTTCGATTCATACAGATAGAATTCCGCGAAATCCCCCGGTCGGCCCTCGCCGACGATGCCATGCAAGCCAAAGACCTCCGGCATGGCATTGGCTTGCGCGTGCCATTGCGCTTCCTTCACGGCATCGGGATTGGCGTCGAGCATAAGGCCGCGCAGGGTACGCCCGGCGGCCAGGTGCGCCAGCCAGCAGGTGAAGTATCCCACGTTGCACCCCAGATCGGCGAACGTGCTGAAGTCCTTCGGCAGCAGAGTGGCGTCGTAAAGGTTGCCCTTTTCAAACATTTCAACGGCCAGCGGGATGCTTTCGAGCCGCGTGGCGCGGTACCTCACCCCGCTGCCAGGCAGGCGTTTGACGAGCGGGAACGCGCGAAGCCAACAGTTGGCCAGCTTGTGCAGGCGCAAAAGTTGCACCAGACGCCGGAGTAGCGCGGAGCGAGACAGTGTGGAAATCAAGTGACGCATGAGCGGCTAGCGATTGGTGCGCCTGAGCATGCAATGGCGTTCCTAAACGCGGCGGCGAAGCTACGGACTTGCTTTTGGCGTTGCCAGCCGAATCTTGGCGCGACGCACGATTGGACGGTAGGGCGACGCTCCCGCGGAGCCGTGATCTATCGGAAGGATCGGCTCGGCAGGAGCCTCGCCCTACCACGATCATCTCGGTAGGACGACGCTCCTGCGGAGCCCCGATCAATCGGGAAGTATCGGCTCGGCGGGAGCCTCGCTACCACGATCATCTCGGTAGGGCGACGCTCCCGCGGAGCCGTGATCTATCGGAAGGATCGGCTCGGCAGGAGCCTCGCTACCACGATCGTCTCGGTAGGGCGACGCTCCTGCGGAGCCCACTTCTTCCCCCAATTTCAATCTTTCCTCCGCGCCACGTCGCTCTACTCTTCACCCGTGCATCCCAACACGCCCTTTCCCGAACCCGGCCGGCGCAAGCCGTCGCAGGGCGTGCGCATCGACCTGGGTGAGCGAACGATCCTGTTCATTACCGTCTGTACCAAGGACCGCGTCGCATGGCTGGCGTGCGACCAGGCGCATCAGCTCCTCCGCCGCGTGTGGCACGAGGCCCAGGCCTGGTTGGTGGGCGACTATGTGTTGATGCCGGACCATTTGCACCTGTTCGCCGCGCCAAGCGACTTGCGCTTCACAGCCGAGGCGTGGATCACGTATTGGAAGAGCCAGTTCAGCAAGGCACACAACCAGCCCCATTGGGAATGGCAGTCATTGGCCTTTCACCACCGTCTCCGTGACGCGGAAAGCTACAGCGAGAAATGGCAATACGTGCACGAGAACCCGTTGCGAGCAGGGCTGGTCAAAGACCCCGATGCGTGGCCATACTGCGGACGAATCCACGAGTTGCGGTGGTAATGTGCCCCGGCGACGCTTCTGCGGAGCCGTGATCTATCGGGAAGTATCGGCTCGGCGGGAGCCTCGCCCTACCACGATCGTCTCGGTAGGGCGACGCTCCTGCGGAGCCATTGTTTGGTAGGGCGACGCTCCTGCGGAGCCGTGACCGCTCCGGCAGCGTCGGCTCGGCAGGAGCCTCGCCCTACCACCATCGTCCCGGTAGGGCGACGCTCCCGCGGGGCCGTGATCCATAGCGAAGCATCTGGACACCGCTCCGCGCGATTGCCTAGATTCCGCGCCGCATGATCGGCTTGTTGCAGCGCATGGTGAGAACCGGCTACGTGCGCAGTTGCCAGCGGTGCAACGACTGGAGTGGCTCGCGAGTCGCGCGCCTGCGGCCCAAGTCCATCCTCGATGTCGGCTGCGCGGACGGCGCCTTCCTGTTCCAGTATCTCGATTACAAGCCGGACCTGTTTTGCGGCGTTGAAGCCGCGCCGGCATTGCGTGAAAAAGCGGCGAAGCGCGGCATCAAGACGGAAGCCGTGGACTTGAATGGCGTCTGGCCTTACGCCGACTGCTCATTCGACGTGGTTCACTGCGCGCAGGTCATCGAGCACCTGCACAACACGCGGCTGTTCGTGCAGGAGTGTTTGCGCGTGCTCAAACCCGGCGGCACCGCGCTCATCACGTCGGAGAATTTGACGAGCTTCCTCAATCTCGGCGCGATGGCGCTGGGCTACACGCCCTTCACGCTCATGCGCTGCTGCGGCTGGTACCTCGGCAATCCGCTCGGCCTCCACTACCGGGAGCACGTCGAGGAAGGCGTGCCGATTACCGATTCGGCCTTTGCTGGGGTGACCGGGCACGTGCGGGCGTTGGGGGTTTTGCAGGCGCGGGAGTTGTTCGAGAAGATCGGCTTCAAGGCCAGCGTCTCTTCGATCGGCTTGATGCCGCTGCCGGACTGGCTCGGTAGGCGCCTGGAAGGGTTGATGCCCCGCCGCGGCCATCTCTTGCTCATCGAGGCGCAGAAGCCGACAGCCTCGAATCCGACTGTATAAACCGCAGAATAACGGGATGACACGAACAGAAGGCGTTGACACGAATTTCACGAATTCTCACGAATCGGGCCTGAATTCGTGTGAATTCGTGAAATTCGTGTCTCGATTTTCCGGATTGGTGTCCATTCGTGTTCATTTGTGGTTTCCGAAATGAATCGTACGAATTAAGAACTGGTCAATCATGGGTCTCGACATCAACGCGGTTCAGTTTCTCATCGCCGCCCGTAAGCGGGGCATTGATTTTGGCGAGGTCCTGACGCTGGGCAGACAGGATCTCAATGTCTTCCCGGCGAAGATGCGGAAGGTGCTTCGGGCCAGCGGCCTGTCGGATGAACTGTTCCGGCCGGAAGAGCCGGACACCCGGTTCGCTGAACCGATCTTCAGGACGCTCGGCGCAAAACAGGTATACTCTATGGACTTCTCGGCTTACGAAGGGGCCTCGTTCGTGCACGACCTGAACAAGCCAATCGGGCCGGACCTGCGCGAGCGGTTCGACCTCGTCTATGATGGCGGGACGCTGGAACACGTCTTTCATTTCCCGACCGCGCTTCAAAACACGATGGAAATGGTCCGCGTCGGCGGGCATCTCTTCATCCACACGGGTACGAACAACTATTGCGGCCACGGTTTCTACCAGTTCAGTCCAGAGCTGTTCTTCCGGGCGTTAAGCACGGCAAACGGCTTCAAGGTCGAACGCATGGTCGTTCACCCGATGGGTCCGTACGGGAGTTGGCGCGAAGTCGCCGATCCCGAGGACATCCGGTCGCGAGTGGAACTCATCACGTTTTATCCCGTCCAGTTGCTCGTTCAGGCCCGGCGCATCAGCGCGGCGCCGGTCTTCGCGGAGACGCCCCAGCAGAGCGACTTCGTCCCGCGCTGGGACAAGCCGCCCGGCGCCAAACCGATGGCCGAACCTACCTCGAAGCAGCCCGTTTACGGCGCGCCGCGGCCGAAGCTGGCGAAAGTGCTGCCCGGCGTGGCGCGGCTGTTCAATGTCTTGAAAATCGGATTCGGCCTACTCCGAAGCCACTCGTTGTCCAATCGGAAATCGTTCCGCCGCGTGAAACGGACGGACTGACTGGAGCGCCTCCAGCATGGAACGTGACTTGGCTGCACGCCGGCTTTATCCTCAGCCTGCATGCACGAACTGGAACACCTGTATCCGCGCCTGGCCCCTCACGGCGTGCTCATTATCGACGACTACGGTCATTGGATCGGCGCGAAGCAGGCGGTGGACGAATACTTCGCGACGCAGAAGTTAAAGCCGTTCCTTAGCCGCCTCGATTACACGGGGCGGCTGGTGATCAAACCGGCCGGTTGATGCACCGCCCGATCCCACGGCCTTAACCTTTTAACGCTTCAACGCTTTTAACGTTTTAACGCAATTAACGATTCAACGAGTCCAATGTCGCTCCGCGAAATCGTCCGCCACACCGCCCTGGGCCGGCTGCTGGTCCTCCCATTCCGGCTCGGCTGGGGACTGACCCACTCGCTGCGCCACGCCGGCCGAGTGGTGAAGTGGGCGTTTGGTTCAAAGGAATACTACAATCACACCTACCACCTGACGCCGCTCAACCGCGATTACCTCATCAGTTTCGTTGCCGTTCTCACGGGCCACGCGGAGGCGGAGGTCGAGGGTTATTTCCGCGAGCTGGAGAACGACACAGAGCTGCGCTCGTTGCTGGAGCGGCAGACATTGAACAGCCGGGACAGGCACAACTCGGACGTCCAGCCGCGCTACGGCCGCCGCGTCGGCTGGTATGCGCTGGTGCGGGCCACCCGGCCGCGCGTGATCGTCGAGACGGGCGTGGACCGCGGCCTGGGCACGGTGGTGCTCGCGGCGGCGGTGGCGCGCAACACGAAAGAGGGCTGCCCCGGCGTGGTGTACGCGACGGACATCGTGCCCGACTGCGGGCATCTGCTGACGGACCCTTACAAACGCCATTGCCGGATACTGCTTGGCGACTCTGTGGAGACGCTGAAAAAGTTTCCCGAGCCGGTGGACATTTTCCTGCACGACAGCGATCACCGGCCGGAGTACGAGTGGGCGGAATTCAAGGCCATCGAGCCGCGCCTGCATTCTGGCAGCATCGTGATGAGCGACAATTCCCAGCAGTCGCCGAAGATGCGCGAGTTCGCCGCGCGCCTCGGGAAGAATTATCTCTACTTTCAGGATCAGCCCAAGGACCACTGGTGGCCGGGCGACGGCATCGGCGCGGCGTTCACGCCGGGTGTGAAGACGGTGTTTCAAACAAGCGTTGAACCGTTGAATCGTTAAATCGTTAAAAGGGCTAATGAGCCTCTCCCGCTCCGCCATCGTCACCGTCGCGTTCGGTCACTCGACCGAGCACCTGGACCACACGTTTAACAGCTTTGCGATGAACCCGGGCGTGCCGCTGCACGCCATCATCCTCGGGCGCGAGCTGCCGAATCACCGGCTCGACGGCATCACCTATCACCTCGTCGAATCGGTGCCCGACTTCTCGCATCCGCTGCGCGAGGTTTATTTGCGGCGCATCGAATTGATTGACCGGCTCGACGTGGACTTCGCGCTGGTCGTGGATTCCTACGACGTGCTCTGCCTGCAGCCGCTGCCGCCGTTCGAGAAGCTCCTCGCGGGCGCGGACGTGGCCGCGTGCGTCGAGCACATGGGCGCGCGTTACGTGATAGGCCAGGGCTACACAGCGAATTTCCTCAACGGAGGCGTCGTCTTCTGGAACGTCCCCGGCAGCCGCGACATTCGGCGCGAGATCGTCGAGCGCGGCCGCAGGCACTTCCGCACCATTGCGGATGACCAGTACTGCATTAACGAGGTCATCCAGACGAAATACTTCGACCGGCTCCGCATCCTGCCCTGCCAGTTCAACTACCGCGCCTACCTGAACCGGAAACAGCGCGGCTGGCCGACGGTGACGCATTTAGACGGCGTGTACATTTTCCACAACGCGACGACCATTGACGAAGCGAAGAAGCTGATGGGCAAAACGCGTTCACGGGCGGAACTGCCTCCACTCCCCGACGACGGCCGTCCACTTACCGAACGCCAGCAGTTCTGGCGCAAGCTGCGGCTGCGCCTCGAACCCTGGGTCATCAAGTGACAGGCGCCCCTTGGCAGCCCGTTCAAGAATGTGGCCACATTGTAGCGGCGGTCTGTGACCGCCGAGGAAACTGAAGGAAATTTGTCCGCCTACGGCGCTCACAGAGCGCCGCTACAGTTTTTGAACAGGCTGCCAGGCCTCCCGCCGCTTCCGATAGAGCAGGAACGACGGGTGAATGAAGTTGTAGCGCACGAACTGGTAAATCTTCAGCCCCACGTCCACGTATTCCAGCTCGGGGAAATTCTTCGTCACGTAATCGCGCCATTGCGGGTTGGTCCACTGGGTCTGGTGCAGCTCGATGCCCTCGTGAATGTCGGAGGTTACCGTGGTCGAGGCGATGAAGTAGCCGCCCGGTTCGAGGTGGCGGCTGACGTTCTCGAAAACCTGCTTCAAGTCCGGCGTGGCGATGTGTTCCATCACTTCCCAGGCGGTGATCAGATGAAACGTCGTCGGCCGGCCGTCGAGGGTGACCTGGAAGGGCCGGGTGATGTCGCCCGTGAACAGGTTCGTGTTCGCGAGCTGCGCCCAGTTGGCGCGGCGATGTTTGAGCGAGAAGTCCGAGCCTTCGATTCCGACGCCGTGCCAGCGCAAGGCCAGGAAATCCGCCACCGTCTGCCCGCCCGCGCAGCCGAGGTCCATCATGCGCAACGTGCCATTGCCGAACTCGCGGCGCAGCTTCGCGTCCATGTAGAGAATGAACTTCTTGTGCGTGCTGTTGTTGACCGCCGTGCCCTTGGGCGCGATATGGTCCGGCGATGCGAAGGCGACCGGATGGTCCGTTTCGCGCGCCAGCTTGCCCGCAGGCATCGGCCGGCCGCGGCGGCGCCCCGGCAACACGAACGGCCAAAGCGCCGCCCACACGCCCCGGTAAAGGCGCACGTGGACCTCGTTCCACACGCGGCGGAACTGGCCCGTGAGGAGGAAGCGGATCGCCCTGCTGAAGTTTTCCCGCACGCGGCGGCGACGCTACGGACTCGCGCCGGCCGATTCCAGTCGAAACACGGTGGGCACGCGATGCGCGAGTTGAAGCTGAAAAG
>DASTLJ010000382.1:0-28260 GCA_035715125.1 Verrucomicrobiia bacterium
TTTGCGGGGCTGGTGCACGACGCTCAGGGGTTGGGTTTGTCGTTGATAACAGACGCGGAAGTTTGTGAAGCTTGGGAGTGCATCGTTCCACTGCTGGCGGCCCGGATCAGTCCATCCACGGACAAGTCCTCATCCAACTCCGGCCAGTGGATGCCGTACCCGGAAGGTGAGATGCGAAAGAGATTTCGCTGCGCGTCGCTGGCTGAAGCCAGTCGCGGTGACGCCTCGGCCACCGCAAGGCGGTAGCTCCGCCCGTCCACTTCGAGGACCATCATCTGGCCTTCGAAGGCAAGCTTCTGGATGTCGTGGAGCTTAGGCATTACTGCTGGCCATGCACTCGCCGCCATTCAGCGACGATGTAGTCGAAGTTTTCAAATTTCAAGCGGCACTCCTCAATTGGCCGTCACGCTGACGTTGTCGATGCACACCCGTTGGTCCTGCGGCGCGAAGCCGAACAGGCCCGGGGAACCGCTGGCGTGCGCGCGCCGGTGCGGCACCTCGATGGTCCATGTCGACGGCTCGGGCTCGCCCCGCCTCCATGCTTTGCCGCGCACCACGCCGGAGCCGTCGGCCGCGACGTCGACCCGCGCCTTGAGGTGATACCAGGTATTGGGCAGCCAGGCGAACTTCAACGCGGACTTGACCCGCTCCTGGTTTGAGTTCACCTCGATTTCCTGCGCATTGCCTTTGAGCATGATGATGTAGCGCTGGTTGATCACGCCCACCTCGGACATCTTGCGCCGATTGCCCTCGCTCAACACGTCCGCCTCAACGGTGTAGTCCTTCATGTCCGGGAAACCGATGAAGATCTGCCCGCGCTGGAACAGTTTGTTTTCAATGGTTTTCGTCAGCGCCTTGGACTTTACGCCATCCACCTCCTTGTCACGGACCTCGAATCGGAACCGCGCGCTGTTCCACGGCAACGGCGGGAACGCGTAGGGCGTCGGCGGCTCGACCGTGTTCGTCGTCACGTTGCTCAATTCAAACGACTCGAAGTCCTGCTTGAGCGGCGCGCCCGGGAGTACGCGGCCCTTCACGTAACCCTTCAACTCGCCGAGCGCCGCCTGGAACTGGCCCGCGCTGCCGACAAGTTTCGTGTCGGCGACGAGACGGCCCTCGTCATCGAACTTCCCGTTGATGAACGCCCGCACCAGCGCGCCCGGCGGCACGAAGGGTTCCCACTTCAAGGTCTTTGCATCGATTCCTTCTTGCACCGAGAAGCCGTTGGCATCGAGCGAGCGCACGCGGAACGACTGCGCCTGCCCGGGCCGCAAGAGCACTTCGTAAGGAATGATCTGAAGCTGCTTCGCGGCGCCCGCCGCCGGCCACGGCTTTTGGTCTGGCTCTGCCGACAATCCGGGATTCTTCCCCGCCTTGCCGAAGCAATACAGCCTCCGATCCGTCTGCACGTAGAGCTTGCCGTTGTAGGCGATGGGCGAACCGTAGCAGCGGCCGTCGAGCAAGGTCCGGCTGATGATCTCGCACCCGCTGGCACCCGGCTTTACGACGAAGAGCTCGCCGTTGCCGCCGGTGTCTCCGCCGCTGGCCGTCCCCTTGTCCGCGCCCTGTGCCGCCGTGTATAGCGCCACGTAAATTTTGCCGTCCCCGTAAAACGGCGAACTCTGCCGCTGTTCGATGCCCAGCTTGTGCTTCCACAGCACTTTCCCGGTATTGGCGTCGATGGCGCACAAGTCGCCCGTCCCATTCACTTCGTAAAGGGTCTGGCCCACCAGCACGGGCGAGGAGGCCAGTGAACCGACCTCATTGCGCCAGGCCTCCAGTGCCTTCGGCGCAAAAATGTGCGGCGCCAGCGGATTGGTCTTGGTGATTTCCGTGGGAATTCTCATCGCCGCCATGCGCCCGATCTCCGAGGAATCGAGGTTTTCCGATTCGTGGGTGACGACGATCTGGTCCTTGTAGCGGACCACCGCCGCGTTGATGCCGCCCTTGGCGCCAGCCTTGGCAACAGGCACGCGCCAGAGCGGCTCGCCCGTGCGGGCGTTGATGGCCAGCAACGTGCTGTCCCCGCCCGCCGAGTAAAGCACGCGCCGGCCTTGCCAGAAGTCCAGATACGGATTCGAGAACGTGTTGTCCTGCGGCCGGTCTCCCGGCGCGCTTTGCCACACTAACTCGCCCGTTTTTTTGTCGAACGCGTAAAAGCGGTCTCCCGCCGGCCCGTGCGCGCCCCACGCGCTGGTGATGCCGCGCGTGATCACCAGGTCCCGGTCGACCACCGGGGAAGCTGTGCGCGCGTTGGGGAACGTCAACCGGCCGAATTCCTCCATCATCGAATGCTTCCAGAGCAGCTTGCCGTCCGCGGTGAAACACATCAGCAAGCCTTGCGAGCCTTGCACGTACACATTGCCCGTCTCCGGGTCCACCGTGGGCGAGGAGTTCGCGTATCGCAGATAGATGATGTCGCTCAGGAAATCGTTCTCCCGATGGTCCCAGAGCCTGTCGCCTGATTCCGCGTCGAAGCACATCACCACCTCCTGCAAGTCCGCCCCTTCGCCCAGGTACCCGTTGATGTATAGCTTCCCATCCGCGATGACCGGCGCGGACTGGCCGGGGAAGGCCTCCGTCCAGAGCGCCGCCTTTGCGTCCACCTTGTCCGGCAATCCCGTCTCACGCGTCGTGCCGGACTGGTCGGGCCCGCGCCATTGGAGCCAGCCGCGCACGGCGGCGTGAGCATGACCGGAAAGCAGGAGGCCCGCGGCGAACGCGCAGCCGGCCACGCGGGCGAAAGTCGAAGGTTTCATGGTGTCAGCGAAATTTACGTTGTGCGGGCATGGCTCGCGAGGACGCTCGCCCCACCGGGCCACGCCGCCGGTGGGGCGAGCGTTCTCGCGAGCTGGCATTGCCGCCGCGGACCGGAGGCGACTATGCCTCTCCGGAAAACGATTGCAACGCAATAATACCTATACGTATTATCTGGCCGCCCGATTCAAACTTTGTCATGGCCGCCCCCAATCCCCGCCCCGCCCCCGCCCCCGCGCTGCCCATCGACTCGCCCGAACGCCGCCGCCTGCCCCCGCTCCTGCGCCGGGCCTGGTACAGCCTCAACCAGGCCTTCCGCCGCCGCATCGCCCAGTTGGGCATCACCCCCGACCAGTTCACCGTCATGCGCACGCTCCTGGAATGCGACGCCCGCGGCATGACCCAGCGCCAACTCACCGAAGCCATGAGCAGCGACCCCAACACGGTCGCCTCGATGCTTCATCGCATGGAAGCCGCCGGCCTGGTCCTGCGCGCCCCTCACGAGTCCGACCGCCGCGCCCACCGCATCCGACTGTGCGCAACGGGCCAGAAGAAATACGAAACCGCCCGCGTCATTGCCATCGAGTTACAGACCGAGGTTCTCTCCGTCCTCCCCGCCGCCGCGCGCGAGGACTTCCTGCGCCATCTGGCCGCCGTTGCCGACGCCTGCCACGCCGCCACCGGTCAATCGTAGCGGCGAACTGAGGCTCTGTACCTGGTTAGCCGTAGCTGCGACCGTGAGGTCGCAGGCTGAATTCTCAAACCGGAACGAACACAATGCCGCTGCCGAAGCTCCTGCGTCCCCGTCCCGCGACCTCACGGTCGCAGCTACGCGAATCAGCCCGAGCGTGACGGCTTGGGTTCGGCGTCCTTCTCGTTTTCTTTCGTGGCGGCTGGCTCGGACTTTTCCTCCTCCTTCGAGATCGGCTTGTCGCTGACTTCGGCGGTGATGGCGACGAAGACCGGGACGATGGAGTTGTCAAAACTCTCCAGCGTGATCCGGTCGATGGCTGTCGAACCGGTGAGCACGCGGCTGAACTTGCGGACTTGTCCACGCGCGAGCAGGCCGGGGACGCGCCTGGAGCCGTTGACGTCGGCGTCGACATTAGCGTAGTCCACGAACACGACGCCATTGGTGAGGACAAACTGTTCCTGCTGGCCGTCCGCGTAGCTGACGGTGACGCGCGCCACAGGCAGGCCCTCGTTCTTGCTTTCCCCGCAGCAGGGCCACGCGCCCGCGCCGACGCCGCCGAGGAAATGCAATTTGGTGGCGCGCACGCCAACGTTCGGCACCTCGACCTTCCGCGCGAGCGTCCTGGAGAAACCTTTGCCTCCGCGCAGCACGGCGAGGTTGTTCCCGTTCGTCGTGCGCGCCGGATTCGCGATCTCGAAGGGCACTTCACCCGCTTTCACGAGGCCGAACTTGCTGAACGCGAGGGACTCGGCGGTCTTCTCCTCACTCTCAAAAACCCCGCGGGTGCTGTCGGCGGTGAAGGCCGGGCGCAGGTCGATCAGGCGGAAGCGCGCTTCGTCGGCGCACAGGAAGGCGAGCAGATCGCGCAAACCCTCCGCGCCGAGGCTCTCGAAGCCTTCCGGCATGAGCGATCGGCCGCTGCTGGCGCGGGTGCGAATGTCGTCCGGCCTGATCTCGTGCTCGCCAGTGGCGTCGCGGAGGACGACGGCGGATTTGTTCTCGCGCACGACGATGCCGGTGAAGGACTGGTCGTCCTTCGTGTCGATGTTCACGGCGACAAAGTTCGGTTCGACGACGCGGTTGGGGTCGAGGATGTGGACGAGCAATTCCGCGGCGCCGTGAGCGCCCATGCCGGTCAGGTCGGGGCCGGTCTCCTTGCCTTCGCCGCTGAACTTGTGGCAGGCAGCGCAATTCTTCGTGAAGAGTTCCTTCCCATTCTTCACGTTGCCGGGTTTTCCGACTTCGGCGGTATACTTGGCAATCAACGCGCTCTTCTCCGTTTCCTCGGGGCCGCGCAAGGCGTCGAGTACCTCGCGGGCCTTCAAAGCGACTGCCGAGTCGCTGTGCGTGCGGAGGCGATGAATCGTCCCGGGGCCGAGCGAGGCGAGCTTCACTTCGCCGCTCTGGAGGAATTCAAGCAGCGCGAGGGACCAGTCGGCGCGTTTGAGGATTTGCGCGAAAGCGGCATCGTGCAGCGCGGGAGGAAGATTTGTCAGCGCCTGGCAAAGTGTCCGGCCGGCCTCGGGGTCCGCTGTGGCGCCAAGGGCTTCGATGGCTTTGCGCTGGAGGCCGGGTGACTCGGAGCCGCCGAGAAGCCTCCGGACGGACGAGAGGATGTTTGTGTCAAGCTGTCGCATAGCCAGGAGACTGGCGAGGAGGTAGCCGCGTTGTTCGTCCGTGCGCGCTTCGTCCTTCACTGTTTCGAGCAGTGACGCGAGGAGCTTCTTCACGTCGTCCTTCAGAGCGCCCGATTGGTCCCAGCGTGCGGCCAGCGGCAGCGCGGCGGCGGCCACCTTCGACGATCCGTCGAAGAGCGGTTTGAAGGCGGACTCGATATCTTCGGACCAGGGTGGGGGATCGCCACGTTGCAGATTGCGGGTGAGCGCCTCGAGCGCGGCGAGCTTGAGCGGGTCGGCGGCTTCCGGTTCCCGTGCGAGGGCGACGACGATTCGGGCCGCGTCGGGGGCGCTGAGCGTCGCGGCGAGGGGGGCAACGAGGTTTGTGAGCGATGCGGCATACGGCGGGCGGGCCGCGGCTTCGATGAACTCGGCGGGTTCCTCAGAGGCGACACCGAGGGCGGCGGATTGCATCCACGGGTCGGAGAACTCGGGCCAGAGTTCGACGAGGTTGGAGCGAATGTCGGCGTTCACATGGAAGGATTCCAGAGCGGCAATGGCCTCGAGGCGGGTGCGAGAATTGAGGTCGCGAACGCGCTTGAGGATTGCGGTGCGAAGGATGTCCCCGTCGAAATTCTGGGTCATGCGGGATGGTGTGGGCGTTCTGCCCGAGGTTTTGGCCTTCGCGGGCGAGACGCCCGAGGGGGCAGGTGGGACGCCTGCCCTACTATTGCCGTTCCACTCGGCCGCGATGCGGAGGGCGTTCTTCTGGAGGATAGGTTTGCCTTCGGTGGTGATGGCTTCAGCGAGAGGTTCGGGAGCCAATTGGCCAAGCTGATGAAGTATCCAGAGAGCTTGGGCCTTGGCTTCATCGAGTCCACGAAATCCGAGCGAACCGATTAGCGGAAGCAGGGCTTCGCTAGTGCCGGGATCGTTTTTCTCGACAAGCAGCCTGGCAGCAGTCTGGCGGACCCAGCCGTTGGGATGGGCGAGGGCGGCGGCAAGGTCACCGGTTGAGACCCGGTCGAGACGCGGGGTGGGGAGCATTTTCGCATCGTGATGTTGCACCCGCCAGATGCGGCCGAAATAGCGGTCGCGGTCCGGACGAATGGCGGCGTTGCTCAAGGGATCGTGCGACGGCCCGCGGGGATCGTTGTGGACGGCGGCCTGGTTGTAGAAGTCCAGCAGGTAGAGCGCTCCGTCGGGGCCGACGCGCGCGTGAATCGGGCGAAACCAAAGATCGGCACTGGCGAGGAATTCCTCGTCGGCATGCGCGGAATCCTTGCTCGCGATGAACGTCGCGCCGTCGGGGCGCAAGAAGTCGACGTGGACGAGATTCACCGTCGGCTCGCTGACGAACCAGGCGCTGTTCCATTTTTCCGGCCAGGCGCCGCCATTGTAAATGCACCCGCCCGACGCGGCCGTGAAACCGCCGACGAAATCGATCTGCGCGTAGGCTTGCTGTTCGTAGTCGCGCAACGGAAAGGATTTCTTATGGTCCTCGATGGTTTTGAAACTCGCGGCGCCCGGCACGCGGCCGCGGGACAGCGCGCTTTCGGAAAGGACGACGTGGTTGATGTGATTGCCATTGGCCTGGGAGAAGAAAATCTCCCCGTCGGGCGCGACATCGACGCCCCAGGTGTTGCTGGCTTTCGAGCAAACCTGCTCCAGGGCGCTGCCGTCGGGCCGAAAGCGGAAGATGCCGTCGGTGATCTTGCCGAAACTGCGCGCGCCGTCGCCCGAACGCACGTCACCCCGGCTGTAGCCAATGGAGGCGTAGATCCAACCATCGAGGCCCCAGCGGAAGTTATTGAGCACGGCGTGGGTGTCGTTCGTACCGAAGCCGGTGAAGAGCTTGACGGTCTTGTCGGCCTTCCCGTCGCCGTCGGTGTCGCGCAGCCAGAGAATGTCGGGCGCTTGTGCGACGATTACGCCATCGCGATGAAAGACGAGGCTGGTGACCAGGTGAAGACCGTCGCGGAAGACGTTTTTTTTGTCCATCACGCCATCGGCGTTAGTGTCTTCGAGAATCGAAATGCGGTCATGGGTCGGGCCGCTGGTGCTGCGGCGGAAGGGGTACTCGGGAGTTTCGGCGACCCAGAGACGGCCGGCGGGGTCCCAGTCGAGAGAGATGGGCTTATTGATGAGCGGCTCCGAAGCGAGCAGCGTCACCGAGAAGTCGGGATGCACCTTGAGCGAAGGCGCGGCTTTGTCAGGCGCGGTGGGTCCGCCTTCGTGATAGCGGAGCGCGGCAAGCTCTTCCGCGTTGCAAAGCGAATCGATGTCGCGCTTGCCCGCCCACGCGATGCCGCGCAACAGCACGGCGCGAAAGGGAAGGAAGTCGAAGGATTTGGTGCGATGGCCGGGGATCGAAACGAATGCCCGATACGGCGCGGTCGCACCGGGAAGTTTGCGTTCGAGCGTCCACATCTGCGGAGCGACGTCGTAAATGGAGGGCAGTGGACGGCCGGCTTTGGTGTTGCGCTTATCGGGAACGTACGCGGAGCAGAGAATGCGCGCCTCGGGCATGAGATGGAGGTCCCAGTAGATTTCATCGTCGAAATCCCAGTTCGACACGCCGTCGATGATCGGATGCGAATGCTCTGCGAAGTAGAGTGCCGTGTCGTTGAGATGCCACTTGGAATGGCCGTGCTCCCAGGCGCCGCCAATGACGCTCTTCCACCAATGTGGATCATCGCCACAGACAGAATCGTGAATGACCACCAGCCCGCCGCCGCGCTTGAGGAACTGTTCCAGTCGCTCGCGCTCCTCGCCGTGAATGGCGCCGCCCTCGGCGCAATACATCACCATCACGTCAGTCGCGTCGAGTTGGGCGGCGGTGGGATAGCCGATGGCGCCATCCACTTTGGCCCCGCGGTCGCCCAGGAGCCGCGACCAGTTGGTGAGAAAGGCCGGCCCATCGTGTTCGCCCGGCCCATGCGTCTTCGGCCCGCAGCGCAGGAAGAGGCGGACCGGCTCCGCAGCGCAGGAGAGCGCCGTCAGGAACGCGAGGGCAACCGTCAGTCTCAGCTTCATAACGTTCACTAAAGTCAGAGAGGCATTCTAAACAGTTCGGGGTGGAACTAAAAAGCGAATCCTGTCATGCCGTTCACGTCGCCGGCAGGATGCCGACGTTGGAGTTTATGCCACAGCGAATCTGGTTCCGGCAGTAAACTTCCGGGCTATTCTCGAATCTCCCTCCGGGAGATGGGGAGCGTCGGCACAAAATGTCCAAACTCCAGGGCCGGCAGGATGCCGGCGGTTCGGATTTCAGGTTCTTACTTGGGCCGGCGTAAAGGTGCATTGTGCGATGGGGCGCGGTCGAGGGAAGACAACAATTTGCGGTGCGCACTGGGGAACGCGCGTTGCTCGAGGGCCGCTCGCGTGAGCCAGCATCCGCCCGCGATACGGCGGGCGTCGCGCCGGCCAATCCGAAGCAGAAACGCCTCCAGGGTGATCCGATAGTGCATGATCGAGTGTCGCACGATGGGCAGAGGCGTGAGCGCCTTGGCGCGCAACCGGAAGCGTTTTTGAAGTAGCTCGAGCGGATTGGCCTCAGCACGTCGCACCTCGACGCCGGGAAACTCCCAGAGACGCGCGTTGACGGCGCCGCGAGGACGCCGGCGGACAAAGAACTCATCGCCGTGCTGGAGCACGAAAGCAATGACGTGTCGCTGGCTTGTTAGAGTGCGCGTGCCGGTGTTTGGCAGTTGGTCGACCGTTCCTGAATTCAAAGCCGCGCAGCGTCTGCGCACTGGGCAGGCTTCGCAACGGGGCTGGCGCGGGGTGCAAATCAGCGCGCCAAGTTCCATGAGCGATTGATTCAGCCTTGAGCAATGACGCGGACCGGCCGCCTGAACGAGCTGGCCGGCGAGTGACCAGAGTTTCTCGTTCGTCGCTCGCTCGCGGGGGTCCCCGGCAATCCCAAAGACGCGGGTGAGCACGCGGATGACGTTGCCATCCAGAATCGGGCGCGGCTCGTGGAAGGCGATGCTGCAGATCGCCCCGGCCGTGTAACGGCCGACGCCGGGAAGGGCAAGGACGTCCTCGAATCGACGGGGGAACACGCTATTGTGCTCGCGCATGATGTCGCTGGCCGCCCTCTGAAGGTTACGCGCGCGAGTGTAGTAACCAAGGCCTTCCCAGAGTTTCAGGACGCGGTCAGGATCGGCGGCGGCCAGCGACGCGATGTCTGGCAACGCGCGCATCCATCGTTCCCAATACGGGATGACCGTCTTCACCTGGGTTTGCTGGAGCATGATTTCCGAGATCCAAATGGCATAAGGATCGCGCGTGCCGCGCCACGGGAGGCCGCGGGCGTGTTTGGCGAACCAGGCCAGCAGCGGGGCGAGCAGCGCATTGAGTGCGGGCTTGGAAATCATGGCGAAGTGACGACTTCCCGAGTTTTCGCGCGCCGAGCGCCCCTGAACCGGGACGGAGCGCCGAGCTCCCGCTCGGCGCGTTCCGGCACTTGGGCCGCGCCGAGCAGGAGCTCGGCGCTCCGGTTCATGGTCAGCCCCGATGAACTTCGTTCGCGCATTGAACCCCTGAACCACGAAGGGATGGTAGGGCGCGTCGCTCCGCGCGCGCCGGTCTGGGATCTCGCGTGCGGCGCGCGCGGAGCGGCGCGCACTACCATCAGGTTCATGGAGAGCTTCGAGTTCCAACTTTGGACGCGCATCGGAGTCGGGAGCCGCGCCGCTGGGAGCGCCGGCATCCTGCCGGCGCGTTTCTCGACTCCCAGCCAAACCACCTGCCGGCAGGATGCCGGCGCTCCCAGTGCTGGCAGGCGAAGGACGGCGCATTTCGCGACAAAGGTTGCGACAAAGATTGTGACAAAGACAACTTTGAACTCGAATCGATCAGGGACGCCGTCGAGACTCGCACCGTGAAGCCGCTGACTTCCCACACCTGCAAGCTGACCGGCGAACAGGCCGCCGCGCTCGAGCAGCACCTGCGCGAGCACGGCTTCAAACCACGCCAGGTGCCTTATGCGCGGTTCGCGGGCGAGAAGGAGAAACTCAACGTCGTCTTCTACGAGAGTGGCAAGCTCGTCGTGCAAGGCAAAGGGACGCAGGAATTCATCGAGTTCGTGCTCGAGCCCGAGATCCTCAAGCAGGCGCGCCTGGGCTACGAAGCCGTGCTGAATCCGGACCTGCTGCTGCCGCGCTTCGGCGTGGATGAATCGGGCAAGGGCGATTTCTTCGGGCCGTTGTGCGTCGCGGGCGTGTACGTCAATGAAGCGGTCGTCAAAGCCTGGCAGGACAGCGGCATCAAGGACTCGAAGAACATTTCGAGCGACAAGCGGATTCACGAGCTGGCGGAATTGATCCGGAAGACGCCCGGCTGCGTCACGACGACTGTGCCGGTGGGCAACGAGGCTTACAACCGGCTCTACGGCTCGATGCGCAGCGTGAACCGGTTGCTGGCCTGGGGCCACGCGCGGGTGATTGAAAACCTGATGGGCCAGCGGCACCGGATGAACCCGCCGCCGGTGCGGGCGATCAGCGACCAATTCGCGGCGAACAAGGAGACAGTGGCCAAGGCGCTGATGAGCCTGGGCCGGGAAATCGAACTCGTGCAACGGCACAAGGCCGAGGAAGACCTCGCCGTGGCGGCGGCATCGATTCTGGCGCGGGATGAATTCGTGACGCGGCTGGCCAGGCTGGAAAAGGAATTCGGGATGGCCCTGCCCAAAGGCGCGTCCGCCGCCGTGGATGCCGCGGCGAAGGAATTTGTGGCCAGGCACGGGGCGGAGAATCTCCCGAAGGTGGCGAAAATCCACTTTCGCACGGCCTATCGGGCGCAAGGGCTGCCGGAGCCGCCGAAAATGGAGTGGCGCGAGCGACGAAGCCCGCCGGGCGGCTCGAGAGAGCAATAGGCTCATGGTGGAATTTCGGAGACGGCCAAGACCGAAAGCCGAATCCCGAAATCCGAAGGAAACCCGAAACCCGAAATGCACGCGGCCGGCAACCGCCTGACTCCTTCTGCCTTTCTATGAGACTGGGTAGCGCCAACGTGCCGGTCGGCCTGGACGTGTGGAAGCGGGTCCCGACCGCGGTTCAGGGGTTCAATGCGCAAAGATTGGCTTGGGAAAACTCCTCCCCCTGAAGCGGACGGCAAATGGAACCAAGCCCAGATAACCTTCCGAAAAGTTTCGAGATTCGGATTTCGGATTTCCTTCGGGCTTCGGCCTTCGGGCTTCGGATTTCTCTTATTCGTACGTCTTCGACATCGCGCGGATGCGCGGGTAAATCACCGAGTTGGTCGGGGTGCGCTGTTTGACATCGAGGAAAACCCGTTTGGCCTCCAAAGGGTCCGATCCGGTGATGAGCAGCACGTATTCCAGCTCGATCCAGGCTTTGCGGGGATCCTCGAACTTCGGCGCCTTGCGGTAGGCCTCCAAAAAATCCTTGATGCCGGCGGCGCCCTTCTGCTTGGCCGCGGCGTAGCGCTGGTCCAGCTCGTACGGCATGCCCTGGAGTTGATATTCCTTGATGTCCGAACCGTCTGCGGCCTTTTCGTTTAGCTCCTTCTCCTGGCTGACTTTGTCCCAGTACTCCCAGAGTTTGTAGGCGCCCACGGCGACAATGATGATGACGAGAATGGAAATGGCGGCTTTCATTTTTCAGGCACGCGTTGGATGCGGGCGCCCAGCCCGCGGAGTTTTTGGTCGATTTTTTCATAGCCGCGGTCCAGGTGGTAAATGCGGCTGACAAGCGTGGTCCCCCGCGCGGCCATCCCGGCGATGACCAGGGCCGCCGACGCCCGCAAATCGCTGGCCATCACCGGCGCGCCGCTCAACGACCGGCCGCCTTTGACGATCGCGCTGGGTCCTTCGATGCACACTTCCGCCCCAAGCCGGGCCAGTTCCGACACGTGCATGAAGCGCGACTCAAAGATGCGCTCGGTGATGATGCCCAGGCCGGGCGTCATCGCCATGAGCACCATCATCTGGGCCTGCACGTCGGTGGGAAAGCCGGCGTAAGGCTGCGTGGTGATGTCCACCGGCTTGAGCGAACCGTTGCGCCGCACCTTCAAGGTAAGTCCCCGGCGGTCCACGCGCACGCCGGCGTCCTTGAGCTTGTCGAGGACGGCGCTCAGGTGATCGGGGCGCGAGCCGTGAATGGTCACCTCCCCATCGGTGGCCGCCGCGGCGATGGCGAACGTGGCCGCCTCGATTCGATCGGGAATCACCTCGTGCTCCGCGCCGTGCAACTCCTTGACGCCGGTGATCGTGATGGTCGGGCTGCCGGCGCCCACGATGCGCGCGCCCATCTTGTTGAGGAAATAGCCCAGATCCACCACTTCCGGCTCGCACGCGGCGCTCTCGATGGTGGTCACACCCTCGGCCAGCACGGCGGCCATCATCACGTTGGCCGTCCCGAGCACCGTCGGCCCGGCGCGCCCACCCAGGAAGATGTCCGACCCAATGAGCCGCCTGGCTTTCGCCTCGATGTAGCCGCGCTCAATCGTCAATTCCGCCCCAAGCGCTTCCATGCCTTTGAGGTGCAGATCGATGGGGCGTGTCCCGATGACGCATCCCCCCGGCAACGAAACCCGGGCGTGACGCAGCCGGCCCAGCAGCGGGCCGAGGATGCAAATCGACCCGCGCATCTGGCGGATGAGGTCATAGTCGCCCATGGGCCCGGGCTTCGCGCTGCGCACCGTGACGGTGTCCCCCTCGATTTTCACCGTCGCGCCCAGCGAACTGAGGATTCGGCCCATGAACTGCACGTCGCTCAGGTTCGGCACGCGGCGGATGACACATTTTTCCCGCGTCAGAAGCGTGGCCGCCATGATCGGCAGCACGGCATTTTTCGCCCCGCTGATGCTCACCTCGCCGTGCAGCGGCACGCCGCCTTTGATCAATAAACTGTCCATGAAATCTCGGTCAGCCGGCGCCTTCCGCGCGCCGGTCTTGTAAACGGGCACATAAGGATTTCATCAATTCTCCCGGCGCGCAATTAAGATTCGCGCGCGGCCCGTCTCATCGTTTTCGACGCCCTCGACCCGCCAGTGTTCTGCCTCGAAAAGCGCGCGGGCGGCCATCTCCTGGCCATCGCCCAGTTCGACCATGAGGCGGCCCCCGCCGTTCAGGCGCGTGGGGCCCTCGATCGCGAGCCGGCGATAAAAGTCCAGCCCGTCCGGCCCTCCATCCAACGCCAGGCGCGGGTCGTGGTCACGGACCTCGGGCTGGAGGGTTTCAATCTCGTCCCGGGCGATGTAAGGCGGGTTTGACACGATTAATTCGAACCGCAGCCCGGCCGGCAGCGCGTCGAACCCATCGCCGCCATAGAAGTGGATTCGGCCAGACACCTGGTGCCGCTCGGCGTTGCGGCGCGCAACTTCCAGCGCGGCCTCCGAAATGTCCACTGCGTGCAACTCGGCTCCGGGCGCCTGCGCGGCAATGGCGATCGCAAGACACCCGCTTCCGGTCCCGAAGTCCAGCACCGTTGCGGCCGCCGTTCCGCGGGACTGAAGAAACTTTAGCGCGCGCGCCGCCAGAAGCTCCGTCTCCGGCCTTGGAACCAGCACGTCGCGAGTCACGATCATTTCCAGCCCGCAAAACGAAGTCCAACCGACGATGTGCTGCAATGGCTCGCGATCGCCGCGGCGCTTCACGAATCCGCGGAGCGCGTCCAGTTCCGGTCCGGTCAACTCACGGTCGAAACTCAGGTACAGCTTCATCCGCGGTAGCCCCAGGGTGTGGGCCAGAAGCAACTCGGCCTGGAGGCGCGGCGAATCGACGCCCCGCTTGGTCAGGAACTCGCCGCTGCGCTGGATCACTTCGAGCACGGTCACCGGCGCAGCGTAAGGGGCCGTCCCGCCCCTGTCAGCAGCCAGTTGTCAAGCTCCGGTCATTCTCAGCGAGACGCCGGGCGGTGAATAACTGCACACTTGCCCCGGCTGGCTGCCGTTCCTATGGTTCAGCCATGAAACGGAAACTTCTCGTCATCGCGCTGCTGGCGGCGTTCGTGCCGCCCCCCGCGCCATTGCGCGCCCAACAGGATTCGCCGACCGCCGCCGCCGAACGCGAGCAGGCTGAGGAACGGCACCGGACCTTGACCAAACGCCTCGACGGCATCGAGGAAAGCATCGCCGCCTTCCAAAAGAACGTGACCGCGTTGCGCGACGAAGTCCGCCGCTTGAAGGACGAACTGGACCGCAGCAAGAGCAAGAACGAGGGCGCCGCCACGCAGGAAAGCATCAAATACCTCGCCGAAAAAATCGAGGAAGTGGACAAGAAACGCCTGGCCGACAGCGAGCGCACGGTGAAGGAGTTCGACAAGTTGAGAAAGTTCATCCTCGAAAGCCTCAGCGGTCCACGCGGGACCCCATTGCCGCCGGCCGAAGCGAATCCTTCCCGAACCAATCGCGTCGGTACTCCGCGGACTAATCCCGGCGGCTCTCCGCGGTCCAATCCCGGCGGCTCTCCGCGGTCCAATCCCGGCGGTTCGCCGCGGGCCGATACCGGCGGCAAACAGACCGGCTGGGACTACACGATCCGCGAGAAGGACACCCTTGCGGGCATTCTCGCTGCGCTGCGTAAGCAAGGCATCAACGTCACTCAGAAACAAATCGAGCAGGCCAACGAAGGCGTGAACTGGAACAAGCTCAAAATCGGCCAGGTGATTTTTATTCCGGCGCCGTGAGCCTGCGCGCCTTGATTACCGCGCCTTGGGCCTCTGAGCAGGCGCGGCAACAACGTAGGGCAGGCGAGACGCCCGCCCTACATTGCAGCAAAACCGGGATTGCAAACGCGCCGCCCCGCCGCGCATGAAACTCATTCGTCGGATCCACCTTTTCCTGGGCTGCTTCTTCGCGCCGCTGCTCTTGTTCTACGTCAGCACCGGCTGGTATCAGTCCGTGACGCTGCGCCGCAACAAAGGAGTGGGCGAAGCCGACGACTGGCCAGGCCGCCTGCGCTCCGTGCACGTGGATCAAATTTACCCGACCGAAGCTGCCAACGCCTATTCGCCGTGGCTCTTTCGGGCGCTGGTTGTGACGATGGCCGTTGCGCTCATCGTGACGATCGTGCTCGGGGTCATCCTCGCATTTCGTTCGATCCGCCAGCGCTGGATGGTGTGGCTTTCGTTGGGGCTGGGTTTCCTGGTGCCCGTGCTGTTCCTGTGGCTCGGGCAGCGCCGGTGAGCAATGAGCGTTACAGGAGCGCGGACAGCCTTGTCCGCGCGAATTCGAGATAAGGCAATAAAGACGCGGACAAAGCTGTCCGCGCTCCTTCCTCGAATCAGCCGTGGACCGAAAGCGCCTCCGCCATAAGACGACTGGACAAAGCACCCCCGTCCGCCGTCTTCTCTCCGCATCTCGCCATGACCTGGACGCAAGTCTACGATCCGCTCCACAACACCTTCGTCTCCACGCTCCTCGCCGCGCTGCCGGTGGTGGTGCTGCTCGGCAGCATCGCGCTGCTGAAAGTGCGCATCCATTACGCGGCGCTGGTCGGGCTGGGCGTGGCGCTCGCGGTGGCGGTGTTCGTCTACGGGATGCCGGCGAGGATGGCAGGCGCGACCACCCTTTACGGGGCGGCGTTCGGGCTGTTCCCGATCGGCTGGATCATCCTCAACCTGATTTTTCTCTACCAACTCACGGTGGACAAGGGCTGGTTCGCCGTGTTGCGCGGCAGCCTCGGCGCCATCGCGCCCGACCCGCGGGTGCAGGTGATCCTCATCGCGTTTTCGTTCGGCGCATTCTTTGAAGGCGCGGCCGGATTCGGCACGCCGGTGGCCGTCACCTCCGCGATCCTGATGCAGCTCGGCTTCAAGCCACTCCAGGCCTGCGGGCTTTCGCTCATCGCCAACACGGCGCCGGTGGCCTTCGGCGCGCTGGGCACGCCCATCATTGCGCTGAGCAAAGTGACCGGGTTCGATGAACTGACGCTTTCCAAAATGGTCGGGCGGCAGCTCCCGTTTTTTTCCGTCCTCGTGCCATTCTGGGTGGTGTGGGCGCAGGCCGGCTGGCGCGGGATGCTCGGCGTGTGGCCGGCGGCACTGGTGGCAGGCGTGGCGTTTGCGGTGCCGCAGTTCCTCGTTTCCAACTTCCACGGCCCGTGGCTGGTCGATATCGTCGCTGCGCTCTGCTCGATTGGCGCCGTTGTGTTGCTGCTGAAGTTCTGGCAACCGCGCGACGCCTCACTCGCTCTCCATGAACCGGCTCTTGCAAGGAGTCCCGCCTTCAGGCGGCAGGACGACCGGCCGGCTAAAGCCGGGACTCCGTGCCAGCCGCCGCCGTTCATGGCCCCGATGCGCGATTTGGAAATCGAGGAGGCTGCCCGTGAACCGGAGCGCCAAGCTCCTGCTCGGCCCGATGAGACACCGCGAGTTCGCGCCGAGCGGGAGGTCGGCGCTCCGATCTCGGGTCAAGTGTCCAAAGCGCGAATCAGTTCAGGGGAGTGTCTCCTCCCTAAGAAGGAGGAGAGGGAGAAGGCTCTCGCCGATCCGAAATCCGAAACCCGAAATCCGAAATCCGAAATCGCCGAAGTGCGTCGCGCCTGGGTTCCGTGGATTCTCCTGAGCCTCCTCGTTTTTCTTTGGGGCACGCCGCAGTTAAAGAATCTTTTCGACGGCAAGATGACTCCGAAGGAAACGGCAGCCACCCTCAAACTAAACCTCCCCGATCTCACCGACGGCGCGAGGCTTCGCCCCGGCATCACAGCGCCTGAATTCCCCGTCGCGGGCCTTCACAACCTCATCCTCCGAACCAATCCCGTCGTTTCCCTGCCGACACCCGGCAAGCCCACCAAACCCGAAGAAGCCGTCTTCAAGCTCAACTGGCTTTCGGCCACTGGCACCGGGATTCTCTTCGCTGCAATGCTGGCAGGGTTCTACATGGGTTTCTCGATTCGCGACCTCGCCGCCGCCTACGCCCGCACCGTCTGGCGCGTGCGCTTCTCGCTCGTTACCATCGCGGCCATGCTCGCGCTCGGCTATGTGACGAGATATTCCGGCACCGACGCCACGCTCGGCCTGGCGCTGGCGAAGACCGGGAAGTTCTATCCGTTCTTCGGCACGCTGCTCGGCTGGCTCGGCGTCGCGCTGACGGGCAGCGACACCGCGTCGAACGTGCTCTTCGGAAGCCTCCAGAAAATCACCGCCGAGCAGACCGGCATCAGCCCCCATTTGATGGCTGCGGCCAACAGCTCCGGCGGTGTGATGGGCAAAATGGTCGACGCCCAGAGCATCGTCGTCGCCAGCACGGCCACGAACTGGTACGGCCACGAAGGCGCCATTCTGCGCTATGTTTTCTTTCACTCCATCGCGCTGGCCGCGCTGGTGGGACTGCTCGTGTACCTCCAGGCCTATGTCCTGCCGTTCACGCAGATGGTGGTGAAATGAGTGTCATTCAAGGCCGTCTCACAGATAATGGCGGGGATGAATCTTCGCACGTTGGGCTCCCTGATTGGCAGCGGCCAGGTCCCCTTCCTCTTTTCGCTGATGCTTGAGCTGCGGTGCTACCACCGGCTGGCATTCGTCGGCGCAGCCTTGTCGAGCGGCTTGTTGCGAAGGCTCGAGGCGGGTCCGGTCCCGCTCGAGGTCCTTTCGGCCGAATTCAATGTGGCGCCGTCGATGCGCGAGGGGCTTGAAACGTGGCTGCAACTGGGAGTGGCGCTCGGAGAATTGCGCGCAGGCGCCGAGGGGTACACGCTCCGGGGAAAACTCTCCCGCAGACTCTGCAACGCGGCCAACGATGCCGCTGCGGCGTTCGTCGAGGAAATCGCCATGCTTCACCACTTCATCATCACGCAATCGCCGGAGCGCCTGCGCCAGGGCCGCCCTTTTACGCTCGCCGATCAGGACGGCCGGCTGGTGGCCCGCTCTTCCCGGCTTGCCGAGCCATTCATTTGCGAGGCACTGGACGCGTTAATCCCTCGGCAAGGCCCGGTCAGGCTCTTCGAAATCGGGTGCGGCACGGCCGCCTATATCCGGCATGCAGCGGCGCGGAACCCGCAACTGACCGCGCTGGGCCTGGAATTGCAACCCGCGGTGGCCGCCCTCGCCGCCGCGAACATCGCCGGGTGGAATCTGGGATCGCGCGTGGTGATCGAAACCGGCGACGTGCTTCAGCGAAATCCCAAGCCTCTCTTCGATATCGCGACGCTCCATCAGATCATCTATTACTTTCCGGTCGAACGCCGCGTGAGCGTGCTTCAACACGTGCGCGGTTTTCTGAGGCCGGGTGGACGCTTGCTGCTGACAACCTACTGCCAGGGCCGAGGCCTGGGAGCGGGTCTCATCAACTTGTGGGGCACTATGACCGAAGGTTGCGGCCGGCTGCCGACGACCGCCGAAATGGCGGACCAGCTTGCGGAGGCCGGCTTCGTGCGGGTCACCCGTCGAAGTTTGATTCCCGGGGAGAGCTTGCACGCGTTTGTTGGCACGGCTCGCGGCGTGGCGTGAAATCCAATTGAAACTGCTCCGGCTCGCTCAACGCCTGAGCGTCGCGGCCCAGTTCCCGCAATGTTTGGGCGAAGTCCGCCGCGAAACCGTGCAGTGTATAGGCCGTCCGAGGCGAAACGCGCTGGACGAACTCCAGCAAATCCGGGTAGTCCGCGTGATCGCTCAACGGAAAAGCCACGTCCGCCTGGTGTCGAAAACGGCATCCCGCATCCATCGCCCAGCCGGTGACGACCGCCGTCCGTGCCGCGCGCCCAAGTTGCTCGCGGGCCGCCCTGCCCGAGAGAGTTGGTGAAATGAGGACGCGGCCGGCGCCGTTGCCGTGTTCGTGCCGTTCGTAGGCGGGAAACTTCATTCCAAACTCCTCGTAGATGCGCGTCAGCTTCCACGCCGCGTCGTGCAGAGAGATCGGCAAAGAGGCGCCGTCCATGGTGCGGAGCAGTTCCTGCGTCTTGCCGAGCGAATACGCCAGCAGGATGGGGATGGCGTCTTCCGCCAGGGCCTGGCGGCAAAAGGCGATGATTTGTTCCCGCACTTCCTCGGCTGGGGGCAGCCGGTACTCGGGCCGGCCGAAGGTGGTTTCCATCACGAGCCAGTCCGCGGGACGCGGCGCGCACGTCTCGGCGGCCAGACCCGGACGCAGTTTGAAGTCGCCCGTGTAGAGCAGCGACTCGCCATCCGCCTCGAGGAACGCCATCGCGCTGCCGAGGATGTGCCCGGCCGGCAGCAATGTGATTCGGAACGGCAGCCGGCCCGCGTCGAACTCGCGGGCTCGGTCGAACTCCAGAACTTGTTCCCGCGCGGCCTTGACGCCGCGAGCGCGCATCAAGCGCACCGTCGCCGCGGTCGCGATCAGTTCCCGGTGCGCCCCGGCGTGGTCCGAATGCGCGTGGCTGACGAACGCCAGTTCCGGCCCCGGCACGCGATGATGCGGGTCGAGCCACAGGCCGAGCTTCGGCAGGAAAACCCCGCCGCGGTCATAGCACAGCTCGAAGACGGACATGCCGAGAGCCTAGGCTGCGCCGAGTCGAAGTCAAATCGCGCCGGCACTGCGAGAGCAATGCCCCTATGGGCCGCGGCGTGATTGACGCATCGAGGCACGCTTGCCAATCATCCGCCCTGATGAATCCACCACTGCCCCGCTCCCTCTTCATGAACGCCAGGGTAGGGCGCGTCGCTCCGCGCGCGCCGTTCTGGGGTGTCGAATGCGGCGCGCGCGGAGCGACGCGCACTACCATCCATTCGCGGTTCAGGGGTTCAATGCGCAAGCTTGCTGGAGGAATTCTTTCCCTGTTCCTCGCCACGTTCGCGTATTGCGCGGGCGCTGCCCAAGTGACGTTGCGCTCGCCCGTTCGAACGGAGCCGGCGGCCCGCGCGACCACGTCGTCGTCGCGGCAGGCCTTCCTCCGTCTGGCCCCGATGCTCGGGCATGTGTCGTCGACGAACGCGCTCATTTGGGCGCACGCTTCGGCGGCGTCGCGCCTTTCCATCCGATTGAGCGCCGATGAAGATCTCTCAAACGGAAAGATCATCCGGGGGCCGGTGCTCGAGGCGGACAACGGCTTTATGGGGCACGTCGTACTCAGCGGGTTGGCGCCCGAGACGCGCTACTACTACGGCGTGTTGCTCGATGGCAAGCCGGCGATGCTCCGGCCGTATCCGTCGTTCGTCACCGCGCCGCCCGAGGGGACGAGCGGGCGGGTGCGGTTCGCTTTTACGAGTTGCGTCGGCTACCACGGTTACGACGCCAGCCCCGGTTACGCGGACCTGGCGAGGACGAACGTCGACTTCCTGCTCATGCTGGGGGACAACGTTTACTCGAACACGAACGACCCGGCGATCCAGCGGCGATTCTTCTTCGACCAGCGCGACTCCGCCGGCTGGCGCGGCCTCAGCCCGGGCACGCCCATTTACGCCATCTGGGACGACCACGATTTCGGCCCGGACAACAGCGACGGGCGGATGAAGGGCAAGGAGAAGTCGCTGAAAACGTTCACGGAACTTTGGGCGAACCCGGCTTACGGCGAACCGGACAATCCGGGTGTCTATTTCAAATTCACTCGCCGCGACGTCGACCTGTTCATGCTGGAGGGCCGTTACCACCGCGACCCGAACAAGGCGACCAACCTGACGCACAAGACCATGCTCGGCGCCAAACAGATCGACTGGTTCAAGCGCGAGTTGGCCGCGTCCAAGGCGAAGGTGAAGGTGCTCGTCTCCGGTGGCGAGTGGCAGATCCATGGGACGGAAGATTCTTGGAGGAGTTTTCAAGCGGAGCGCAACGAGATTTTCAAGTTCATCGAGGATCAGAGCATTCAGGGCGTGTTGCTGCTCTCGGGCGACCGGCATTTCTCCGGCGCGTATCAGGTCGAGGGGAAATGGATCGAAGTCACTGTTGGGCCGCTCGGCAGCTCGCCGATTGTGACGAAAAACGCTTCTGAGATGTTCCTCAACTTCAGCGAGACCAAAGGGCACTTCTACTGCGTTTACGACCTCGATACCGCCGCCACGCCGCCACAGGTGACGCTGGAGGTTTACCGCGTGGGCGACGGGCAGGTCTTGCGCCGGCCGTTCACGTGGGACGAAGTGAACGGCGTGACGAAGGTTAAACCGCTCCCGCCGTCGCCGAAGCCGGAGTCGAACGCACAAGGAAAGCAGACTAGGGAGAAATGACCGCTTGACGCGAAAAACGCGGAATGTCATATTTTTACTGCGGCTTCGGAGTATAGCTTTGGATCGAAGCCGCATATTTAGCGGGCTCCTGCGGGAGCCCGTAACCTTATTAATAGATTATGATGCGAGTTGCTGTCTTCGTTGACGCTGGTTATCTATTTGCCCAAGGTTCAGCCCTCCTTACTGGTCAACCGCGTCCGCGCCGTGAAGTTGAACTCGATTTGGATCGAATTCTGAGCGCGCTTGAGGAGCTTGCCTGTCGTTTGAGCGGAGTTCCGTTGCTGAGGATTTATTGGTATGATGGGACCGACAGCGGCCCTACGCCCCAACATTTAGCCGTTGCCTACAAGCCCTGCGTCAAGCTTCGTCTGGGGTTTGTGAACACTGCCGGCGAGCAGAAAGGCGTTGATTCACTCATTGTCACCGACATGATCACGCTGGCTCGAAACAGGGCGATGAGTGACGCCGTGCTACTTTCGGGCGATGAAGATATGCGCGTTGGCGTTCAGCAGGCGCAAGAATTCGGTGTTCGGGTACATCTTCTGGGCATCACGCCCTGTCGCGGAAGCCAATCCCAATTTCTGCTTCAAGAAGCGGACACGACGAATGAGTGGACGAAGGAGGACGTATCCAAATTCCTTTCGTATCATGCCAAGATTGCATTCTCGGATGCGCCGGCCTCGAAAATGCTACCAACAGCGATTGCTGCCAAACAAAGTTCGGCCCAAGCGACTTCGCTGGCGGCGCTTGCTGAAGAGGCCGTGAAACAAATCCGGATTGAGGCAGCGGAAGTCGAGGCCTTGATCGCAAGTTACGAGTCGAGTCATCAACTGCCCCGTTTGGTGGATCGACCGCTGTTGGGATTGGCCAAGAAGCAATTCGGCCTTCTAAATCCGGATCAGAGGGAACAGCTACGTGCGGCATTCGTTGCGGCATTGCGCAAGAATCGGCCACCCCCATCCGGGTCACGATAACGCCTGACCACTCATAGTGCAGTGCCGGCCCCTGCGGCCTCACGATAGCAGCGACACAGTGCGCTGCCTCACCACTCGATGACCGCCGCGGCCCACGTGAGGCCGGCGCCGAAAACGACCAGCAGGGCCAGGTCGCCGCGCCCGAGGCGCTTTTGGCTCACGGCCTCGTCGAGGGCGATGGCGACGGACGCCGCGCTCGTGTTGCCGTACTTGTCGAGGTTCACGAACATCTGCCCGGGCTTCACACCGAGGCGATCGGCGACGGCGTCGATGATCCGGCTGTTGGCCTGGTGCGGGATGACGAGCTTGATCTTCGAGATGTCAATCTCGCAGCGGCGCATCGCCTCCTGCGCGGCGTTGTACATCGCAGTGACGGCGTTCTTGAACGTCTCCTTGCCGTCCATCACGAGGTGGTGCAGGCCGGCTTCCACGGAATCGGTCGTGGCGGGGATGCGGCTGCCGCCTCCGGGCATGCAGAGGAGCATGGCCTTGTCGCCATCCGCGCCCATGCAGGCGGTCAGCAGGCCGTGCGCGTCGGGGCGGTGCTGGAGAATTGCCGCGCCCGCGCCGTCGCCGAAGAGCACGCAGGTGTTGCGGTCCTTCCAGTTCACGATGGAGGAGAGCCGCTCGGCGCCGATGACGAGCACCGTGTCGTACATGCGCGACATGATGAACTGCTGGCCAATCTCCATCGCGTAAATGAACCCGGAGCAGGCCGCTTCGATATCGAACGCGGCGGCGTTGCGCGCGCCCAGCTTGGCCTGGACGAGGCAAGCCGTCGCAGGGAAGAGCATGTCGGGCGTGATAGTCGCGACGATGATCAGATCGATTTGCTCGGCGGTGATGCCCGCCCGCTCCATCGCGCGCCGGGCGGCATTGGCAGCCATGTCGGAGGTGAACTCATTTTCCGCGGCGATGCGGCGGGCTTTGATGCCGGTGCGCGACGTGATCCATTCGTCGGTCGTATCGACGATCTTTTCCAGGTCGGCGTTGGTCAGGATTTTCTCCGGAACATAGGAGCCGACGGAGGTGATCGAGCAAGAACGGCCTCGAAAGCCGTGTTCGGCACGGGGGTTCTTGAAGTGGCTGGGGGTGCTCATGCGACAGCGGGACTTGCAGAGTGAACGGCGGACTGGGCGAGGCGCTCGGTGGCCGCGCGGACTTCGCGGGCAATGCTCTCGTTAATCTTGAACTGAATGGTTTCGCTGGCGACGCGGATGGCGTTCCGGAACGCCTTCGCCCTGGCGGAGCCGTGAGCCTTGATGACGACGCCGTTGAGGCCGAGGATTGGCGCGCCTCCGTAAGCTTCGGGGTCCATGCGGCGTTTGATGTCGCGGAAGGCGCCGCTGGCAAAGAGCGCGCCGAGCTTGCGAACAGGTGAGGCGGACAGCTCGCGCCGGAGCAGGCCCAACACGGCGTGGCCGAGGCTCTCGATGGATTTGAGGACGATGTTGCCGGTGAAACCGTCCGTGACGACGACATCGACATTGCCCTCGAACAGGTCGTGACCTTCGACGTAGCCGATGAAATTCAGGTCGAGTTGCGCGCAAAGCCGGGCGGCGTCTCGCGTGAGGTCGGTGCCCTTGCTCTCCTCGGTGCCGTTGCTGAGAACGCCGACGCGCGGCTTGGCGTGCTTGAGCAACTCGCGGGAATAGACGCTGCCCATCACGGCGAATTGCGCCAGATGCAGCGGCTTGCACTCGGGGTTCGCCCCGCCGTCCAGAAGGAAGCAGTCGCCCACTTCGCCCGCCGGCATGATGCACGCAATGGCCGGCCGCTCGATACCCTCCAGCCGCCGCAGCTTGAGCGTGGCGGAGGCGACCAGCGCGCCTGTGTTGCCGGGCGAAATGACCGCCTCGGCCTTCCCGTCGCGCACCAGTTCCATCGCGCGAACCATCGAGCAATCCTTCTTGCGCCGGACCGCGTCAAGGGGCTTGTCCTCCATCGCGATGACTTCGGAGGCGTGGACGATGCGCAGGCGCGCGTCGCCGCAGCCGGCCTGTTCAAGCGCAGCTTCGATCTCCGCCTGCTGGCCGACCAGGTGCAACTCGGTTATCTGGGCGCAGTCCGCGAGGGCCTGTTTGACCCCGTCGATGACGACCCTGCTTCCGTGGTCGCCACCCATGACATCCACCGCGATTCGCATAAATGGAAAGAGCGCAGTGGGCGAGCAACCCGGCCGCGCTCCCGGCAATCATGCTCCGGCCGTCACCGTGATGATCTGGCGGCCCTTGTAAAAGCCGCACGCCGGGCAGACGCGGTGCGGCACGTAAGGCGCCGCGCACTGCGGGCAGGAGCCGAGTTGGGGAAGTTTGAGCACGCTGTTGTAGGCCCGGCGCATACGCTGGCGGCTCGTCGAGGGTTTTCGTTTAGGTACGCCCATAGGTCGTCATTTCAGTTTCAATTTGTCGAGCGCGGCCCACGGCGATGCACCGTCGTCCGGCCTGTCGACACCGCGGCCGGCTTTTGGTTTCTTCGGGACCAGCCCGCGGCATTCTTTCTTGCACAGCGGGTGCTGCGGAAAGACGAGGAAAATATCTTCGCGCAGATAAGGAGTCAAGTCCACGGAATCGTTGATGACCAGCGCTTTGTCCTCACCCGAGAGCGGAATGTGACAAGCCCAATGCTCCAGCTTGAGCGTCGTCTGGAAGGCTTTGAGGCAGCGGACGCACTGGCAATCGAGCTTCAATTCCAATGTGCCTTGAGCGAGCACGGCGTCCTCCATCCGCTGCAATTCCAGGTCGAAGCGGAGCGGTTGCGCGGCCCGGACCATTTCGTCGCGCGAATCGAGGTCCAACTCCGCCACGGACAACTCACCCTGGAGCCGGAGATTCTTCGTCTCCAGGTGGTGCAAGTTGAAGTTCAGCGGCATGACAAAGATTTCACCAGTTTGGCGTCGTCGTGGCAAGTTCGACGCAGCCATGAACCAAGCCGCTAAGGAATTCTCTGAAACCCCATCCCAACGTGCAGGAAATGTTCGTCACCGGACAACACCTCTCGGATGTCCAACTCGGTCATGATCGACATCGAAGTCAGGTCCGTGAATGAGATCAAGGGCTTGTCGTGAAATCGGCGGCGCAAACCGAGCGCGGCGAGAAATCGCTCGCCCGTAACCCGGTGAATGAGCAACCGTCCGGCGACCTGATCCGCCAGCAACCCATCCAGGAACGTGGAGGCCTCTTCGTGTGTTTCCCGGCGAAAAAGCAGCGTGATCAACTCATCCAGCACGTAATCCGACGTGTGCAAGAGCGCCGGTGCAACTTGTCGGGTGCGGAACACCTCCTTCACAGCCTCGTGGTTCGCGTCGGCCCGGTGCCCCAGCGCCAGCCAGCCCCAGGTGTCCACGAAGACCAGTCGGCTCACTTCGAACCTTGCCGATCCTGCCCGTACAGCGCCTGCTCGATTTCTTGCGGGGACATCGGTGCGCCCGATAACTGGCCCGCCACGGCCAGCACCGACCGCTCCCCGTCAGCCCCTTTCCAGGCAAGGAAGGAAACGAAGTCCAACACCTGCCGCAACGCCGGCTCCGGCAGCGCGTCGATTTTCTGGATGATACTGTCTTTGAGCGCGCTCATGCCGGAAAGAGTAACGCCGGCGCGCAAGGCCGGCAAACCGGAAGTTTGAAGCTGCAGCCCAGGTCCCGAAGGTGGAAAAAAGGCCGATGATTCTGGCAATTGGAAAGGGTGTGATCATAGCTTGTCGCAGGGCGCCTCTCGCGCATTATGCTTCACCCTTTCCACCGCCCCGCCCGCCCATCTTCCGCTTCAGCGCCGCCACCACGTGCGCCGGGACGAACGCGCTCACGTCCCCGCCCAGGCGGGCGATTTCCTTCACGATGCGCGAGCTGAGGAACGTATAAGTGTCCTTGGGCATCATGAAAATCGTTTCTATCCGCTCATTGAGTTTGCGGTTCATCAAGGCGAGCTGGAACTCGAACTCAAAGTCCGAGACCGCCCGCAGCCCGCGGATGACCGCCTGCCCGCCGCGCCGCTCGACGTAATCGATCAGCAGCCCGTCGAACGCGTCGGCCACCACGTTGTCCAGCCCTTTGATCGACTGGCGCACCAAGTCGAGCCGCTCGGGACTGGTGAAGAGGGGGTTCTTCCCGTCGCTCTGCGCCACGGCCACGATGACGTGGTCGAACAGCTTGGTCGCGCGCTGAACCAGATCGAGATGGCCGTTGGTGAAGGGGTCGAAGCTGCCGGGATAAATCACCGTGCGCATGGCCGGAGACTGGCAGGCGAGCGGGCGTTTGCCCATTCAAAAAGCGATGCGCTCCGGCGAGCGGGCGAATCCTGAGACTTTCCCCCACGGTGCCCCCTCTCCCCCATCGGGGGGTATCTGTTTAGCACCTCCTTCACTGACGCTCCCATTGTCGGAAACTTTGTCGACCGTGCATTCGCCGACAAAGTTTCCGACAAAGTTTCCGACAAAGACGCGACGCGAATATGGTGAGGCTGAACACGTACTATCGGGGGGAGAGGATTGGGGTAGGAGGGCAGGGGGGCCCACGCTTGCAAGAGGCGTCGTTTTCGGTACCGGGCTACCCCCTCATCCCGGCCTTCTCCCCCAAGGGGGAGAAGGAGTCGGACACGCAGTTGTGATGGCCCTCCTCCCCCAGCCCAGTCCCTCCCTCCGAGGGAAGAGCGGCAGAGGCCGCGCCACCACTCCCTGAGGGACCAAAAAAGTTCCTGTTATTCGCCGGAAAGCTGTCAAAATACCGGGCATGACGAAATCAGAACAGATCCCCGTGACGGTGCTCACCGGGTTCCTCGGCGCGGGCAAGACCACTCTGCTCAACCATCTGCTCTCGAAGCAGCACGGCTACAAGTGCGCCGTCATCATCAACGAATTCAGCGAGGTGAGCATCGACAACCAGCTCGTGGTGGGCGTGGATGAGGAAATCCTCGAATTGAACAACGGCTGCCTGTGCTGCCGGGTGCGCGGCGATCTCATCAAGAGCCTGGCCGATTTGTTGCGCCGCCAAAAGCGGTTCGATTATGTGCTCATCGAGACGACCGGGCTTGCGGACCCTGGCCCCGTCGTCCACACGTTCCTGGCCAGCGAATTGGTCGAGCGGCTCCGCCTGGACGGCGTCGTGACGGTGGTGGATGCGCGCCACATCGACAAGGAACTCGACGAGGCCCCCGAGCCGGCCCAGCAGATTGCCTTCGCGGACGTTCTCCTGCTCAACAAGGCGGACCTGGTATCGCCCGCGGAGGCCGATCGAATCGAGGCGCGGCTGCGCAAGATGAATTCGCTGGCGGCAATTCATCGCACGACCAATGCTGAGATCGATCCGGCCCGCCTGCTGAATGTCCACGCGCGCGACCTGAGCGCCGGGATGACGCTCCCGTCTTCGGCCTCGCGACCGCCCGAACTCGAACACGACGGGCACGATCATTCCCACTGCGACCATGCCCACGGGCATTGCGAGCATGAGCCCGTTGGCGAACAGCAGGAGGCCGGGCATGTCCACGCGCACCACGACGAGAGCGTGTCGTCGTTTTACATCAGCGACGATCGGCCGCTGGACTTGCAGAAGGTCGAGGCGTGGCTCAGCGAAGTGATTCGCGAGATGGGCGAGAAGATTTATCGAAGCAAGGGGATTCTCCAAATCCGGGGCCAGCCCAAGCGAGTCATCTTTCAAGGGGTCCAGATGATGTTCGACGCGCGGCCCGACCGGCTCTGGAATGCGGGCGAGCGCCGAATGAGCCAGCTCGTGTTCGTCGGCAAGGAACTCGATGAGGCGCGCATCCGGCGTGGCTTCGCTGCTTGCATCGCGGATTGAGCTGGCAATCATGATGCGACGGATTCTCCGATGGCTTATCCGGCTGCTGTGGGGCTATCGGGCCTACAACACGGACGTGTTGAACACGCCCGGCCCTGTGCTGCTTGTCCCGAACCACGTTTCCTGGCTCGACTGGCTGTTCCTGTTCCTCTGCCTGGACGAGGATTGGAAGTGCGTCGTGTCGAGCACGTCCGCCGAGACCAGCTGGGTGCACCGGAAAATCATGATCAACCGCCGGACGTTCCCCATCGACACGAACTCGCCGTACGCGGTCAAGCGTATGGCCGAGTTCCTCGCGGGCAACGGCCGGCTGGTGCTTTTTGCCGAAGGCCGGCTCTCG
>DASTLJ010000383.1:0-4029 GCA_035715125.1 Verrucomicrobiia bacterium
CTGCGAGCCGGGGCGCAGCATGCCGAAGCCCGCGGGACGCCCGGGTTCGGGCTCCAGCACGACCGCGCAGCGGCTCTGCGACGCCAGCGCCGCCAGCAGCCGCTGGCGCGAAACACCGAACGCCGAGGCGTCGAGCGGCCCGAGGATTTGTTCGTCCGCCGCGCGCCATGCCCTGAGACTGGCATCGAGGGCGGTAACTTGCGGTGTCGCAGGAGGGCGAGACCAGCGCTTCAGAGTCCATTCGTCCTGAAAGCGAAGCCCGCGGTAAACGGTTCTGCCGAGCGGCGTGGCGTCGAGTTTGATGCACTGCACGCCACGCCCGCGCAGAAGCTCGATGCAGTGTTGCAATAACGCTCGGCCTATTCCTCGGCGCTGGAATTCAGGATGCACCAGCACCATGCCGATCCAGCCGAGTTCCGGTCCGTAAACAATCGACGTCGCGGTGCCCGCGCATGTGCCGTTCCATTCGGCCAGAAAACAGCCCGTCGGCTCGATGGCGAGAAAGCGTTCCCAATCGCCCAGCGTCTGATTCCACCCGGCGAGGGCACGCAAGGAGTCAGCGAAGGGCAAATCCTCGCGATCCAGCAAGCGGAAGCGCAGCGGCGAACTCATCCTGGTAACAGAATTTGAACCACGGATTAACACGGATGGACACAGATAAAGAAAAAGTTCCACCGATTGCCGGATTCAGCCAGCAACCGGACGTGCTCGGGCTTGCTAATCCGTGTCCATCCGTGGTTAACAGCATTTTCCAACCCTCTATCTGCCGCATTTGGCTCATTTCTTCGCCGCGCTGTCCTTCTGATAGAGTCGCTTTCCGCCCACATAGGTCTGTAGCACCTGCGTGCCCGCGATTTTCTCCTCGGCGCAGGTCAACAGGTCGGTGTCGAGCACGATCAAATCGGCCAGCTTGCCGGGTTCGAGCGAACCGAGATTGTCATCGCAGTTCAACAGGCGCGCATTGTTGATCGTGTAGAAGCGGATGGCTTGTTCGCGCGTGAGCGCTTCCTCCGGGTGCAGCGGTTCGGAATACTGTTTGGACCGGCGCGTGACGGCCGTTGCCATGCCGAGAAACGGGTTGTATGGATTGACCGACCGCAGCGAGCCTATCTTCTGCATGTGGTCCGAACCGCCCCCGGTGATGACGCCCGCGTCGAACAGGCTGCGCAGCGGCTGAAAGTAGCGCAGGCGCTCGTAGCCAAACTGTTTCACCAGCGTGTGCGTGTCCAGGTACAACCACGCCGGCTGAATGTCCGGCATCACTCCCAGCCGCGCCGCCTGTTCCACGGCCTCGCGGCTCATGAAGTTCGAGTGGCTGATGCACGGGCGGGTCTTGCGCACGGGCAGTTGCTTGTCCACTTCTGAATAGGCTTCCAGCAGGGCGTGCACGGCGCCGTCGCCCACCGAGTGCGCGGTGAATTGCAAGCCGCGCTCGACCGCCGCGCGCACCATTGGCACGAGGCGTTCCTTCGGGATGAAGCGCACGCCGCGGTATGCGGGGTCGCTGATGCCATAAATCTCGCTCACGCCCCACGGCTGGCGCATGTAAGCGCTGCCCGTAAGCATCCCGCCGTCGAGAAAGGTCTTGATGCCAATGATGCGCAGCCAGTCATCGTGTTCCTTGAAGAGTGAATTCTCACTGACCTGGCGGATGCTCGTCAGGATGCCCTCGAGCGGGCCTATCGACTCGATGTGCTGCGACAGCCGCACCCGCACCGTCAGGCCGTTGCCGCGGCGAAGCTCCTTGTAGGTTTCGATCTCATCGAGGCTTGCGTCGCGGTCGCATACAGTCGTCAGGCCCACCGAGTTGTAATCCGCGAGTAATTCCCTCAATCGCTGCACTTTCTCCGTGCGGTTGGGTGTGCGGTCGGCGGACTGGGCCTTCACGTAGCGCGTGCAATTGCGCAGGATGCCGGTCAACTCGCCCGTCTTCGGGTCCTTCTCGGCAAAGCCGCTGCCTCCATCGCTGACTTTGAACTCACGGTCCATTCCGCTGAGCCGGAGCGCCAGACTGTTGAGCGAGGCGTCCGGGCCGGTGGCGAACAGCACGGGGTGCCTGGGCGCCGCGCGGTCCAGCTCCGCGCGAGTCGGATAGCGCTGTTCGCGCAAGCGGGTGATGAAGACCTGCCGCAGGACGATCCACTCCCCTTCCGGGAGCGTCCCCGCGCGGGCCTGGATGTAATCGAGCACGTCCGGGATGCGTTCCATCGGCGGAATGGGATGGTGAAGTTCCGTCAGGCACGCATCGGCCGGGTGAACGTGCGAGTCCATCAAGCCGGGCAGGACCAGTTTGCCCACCAGGTCCACCACTTCGGTGCGCGGGCCACGGAGCTTGTCGATCTCGGCGCTGCGCCCCGCCGCCAGCACGCGCCCGTCCCGCACAGCGATGGCCTCGTGAATTGAAAAGCCCGCATCGACGGCCGCGACCCGGCCGTTGTGCAGGATGAGGTCCGCCTCCACCGCAAGGGCCGCAGATTGAACCGCGGCGGTCAGGCACGGGATGAGCCAGAGCCGAATCAGCCAAAGCATGATCGAAGCAAGGCTGCCGGGACGAGCCGTCCGGTCAAGCGCGAAAGACTACCCAACGGGCAATGGATCTGGCACGGCCGGCTGCCTTCGAGGGAGTTCAACTCCGTTGGCGGCTTCGGTGGATTCACCCGGATCTTTCTGTGAGGTGGATGGTTTGGAAGGAGGAGTGATGCCAAGTCTCGTGGCGACAAGGGCGATCTTACGCCGCTGCTTGCCTACAGCTTGACGCGACACGCGCAGTTTCCGAGCGATATCGCCGAGTTCCAGGCCTTCGGCCAGCCAGCACAGTATTTCTCGCTCACGCTGTTTGAGCTTGGGAAGCAATAGATCCAGCATGTCATTGGCGCACACCGTGGGCAGCAGTGATTCGTCTCGTTGTGGATGAACCTCCGTTCGATCAGCCGGCTGAGACAAAGCTGTTATGGAGCAGCGCGCACGACGGCGCCTGGGGGAATCCAAGCTGCGTCCTCGTTGAACATAGTTCAGCAGGTGAAACAGGCAGCTCTGGATATACCAACTCTCACTTTGCCTTGGACAGCGGAGCTCCTGCTGCCACAAATGGATCATGGCTTCCTGCGCCAGGTCCTCCCGCGAGGCCCTATCCGGAGTGACGCGTGCCGCCAAACGTCGCAATACTTCTTGAGCGTGATCCTTCTCGAAAATCATAAGTCCATTCCATGGGTTCATTTTCACACGACTTGCTTTGTTTTTGGTTTGTTGTTGCTGGCTATGCTTGCGCTCACGACAAACTTGCAAATCATGAGGCGTTTGAATGGGGCCCGTGACTTACGGCTCGGAGGCGCGAGTTGTCTTCTGGGCGTCCATTCCGTTTCGTCCGTTGAGCGGCCGATAGGCGCGAGCACCAGCGCGGGAGGATGCGACTAACGGCATTGGAATACTTGTATTATCCCGATACGCGCTCATAGAGGTTGCTGTTCTGTTTTCAACTCAGTGATTGTGCATACTGTCGCCCTTGCACTGCCGGGCGTCTACTCGGTGAGTACCTCAGGCGGCATCGGAAAAAACCTGAGCGCGGCGGAGCTCAGAAAATTCCTGAGCCGGGCTCGGGTAAAATCCGGAAAATCGGTTCGATAGGATTGCGGAACTCTGGCGCGGAGGCTACTTGGAGCAGCTCGGATAACAGATTGAACGAAACGCCGCAGCGCTGTCTAAAGCCATGGATATCTCTTTCTTCAGATCGTGCAGCGCAGCAATCGTCTCCGGGCGGGTCGTGTCCGTCCCTTGAGGTCACGGCAGCCGCAGCCGAAAGAATTCGTTCTGATTCGAACGAAGTGGGACGGTTGCGGCTTCACCCCCGGGAAGTAGAACCATGTTGGTCACCGGACGCCAGACGGGCGTGGAGATTGTTTCCGCCGAAACCAAAAAGGCGTCTGGACCGGCGCCCGGCCAGGCGATCTCGACCGCACCACCCCGTCGAGCGATGAGGAGGAACGGCCGGTCATGGAGGATCGAGAAATCGGCGGCGGCCCTTCCGCCGAC
>DASTLJ010000384.1:0-4345 GCA_035715125.1 Verrucomicrobiia bacterium
CTTGCTGAATTGGGCGATCAGGGTGTCCTTCTCCTTCGCCTCGGGCCCGCGCAATTCGTCGAAGACTTGCGAGGCGAGTTTCGCGACCGATTTGTCCGCGTGCGTCCGGAGGCGGAAGGCGCGTCCGGGGCCGAGCGCGCGCCAGTCGATGTCGCCGGCCTTTACTGCGTTGACGAATGCATTGGCCCAATCGGCCCGCTTGAGGATCTGCCCGAAGGCGGTTTCCTGACCGGGGCCGGAAAGCTTCGCGTACGCGCCAACCAGTGCGGCGCCAGCGGCGGCATCTGAAATGTTTCCAAGCGCCTCGGCGACCTGCCGCTGGAGCGCGGACGAACTCTCCGGCGCCAGGAGGCGGGCGACGGCGGGGACGATGCCGGCGTCCATCGCGCGAACGCCGAGGAGGTTCGCGGCGGCCTGCGCGCGCGCCTCGTCGGAAAGTTTCGTGTCGGAAAGCTTCGCCGAGAGCGAAGCGAGAAGCGGTTTCAATTCGCCGGCCATCGCGCCGGACTTGTCCCAGCGGCCGATGAGCGGAATCACGGCGGAAGCGGTCGCGGGGCCCTCGGAATTGAGGAGCGACTTGAGCGACGTTTGGAACTCGGCGGTCCACTCGGGGGCGTCGCCTTTGTAACTCGCGGCGAGGCTTTCAAGGGCAGTGGCCCTGAGGGCGTCGGCGCTGGCGGGCGCGCCGGCCAATTGTTGAACCAGCCGGCTGACGACGGCGCCGTCGCCTTTCACCGCGACGCTGCGAATGAGGTGACGCACAAAGTCGCCGTGGGATTGGACCGAGCCTTTCGCCAGCGCCACGGACACGCTGTCGGCCGCCCCGCGCGCGGCAGAGCCGACGAGTGCGGACTGGAAGAACCTGTCGCCCGAGGCGGAAGGCCACGCGGCGACCAGCGCCTCGGCGATGTCGCGGTTGGGCGGGAAGCTGCCGAGGGCCATCGCGGCGTTGATGCGGGCGCGGCCGTCCTTCTCGTCGAGCATGGCGCGGATGGCCTTTTGCACTTCGGCAGGAGCGTTGTCACGCTCGGCGGCAATGCGGGCGGCATTTTTGCGGACGGCGCTGTCTTTATCCTGGAACGCAGTGAGGAGGAGCGGCTCATCCAGCATGCCGAGATTGTTGAGCGCGTAGAGCGCCTCGATACGCCCATATTTGCTGGCGCTGGTTTTGAGGATGGTGGCGAGCGCGGGCGCGACCGACGCCTGTTGGGATTCGTTGAGGAGCCGGTTCGCGGTGGTGCGAACCCAGCCGTTCGGGTGTTCGAGCATGGCCGCGAGCGCGGCCGGGTCGTTCGGGTCGAGCTTGAAGGCCGGGAGTTTGGCGGCCTCCTTGTGCTGCACCCGGTAGACGCGCGTGAAGTGATGGTCACGGTCCGGGCGCGTGGCGGCGTTGTGCGCGCCGTGGCCGACCCGAGGCCCACGCGTGTCGTTGTGGACGGCGATCTGGTTGTAGAAATCCACGACATACATCGCGCCATCGGGACCGACCCGGCTGTGGATGGGGCGGAACCAATAGTCGGTGCTCATCAGGAAATGCGTCTCCCGGCGGCTCTCTTCCTTGTGGCCCTGGTAGGTGGAGCCGGCGGGGTCGAGGAATTCGTGATGGAAGAGGTGCATCGTGGCTTCGCTCATGAAGAACGAGTAACGCTGCTCGGGCGACCACTTCGCGGGCCAGGCGCCGCCGTCGTAGATGCACGCACCGGCCGCGGCGGTCCAGGCGTTCACCCAATCGATCTGAACATAGACCTGGCGGGTCTCTTTGAATGGCGGGAAGATTTTGTTCTCCTCGATGATGCTGGCGTAAGAGCGGAGGCCGCCGACGTTGCCGCGAGCCAGGAATTTTTCAGGCAGCGCGACGTGGCAGATCGGCTCGCCGCACGTGGCCGTGGTGAAGAAAATTTCGCCGTCGGGCGCGACTTCGCAGCCCCAGGTGTTGCACCCTTCGGAGGCGAGCTGTTCGAGCGCCGAGCCATCCGGGCGGAACCGATAGATGCCCGCCGAGATTTCGCCGAACTCCTTGCCGGTTTTTGGCGAACGAACCTTGCCGCGCGAATAACCCACGGAGCCGTAAATCCAGCCGTCCGGTCCCCAGCGCAGGTTGCTGGTGACGGCGTGCGTGTCGCCGATGCCCCAGCCGGTGAGAATCGTTTCGACCTTGTCGGCCTTGCCGTCGCCATCGGTATCGCGGAGCCAGAGGAAATCCGGCGCCTGGGCGACGATCACGCCATCCTTGTAGAAAACGAGCGAAGTAACGCGCTCCAGCCCTTCGTAGAAAACCGTGCGCTTGTCCATCACGCCGTCGCCATTGGTGTCTTCGAGGATCGAGACGCGGTCGCGGGCCGGGCGGGGTTCCTTGCCGCCGACGGGGAATTTATCCGGGTCCTGGCGGCGATTGGGATAGGCGTTAAGATCGTTGCGATTGACGGTGCGGCCGCCGGGGTACTCGGGCGTCTCGGCCACCCACAACCTGCCGCGCGGGTCCCAGTCGAGCGACATGATTTTCTCGGCGACGTTTTCGTCGGCGCACAGCGAGATGTTGAACTCGGGATGCAGCGTGAAATTCTTCACCGCCTTCGACGCGGGAGTCGGACCGCCGGGAGGATACATGAGCGAAGCCAGCTCTTCCTTCGCGCAGAACTCGTCGACGTTCGCGCGCCCGCCCGCCCACGCGATGCCGCGCATCAGGATCGCGCGATAATGCGGCGTGCCGAACGAAACGTATGCATGGCCCGGGATGCTGACGAAGGCGCGGTACGGCTTGCTGCCGCCCTCGAGCGTCTTCTCGTAGGTCCAGAGCTGCGGGGCGATGGTGTGAACGTCATGGAAACTCGACGCCAGCACGTGAACGTCCGGCGACATATCGAGGTCGTAGTAGATCTCGTCCTTCCAGTCGAAGTTCGAGATGCCATGGGTGATGGGATGCTCGTTGTCCACGAAGTAAAGGCCGACGTAGCTTTCGAGCCAGCGGGTCGGCTTTTTCTCAGGAGCGTCCTTCGGCCAGATCCACGCGCCGCCCTGGATTTTCTTGGCCCACTCGTGCTGGTCGGCGCTCACGACGCCGTCGTGCAACACGACGAAGCCGCCGCCGCGCCGGAGGAACTTCTCGAAATTCTCGCGGTCCGCGCCAGTGATCTTCATTCCGTCGGCGGCGAAAATGATGAGCACGTCGGTCTGCGCCAGTTGATCGGCCGTGGGGAACGTCATCGCGCCGTCGGCCTTGAGTCCGCGTTCCTTCAACAGCGGCACCCAGTCCTTGAGGAACTGCGGATGGTCGTGTTGGCCGGGCCCGTGCGTCTTGACGCCGGCGCGGATGAAGACGCGCAGTGGCTCGGCGGCGTTTGCGGGCGCGCCGAGCGCGAGTGCGGCGAACGAACAGAGTAGCAATCGGAGGAGTTTCATGGGAGGCAGGCGTCAGGAATCACGGTGGCTTTCAGGAAGCAGTTTAACCCAGGGTAGCTCGTTCTTCGCAACCCTGGGCTGGAGGACTCAATCCCTTTGGGATTGCGGAACGGCGCACGGGCTTCGCTCGAATTTCCGAAAGGCATTAGGACTTGTGGCGTAATCCCGTCACTCAGGCATTGCGCGCCCGCAGGACGTCGGTCACGCCAGGGATGGGAAGCTTGTACATCCCATCGGCGTCGGGCTTGACGGGCGGCTCGGCGTCCCAGGCCAGGTTCTTCGGCATCGTGTCGATGTTCGAGGCCAACGCTTCCTTCATCGTGATCTCCTTGCCCGAGTAGGTGGCCATGCGGCCCAGGATCGCGGTCATCGTGCTCATGGCGCCGTAGAACGCTTCGTTGTACGGCTTATCGTGCCGGATCGCGTCGTAGAAATCGACGTGTTCCTGGCGGTACGGGGCGTTGTCCTTCTCGCTCCGGCGCCAAGCGTTCTCGCCGCGGACGGTGTAGCCACGGCCATCGAAATCCACTGAGCCTTTGGTGCCAATGGCGTGTTCGGAGACATCGCCCCAGCATCCATTTTGGTGCCGGCATTGGCTGAAGAGGACGGTGCCGTCCTCGTACGTGTACTCCACGACGTGATGGTCGAAGATCTCTCCGTAGTCCTTGCCCTTGCGGGTCTGGCAGCCGCCGTTGCCGCGGGCCTTCTCCGGATGGGTGCCTTTGATCCAGTTGGCGACGTCCAGGTTGTGGATGTGCTGCTCGCAGATGTGGTCGCCGCACATCCAAACGAAATAATACCAGTTATGGAACTGATACTCGAACTCGGTGAGCTTCCGGCCGAAGGCCGCCTCCAGGTCGGCGCGCCGCTTGACCCAGGGCGTGGAGCCGTTCCAATAAGCGCGCAAGACCGTCAAGTCGCCAATGGCTCCGTCGTTGATGCGTTT
>DASTLJ010000385.1:0-3262 GCA_035715125.1 Verrucomicrobiia bacterium
AGCGGGAAACCAGTCAGACGGCGTGTTCGCCCTTTTCCTCGGTGCGAATGCGAATGGCATTCTCAATCGGGCTGACGAACACCTTGCCGTCTCCAATCTTGCCGGTCTTGGCCGACTTCACGATGGCCTCGAGCGCGCCGGGAACGGCGTCGTCGGCGAGAACGATCTCGATTTTGATCTTGGGAAGGAAATCGACCGTGTACTCGCTGCCGCGGTAAATCTCGGTGTGCCCTTTCTGCCGCCCGAAACCTTTGACTTCGCTCACCGTCATGCCTTCGACGCCCAACGCAGCCAAAGCCTCTTTCACGTCCTCCAGTTTGAAAGGCTTGATGATGGCTTCGATCTTTTTCATGCGGAGCGGGGCGGATGCTAACAACGAACGAGGGTCTGTAAACAGGAATCTGGAGAGAGCGCGAAATTTTCCTCGAATTTTTTTGTCGACAGGATTCGCGAAGTGTATCCGCCCTGTGTTGTCGCTGGATTGGACGAGGGTTGCGCCTGACCAAGACCCGGTGCGGCGCTTGGCGGTACTGGCAAGATGCGTCCCGCGGCGCAGGCTTCCCCCTCGCCGTGCCCGAAGTCCGTGTCGGTAACAGAAAGTCGATCTAATGCAGCCCGCGGTTGATGTTAATACATTAGAGCCGCCTGTTGACAATGGCGCCGGACGGTGGTCTGCTTGCTTTGGATTACGGAATTGAATTTCGGGCAAACGTAAATTGCTCTTTCTAGCCCAACCGTTTTCGAGGCCGGCTTGATACAACCGGCCGCGAAGTTCCCCATAATCCTACGTTGTATTGAATTCGAAATTCCCCGGGCGGCTGAGTCATCCCCTGACCAAGCTGCCCGGTTTTTTTTGTTCCTACGAGGAGGGCGGCATCGGACGGTATCGCAACAGGGAATGAATGCGCGTGAAGACTTCCTCCGGAAAGCCCATGGCGCGCTTCAACTGGTAATCGCGCTCGAGGACGTTTGGGTGGCGCTGCCAGCGGCGAAACGTGTCCCAGTCGAAAAACCCCTTCAGCCACGCCCGGTGGGCCAGCACCGGCACCGGCACGTCGCTGCCGTGGACGATGCGCTCGACGATTCCCGGCTGAAGGCAATCGCGCAGATGTCCGCAACGATTCAACGTGAGCAGCGCGCTCGTGTCGCCGTAGAGCCTCGGAAACCGCTTCGTCATCTCGACGAACACCGGGAAATAATCGACGTCGGACCAACCGCTTTTCGTTCCGGAATGGGCTGCGATCACGGTGACGCCGCAGTGCAGCGGCAGCGTGAGCGTGCGTGGGTCTTCGAACTTTTTGTTGACGACCGGCACCGTGTGTTCGCCGCCGGTGTGGGCCAGCAGAGGCAGGCCCGAGGCGGCCATCCGCTCCCAGAACCTCGAGTAGCGACGGTCGTTGCAGTCGATGTTGTGGCAGTTCGGCAGGCACTTCATCATCACGGCGCCGGCCGCGAGGCACTTCTCCAGTTCCTCCATCGCGTCGGGCCGGGCGGGATGAATCGACACCGCCGGCAAAAACTCCGGGTGCTCGCGCGCCAATTTCAGCAGAAACTCATTCGGCACATAAAACGAGCCGGCGCCCTCCATTCTTTGGCCGGTGACTTCGTAAACCTGGTCGTGTGCCAGCAACACCACCGCGCCAAGCGAGGACTCCCGGATGAGTTGAAGGAGCCGCTGGACGTAATAGCGCTCGAAGTCGCCACTCAATGCGTTGCCCGGCAACCCGAGTCCCCGCAACATCAGCCCGGCCAGCGCCCGGTGGGGTCCTTTCAACCGCAGCCAGCACCCGGAGCCGCCGGCGCCATTGCCCACCATGTGCACGTGCATATCGACGGGCTTGAGGGATGCGGCCAAGGTGGGAGAGCCGGCATTGCTCATCGCGGCACGATTGTTACCCGGCCACTTTGCGCAACCCGTCGAACAGCGGCGAGTGGATCGCCGGCACAATCAAGTCGAGCAACAATCGCGGGTGAAGTCCAATCAGGAGCGTCGCGGCGATGAGCAGCGCCGCGCCCATGCGCTCGGGGATGGTGATCGGTTGGAATTCGCCAGGATTCGCCGACGCGTAGTCCTCAACCTTGGTCGAATGCAGGGAGGAAGCTGGCGCAAGGGAAACTTCCCCGCTCGCGGCGGGGACCGCCTCCGCATTCTCCGCGTAAAATGCCTTTTGCACGGCGCGCAACGTGTACGCCACTCCCACGAGAATCCCTGCGCCCGTCAGCACCGCGAAAGTCGGAAACGCCGCCCAGGCGCCGAGCAACACCTGCAATTCCGCGACGAACCCGCTGAAACCCGGCATGCCCATCGACGCCAGGCCGGCCACGACGAACGTCACCGCCGCGAACGGCAGCGTCTTGTTCAGGCGCATCCCTTCCAACTCGTCGAGCGCGCGGGTATGGGTTCGGTCATACACCATCCGGCCCACGACCGCGAAGAGCAGTCCGGCAATGACGCCGTGGGAAAACATTTGCAGCACCGCGCCGCTCAGGCCGATGGTCGTGAGCGTCATCAGCCCCAGCAGCACGAAGCCCATGTGGCTCACGCTCGAATAGCCGATGACGAACTTAAAATCCTTCTGCACCAACGCGACCATCGCGCCGTAGACGATGCCTATCACCGCCAGCAGTCCGAACACGTCGCGCCACGAGCCAAAGCCGAGGAGGTGCAAGGCCCATTGGATATTTTCAATCAGCGAGTGTTGGAGCAGGGATTGAAGCAGATGCGGCGCATACGAATCGACGTGCCAAGTTTCAAGACCTTGCGGAAACAATACCATCGCCACGCGCAAACAGCCGTACGCGCCCATCTTCATAATCACCCCCGCCAGCAGCATCGACGCCGCTGTGGGCGCGGCGACGTGGCCGGTGGGCGCCCAGGTGTGAAACGGCCACAGGCCCGCCAGAATCGCGAAGCCGACGAACACCAGCGGGAAGGCCCACATCTGGAATTCGCGCGGGAAGGGATACTTCGCCAGTTCGACGAGGTTGAACGACTTCGCCCCCGCGACGACGTACGCCGCGAGAAGTCCGATAAGCACCATTGCGCTCCCGACAAACGAGTAAAGGGCCAACTTCATCGCGCCGTACTCGCGGCGGGTCGAACCCCAGATGGCGATGAGGAAATACTTCGGCACGATGGCCAATTCGTAGAACACGAACAGCAGGAATAGATCGAAGCTCAGAAACACGCCGTACACCCCGCCAATGAGCGCCAGATAGAAGGCGAAGAATTCCTTTGGACGATTCTCGACGTTCCACGAGA
>DASTLJ010000386.1:0-11296 GCA_035715125.1 Verrucomicrobiia bacterium
GGCATCACGCACACCAACGTCAACGGTTTGACGAACGGACATCGCTGTGTGCTTACATTCACCTACTTCCCACGGTCAGCTTCCGAAACCAATCGCGTCAACGTCCGGCTTTCGGGCAGCGAAGTCATCGCCTCGGATGGACTGCCGCCGCTGCCGCCGACGAGGACGTGGTACTACGTCGAGGCGACCGGACGGGCGACGGCCACCCCGAGCCTGTATTTATATTTGAGCGGCGCTGGAGAAGTGTACGTGGATGACTTGAAGCTCGTTCACGGGACGGTCGCGGGCTCGGGCGCCAACATCGTGACCAACAATGCCGACTTTGAGCGGCCACTGACGAACAACTGGCTGGCGAGCGCCGACTTCACCAACTCCGTTCAAAGCACGGAGTACGTCCACTCCGGCAGCGGCAGTCTCCGGCTGATCGCCACGGCGGCGGGCGCTGGAAACGGCGATTCGCTTTACCAGACGAACATTTTCGGGGTGACCAACAACGGCATCTACGCCGTGAGCTTCTGGTGCACGGTGCCGACCGCCGGCAGGACGCTGACGGTTCGCCTCTCCGGCAGCGGAACGCCGGGCCTGCTTCAGGCCACCTTCCCCGGGCAACTGACAGCCGGGGGCATCAAATACTCCCTGGATAAGATCGCCTCCCAACCAGAGGACGGCACCAGCGACCGCTACACCGTGCGCAACATCGGCGGGGCGACCCTGGCGGATATGCGCGCGTGGTACGTCGTCAACTCGGTCGGTTCCCCGCGCCAGTTGCTCGAAGTACTCACGCAATTCTTCGAGAATCATTTCGTCACCGAACATTCCAAGAGCTACGACTACCTGGATAATTTCTACGACGACGGAACGCTCATCGATAAACTGGCGACCGACTGGGAGTACCGCGAGGTCAGCCGCTGGCGCGCGGCGCTGATGAATACGAATTGCAACTTCTACGATCTGCTCAAGATTCATGCCGAAAGCCCGGCGGAAATCGTCTACCTCGACACGGTGAACAGCCTCGGCAACGGCGCCAACGTCGCCAACGAAAACTACGGCCGGGAGTTGCTCGAACTCTTTACGCAGGGCGTCGACAACGGTTACGACCAACTCGACATCACCACCATGTCACGGGCGTGGACCGGTTGGTCCGTGGACATCGTTGACCGGTCCCAGATCAACAATCCCTTTGCTCCGCAATCCCGCACCTACGGATTTTATCCGGGCAACGGCACGGCCGGCATCTCGAACATCGTCGGCGTCTGGTCGTTCGTCTACAAGCAGGCCAACCACGGCACCAACCGGGCGCCGGTCCTCTCGGAGTGGGCGGCCAATGCCAGCCGCACCAACCTGGTGGCCATCGGGCCGAAACGCTACGCCTCCCGTCTGGGCGCTCCGTGGGCCGGCCAGTCCTATCAGATCGTCATCCCGGTCCGCACCGGCAATGCCGGCATCCAGGACGCGTATGACGTCATCCAAAGCCTGGCCACCAATGTCTACACCGCCGAATACATTAGCGTGAAGCTCTGCCGGCTTTTCGTTCATGACAACTTCCCGAATCCGACGACCACAACAAACCTCCCCGAATTCGCCTTCTACAACTACACGGACCCGAACCGTTCCGCTGAGGCCGAACTGGTCCGGCAGTGTATCGTCGCCTGGCAGACCCCCGCAACCGACGGACGCAAGGGCAACATCCGCTCGGTCCTGAACACCATATTCAACTCCGCTCTCTTCCGAAGCCACGGCGGCTCGATGCAAAAGGTGAAGACCCCGGTCGAATACACCATCAGCGCCATTCGCGCCCTGCGCTCGGCCAACGGCAACGGCACCTACACCGCCAGCACGGATGGTTACTCGATCAGCGGACGCAGCCGCACCGCCAGTTCCTCGCCACTGCTGCGCATGGGCAACATGAAGCTGTTCGACCGCGACGCTCCCGACGGCTATCCGGAGGACGGCGCGCCCTGGATTAGCGCCGGCACCCTCGCTGAACGTGTCCGCTTCATTCAGACCTACTTGATGCCCAGTGGCGACACCAACAAGGCCGACAACATCACGGGCGGCAATTTCAACCTTTCCGATCCGGTCACCTTGTTGAAGAACAAGCTGCCCGCCGGAAGTTGGAACGTCGCCGGCGACGTGGCAGATTACTTCCTGAGCATCCTCTATCCGGCGGAAGGCAAGGCAAACCTGGATCTTTACCGGGCCAGCGCCATCGCTTTTATCAATACCGCCGATGACGGCCTCAGCCAATCCCCCTTCGCGGCGCTGAATAACACTACAACCGGCGCCGGCAGCTACGACAATCGCGTCCGCGCCATGGTCTCCATGCTCATGACTCTGCCACGATTCCAGGAGCAATAACGAACATTGACGAACACGAAACGATTTATGCGAAACTCCAACGTCAACATCCTCACGCGCCGCTCCTTTCTAGGTCATTCGGCCAAAGTCGGCATCGCTGCGGCCATCGCTTCGCTGGTGGATATCCCGTTCGTGATGAAGCGCGCCCTGGCCGAAGGCACCATTGGGCTGAACGGCAAGAAAGTGCTCTTCATCTGGCTGCGCGGCGCCAACGACTGTCTCAACTCGGTCATCCCCGCCGGGGACGCCCAGTACGGAACAGGCATCCGGCCAACCCTGGCCGTGACCGCCGGCACGGCCTGGCAGTCGAACACGGGCGGCGCCGAGTTCATCCCCAGCGGGGCGGGCGCCACCTTTGGCACAACGGCCCTCGGATTGGGCAACGGCTACGCCGCGCTTCATCCCATGCTCAAGTTCCTCGCGCCGGTGTACAATGATGGCGAACTTGCCCTGATTCACCGCGTCGCCTACCCGAAACTGTCGCGCTCGCACTTCGATTCCCAGCGCTACTGGGAAAACGGCATGCCGAACAACAACCTCATCAAGGACGGCATCTTCTACCGGACGATTATCGAGTCGGGCCTGGCGAACACGGCGCCGCTCACCGGCGTCTCCATTCAGTCTTCGCTGCCCTTGATTCTGCGCGGCTCCGACGCAGCGATGACCAATCTTTCCGACCCCACGCGCTACAACCTGCTCGGCATCCCCACACCGGCGGGCGACGCCAAGGCCGACGCGGCGCTGGCGGCGGCAGGGGGCTATCCTTTCCCGTCGAAGCTCAACCGCAACCTGCTCAGCCTGCAATACGGAAACCTCCAGAGTACGTTGAGCCTGTTTGACGCGATGGACTTCGGCGAATATCCCAGTTCGAATGGCCCCGGCAATTACTACCAGGACAACGTCAAGACCGACGGTGACGCGACGTGGACCGCTCCTGCATCTACATTCGGCGATTCGTCGAAAGGCTACTTTCTGTTCCCAACCACGAACGACAAGAACGGTGGCTGGCGCCGGCCGGACAACTCCACGGTCGGAAACAAGTATGTCGTGGATCCCAGCCACGAGAGCTTTTTCGCTAACCTGAAGGCCGCCGCGATGGTGCTGAACAACACCGACGCGATCATCGCCGGCACCGAGATCGGCGGCTTCGACACGCACGCCAACCAAGGCCAGACCACAGGCTCGCACCCGAACCTTCAGCGGGTTATTGGCTGGTCGATGTACGCCCTGAAAAAGTATTTCACGCTCTACAATAACAAGGCGACCTGGAACGATGTCGTGGTTGTCACGCTTTCCGAGTTCGGCCGCACCACGGTCGAAAACAACGACAAAGGCACCGACCACGCCGAATCGGGCGTGATGTTCGTGGCGGGCGGCCCGGTCAATGGCTACGATCTCAACACCAATCGCTCGGGCGTCTTCAACTGTAAAGACACCGAATTCAGCGACCCGCCCTCCAGCACGGACTTCAAGAACTGGCTGCGCGCCACGGACAGCCGTAGCGCGATGTTCGGCACCACCAACGGTTACTTGCGCCGCAACACCGATTACCGATCCGTCCTGGGCGAGATTATCCGCAAGCATCTCGGCGCAACGCAAAATCAGCTCAACAACATCATCCCGGCCTACGCTACGGCCGGCGAACACCTCCTCACTGCAGGCGTCTCCAGCGTGGACGGCACCTGGGTCCGCGGCGAAGTCGGCATCCTTTAGCCATCCCGGATCAGCGCCGATTCAACAGAGGAGCGCGGACAGCTTTGTCCGCGTGGTCTTGGGGCCTCGACTCCATTTCACGCGGACAATACTGTCGGCGCACCTGAATCGGCCGGTTCTCGAATTCTCCCTTGCGTCGGAGAGGGCGCACCAGATTCTGAGATGCGCCCCTTCGGACAACTTCAATTGCTTCGGACTGGCGGTCGAACGGCGGCTGGGCTAGGGTAAGCGCCGCATGTGCCGCCGCCGCATCCAGTCGTTCGCCTTGGTTGCCACGATCGCCTTTGGTTTGCTGGCGGCCCGGCGCGTCGCTGCCGATACCCTCACGCTTCAACCCGTTGCCGACACGACTCTGATTGCCATCGCCCCGGACAACAACCTGGGAGGGGCTGGCTTCTTCAATGCGGGCGCCGCTGGAAACGGCTATCTCAACCGGGCGCTTCTCCGGTTCGATCTGACCATCATCCCGACGGGGTCCCAGATCCTCGGAGTTTCCCTGACGATGGACGTCGTCCGCGAACCGGCGGCCGACCGTCAAAACTCCCTCTTCAGCCTTCGCCAGGTCTTTGTGCCGTGGGGCGAAGGTATCCAGGTGCCTGCCGAGTCCAACAGCCCGGGGTTGGGCTCCCTGGCGGCGCCCGGCGAAGCGACCTGGAACCATCGGTTCGCCGGAGGCGCGCCCTGGACCGTTCCGGGGGGCCGGGCCGGCACGGACTTCTCGACCGTGCTCAGCTCCACCGCCTTCGTCTACGGCATCGGCGACCCCGTCCAGTTCGAATCCACACCGGAGTTGATCGCCGACCTCCAGCACTGGGTGGACAACCCGGGCGCAAATTTCGGGTGGTTGATGATGACCGAGTCCGAGGACGTGCGCCGAACCGCCCGCGGCTTCGCTTCGCGCGAAAGCGGATTCGGGCCGACGCTCACCGTCGAGTTCGTCGCCGTGCCAGAGCCTTCGACCGTGGCATTGCTGGGGCTTTCTGGCGGCGCCCTGACGTGGCTGTTGCGACGTCGCCATCGCGGCGGCTGACATTTTCCGGTTGCCTTCCTTCACGGAATCCTTCGATCCTGCGGGCATGAAACCAATCTTCGAGTCCTTCAGGTGGTGCGGCTGTGTCGGGGTGTTGCTGGCGAGCCTGGGTGGCGTTCGAGCCGGCGTCCCGGCGGAGGAAATGACCGCTGCGGCGAACAAGTTCTTAGGCTCGCTCAACGCGGAGCAGCGCGCGAAGGTGGTGTTCGAGTTCAAGAGCGAGGAGCGGCTCAACTGGCATTACATCCCGAAAGACAGGAAGGGGCTTCCGCTCAAAGAAATGTCCGCCGAGCAGCAACAACTCGCTCTCGACTTGCTGGCCTCCGGGTTGAGCCGGCAAGGTCTTGAGAAAGCGCGGACGATCATGAGTCTCGAACCGATCCTCGGAGAATTGGAGGGAGCAGGCCGCCGCTTCCCGCGCGACCCCGCGCTCTATTACGTTTCAATCTTCGGCAAGCCGGAGGCCAAAGGCGCCTGGAGCTGGCGCTTCGAAGGCCATCACGTTTCGGCCAGCTTCACCCTGGTCAAAGGCGAGTTCTTTTCCTCCACGCCCTCCTTTTTCGGCAGCAATCCCGCCGAGGTGCGCCAGGGACCGCGCAAGGGCCTGCGCGCGCTGGCCGGCGAGGAGGATGCGGCCCGTCTGCTCGTGAAGGCCCTCGATGATAGCCAGAGGAAAGTGGCCGTGTTCGACGCGAAAGCCCCGTCGGAGATTTTCACCGAGGCCAAACACAAAGTGGAACCTCTCTCACCTGCCGGCCTCGCCGCAGGGCAGATGACCCCGGCCCAGCGCGGGTCGCTGATGGCGCTGGTGCGCGAGTACGTCCGACGCGTCCGGCCGGAGCTGGCGGACGCTGACCTGGCGAAGATCGAAAAGGCGGGCGTGGAGAAGATTCACTTCGCCTGGGCCGGCGGCCTGGAGAAAGGCGAAGGCCACTATTATCGAGTGCAAGGGCCGACGTTCCTGCTCGAATACGACAATACGCAGAACAACAACAACCACATCCACGCCGTCTGGCGCGATTTCGACGGGGACTTCGGCGAGGACATTCTGCGGAAGCATTACGCGGACGTGCCGCATGCGAAGTAGTGAAGCGGCGTGCGGCCCTCGGGTTGCGTGATGCGTGTTGCGTGTTGCGTGAAGCAGCGTCGGCTGACTCACGACCTTGCTTGACGCAACACGCATCACGCAACACGTTGCCCTCGATGGCCCAAGTTCCCCCATCCTCCATTGCTCCCGGCCAGCGCGTTACGCTGACCATCACCGACATTGCCTTCGGCGGCGAAGGGGTCGGCCGGATCGAACAGTTCGTCGTGTTCGTGCCATTCGTCATCGTTGGCGAAGAGGTCGAGGCGGAGATCGTCGAAGTGAAGAAGCAGTTCGCCAGGGCGCGGCTGCTGAGGGTGGTGACATCGTCGCCCAGCCGGGTCAGCCCGCGCTGCGCGTACTTTGGCGAGTGCGGCGGGTGCCAGTATCAGCACGTCGAGTATGCAACGCAGCTCGAATGGAAGCGCAAGCAAGTGGCCGGGTTGATGGAGCGCATCGGCGGGATTTCCCAGGAGCGGGTCCTGGCGGTCATTCCCTGTCCCGCTTCGTACGGCTATCGGAACCGCGTCATGGTGCGCTCGCAGTGGGACAAGACCAAACAGGCGCTCAACATCGGTTTCCTTCGCGCCGATAGCCGTCTGGTCGTGGATATAGTCGAATGCCAGATCGCCGAGCCGGCGCTCAACGAACAACTCCGCCGCGCGCGAGCGCAGCCCCCGCCCAAGGGCGGCCTCAAAGTCGTGTTGCGCGTCGCGCCGGAAGGCTGGGAAGTGCCGCGCGATTCGTTCTTCCAGAACAACTTTTTTCTCCTCCCCAAACTCATCGAAGTAGTCCGCGAACGGGTGCGCGACGCCGGGTCGCGGTTTCTGGTGGATGCGTACTGCGGCGTCGGGTTTTTCGCGATCGAACTGGCGGACGCGGTGGAGGCGTTTGTGGGAGTGGAGATTGATCACGCGGCGACTCTGGCGGCCCGGCGCAATGCCGCGGCACGGGGCCGCGCCAACGGGCAGTTCCTCGAAGGGAACGCCGAAGCTCTCCTGCCGGCGATTCTGACGCGGTTCGACGCCACGGCCACGACCGTCATCCTCGATCCACCGCGCACGGGTTGTCCGGGCTCGGGCCTGGAAGCGCTCCGTCGGAATCGCCCCGCGCAGGTGCTCTACATCTCCTGCCACCCTGCGACGCTGGCGCGGGACTTGAACGTTCTCTGCCGGGAAAGTGTCTTTGAACTCAGTAGCGTCACGCCGCTGGACCTGTTCCCGCAGACGCAACACGTCGAGTGTGTGGCGGATTTGCGGCACAAAACGTAAAACGTGAAACGTAAAACGTAACAGAAACCGGATGAGCTTCCTGTCCCGAGCCGGCTTTACGTTTTACGTTTCACGTTTTACGCCCCTCCCGCTTCTACCCTTGCCAACCTCTCAGTCATCGTTTCAACTCGCGGCGCTTTGACCTACAGAATGGACAGCGGAATCAAAGTGGAGATGGGATTTGTGCAGCGACGCTTGCCCTGGATCCTGGGTGGGGCGATGCTCGTCCTCTACCTCGTCACGCTCAGCAGATGGCCGACCTTCTCGGGGGTGATGTCGCTCTCGCAGGTCTTGGGATGGGAATGGCGGCCCAGCCTGGTTGCGCCGCTCCATGTGCTGTTGACGCTGCCGGTGAAATGGCTTCCTGGAGGCCTCCAGCTCCTTGCGTTAAACCTGATTGAGGCCGCGTGCGCGGCGCTGGCACTGGCGTTGCTGGCGCGCTCGGTCGCCCTGCTGCCGCACGATCGCACCAAGGATCAGCGGCAGTTGGAGCGAAGCGATTTCTCGCTCCTCAGCATCGCCACAGCCTGGCTTCCGCCCGTGCTTGCCGTGCTGGTGTGCGGATTGCAGTTGAGCTTCTGGGAGAACGCCGTCGTGTCCAACGGGGACATGCTCGACCTGTTGCTGTTCGCCTATCTTGTGCGTTGTCTCCTGGAGTACCGGCTCGACAACAACGAGCGATGGCTGGGCAAGTTGGCTTTCGTCTACGGCTTGTCCATTCCGAACAACTACGCGATGATCGGTTTTTTTCCCGCGTTTCTGGTGGCGCTGGTCTGGATCAAGCTGGCCTCCTTCTTCCATTGGCGGTTCATCCTTCGGATGTTGCTCCTTGGGTCGGCCGGCCTGCTGCTTTACTTCCTGCTGCCGGCGTTCATCAGCATCACCGACACCTCGGAACTGAGCTTCTGGCAGTTGTTGCGGACTTACTGGGGAATGCAGAAATCGGCGCTGGCCACGGGATGGCTGCTGCGCTTTCCCATCGTGGTCGTCGGGCTGACGTCCCTGCTGCCGGTCCTGTTCATCGGCATCCGCTGGCCGGCCAGCTTCGGCGACACCAGCCCCACCGGCCAGGCGCTGACGAACCTGATGACGCACGTCATCCACGTCATGCTCTTCGCGGCGTGCCTCTACGTGACATTCGACTTTCAGTTCAGCCCGCGCCGGATTGATGCCGGGCGTCACGCGCTGCTGCCCTTTTATTACCTCGGAGCGCTGAGCATCGGTTACTTCGCGGGCTATCTGCTCCTGGTGTTCGGCGCCAAACCCGGGCCGGACGCCAAATCGTGGCAGCAGCCAACATGGCTCCGCCGGATCGTCAACAAGGCGCTGGTTGGAATCGTCTGGGCGGCGCTCGTGGGAATTTCCGGCGCGCTGGCGTTCAAGAATCTCCCGATCATTGCCAGCCAGAGCGGTCCCGCGCTCGCGAAGATGTCCGCCATCACCGCCGACAGCCTGCCGCCCAAGGGTGCCGTTGTGCTGAGCGACGACCTGCCCCGGCTGCAGGCCTTGCGGCTCGAACTGCGCCGGCGTTCGGCCGACACAAATCACATTCTCCTGGAGAGCACCGCGCTCGACAAACCGGCCTACCACCGATTCCTGGCCAGGCGCCACCCGGGGCGCTGGCCGAGCCTGCCGGAGAACGTTCCGCCCGGCATGCTCCTGACCGGTCCCAGCATCGCCTCGACGCTCCTGACCAACAACTTCAACCTGTACTACATTCATCCCAGTTTCGGATTCTTCTTCGAATTCTTCTATCTGAAACCGAGCCAGTCCGTGTACCGATTGGTGACTTATCCCACAAACGCCATCTCGGCGCCGGTCTGCACCGCATCCGAACTCAAAGCCCAGGACGATTTCTGGAAAAAGCTCATGCCCGAGCTAAGGCAATTTGAGCCTCCGGCTGCCGCCGGGAAGCCGAAGGTTGATTCTTATGAGCCAGACTCACTTCGGGCCTACGCCAGCCGCGCCTATAGCCGCGCGTTGAACCATTTTGGGGTCGCGGCCCAACGTGCGGGCGACCTGAAGCTCGCCGCCGAGTATTTCGATTTGGCCCTGCAACTGAACGAGGCCAATCCGGTCGCGTTCATCAACCGCGACTTCAACCGCCGCTTTCAAGCGGGCAACGTGGAGAGCCAGCCGCCCCCCAAGGAAGCCGTCACCCTCATGGCGCCGTACGGCCGGAATTGGGAATTCATGGTGAATGTCAACGGCCCCATCGACGAACCGACCGCGACCTACCTCATCGCCCAGGCGTTCCATCAGGGCAGCCTCTTCCGCCAGGCCGCGCAGGGATTGGAACGCACCCTGTTCTTTCAGCCCACGAACGTCTCCACGCGCATCAATCTCATCGGCGAGCTCCTCATGATTGCGCCGCTGCTGGACCGGGCGCTGGAACTCATCGAGGAACTGCGCGCCCGTCCGCCCGCGCTCCTCACTCTGGAGGACAAGCTTGACCTGATTCGGGCTGAAGCCTGGGCCTGGCTCAACAAAGGCGATCTTGCCCGCACGGAGAAGATTCTGCTCGATGCCCAGCAAAAGTATCCGCGCGAGAACAGCCCTTTCAATACGCTCTTCGACATTTACCTTTACCTCCAGCAATTCGACAAGGCCACTAAAGTCGCCGAAGAGTGGTTGAAGGTCCAACCGGAAAGCTTCAACGCGCTGGTTAACCTGGCGGCGATGATGATCCGCACCGGCCGCTACGAGGCGGCGCTGCCGTACCTCAATCGGGCGCTTAAGATCAGACCCAATGACCCCACCGCCCTCCTCAACCGTGCGATCGTCCACCTCAACGCGGCGCAACTCGTGATTGGCAAGTCCGACCCCGCGCACCTCGATGCGGCCCTGGCCGATTACCGCACGGTCGAATCCCTCCTGCCTAACTCCTACCATGTCTATTACGGCCTTGGCGAATGTTACCGACTCAAGGGAGCCAGGGTGGAAGCAATCCGCTACTACAAGAAGTACCTCGAGTCCGCCCCACGTGGCATCCCGGAACGCAGAATCATCGAGCAGCGGATCCGCGACCTGGAGTCCGGCGGCAATTGAGCCGGGGCGCATGCGCGTCACGCACATCATCACCCGGCTCATCCTGGGTGGCGCGCAGGAAAACACCGTTGCTTCAGTCCTCGGCCTTGGAGACAGACCGGACCTGGAGGTCGGACTCATCTCCGGACCAACTCGGGGCCCGGAAGGCTCGCTTGAGGACTCGTTCGCTGGCAGACCGGGCGTCCTCGCCATCAGCCCTCATCTCATTCGCCCCGTCCATCCGTGGCACGACCTGCTGGCTCTCCGCGATTTGACACAATTGCTTCGCGAACGTGCGCCGGACCTCGTTCACACGCATAGTGGAAAGGCTGGCATTCTCGGCCGCCTTGCCGCGCGTCGCGCCGGGGTGCCGACCATCGTCCACACGATCCATGGCCCGTCGTTCGGCTCATTTCAAGGTCCCCTGGCCAACCTGGCCTTCACCGCAGCCGAACGCTGCGCGGCTCGCTGGACGACGCACTTTGTCAGCGTGTCCGATGCGATGACGCGACAGTATCTCGCCGCGGGCGTCGGGCATCGGGAACAATTCACCCGCATCTTCAGCGGCTTTCGGCTCGAACCGTTCCGCGAAGCCCGCAACGATCCGGCGGTCCGCGCCCGGTTTGGACTGAGGCCCAAAGACTTTGTCGTCGGCAAGATCGCCCGCTTGACGGAACTTAAAGGCCACGACGATCTCTTCGCAATCGCTCCCGCCGTGGTGAAGCGCAACCCGAATGTCAGGTTCCTCCTGGTCGGCGATGGCCGGTGGCGGAGGCGCTTCGAATCGATGGCCGAGGCGTCTGGGCTGCGCGA
>DASTLJ010000387.1:0-7562 GCA_035715125.1 Verrucomicrobiia bacterium
GCCAGGCGCACTACCCAGTTAAAGGCGTCGGTTGCCGAGTCGAAATTCGGCACTTCGGAGAATGGAAGCTCGATCCTCACGAAATCGCGGCCCAGCGCGTAGAGAACGTAGGGCGGATTCGTGTCGGCGAGGTAGATCAACTCGGCGACGCGGCTGGTCGCGGTTCCCAAGCTGTTCGAGAGCATGGCGAAGTAGTTTCCCGCGTCTTCGGCGCGGACGGCGGCAATCGACAGCGTGGGACCATCAGCGCCAGTGATGAACGGCTGGTTGTTAATGTCAAGGTTGGTGACGATCCTGTCGTTATGGAACCATCTGTAAACCGGCGCCGGAATCCCGGAGCCGACGACGGAGAACGTCGTCGGTTGGCCCTGATTGACGGTGCGGTCGGCTGGCTCGGTGGGGTCCAGAATCGCCGGCGGCTGGGTGCCCGTGGCCACCATTTGGAGGCCGAATACGACGTCGGAACTGTTTTCGTTCTGTTGGTGGACTTCGACGGCGATGACGTTGGTGCCGAGGACGAGTTTGGTGGGGTCGTTCGTGAAGAGCAGGGGCAGCCCCTCGGGCGTGGCAAGCTGCGCTTTGGTATCGAAAAGCACCGGGTCGTTTGTCAGGCGGACCCGGGCGACTTCAGTTCCATTCACGTAAACTACCGCGCCGTCGTCGGCCCACAATGTGACTTCGACGACGTTGCTGGCGGGATCCTGCGGGAGCAGGAACCGAGTCCGAAAATAATAGGTGATACGGCCGGCGCCCAGGACCATCGGAGTATGGATTGGGGCCGGGTAGAGCGAGGAGAACGCCTGAGTGGTATCGACTCCGAACAGACCGGTTCCGGTGGACCAACCTGAATTGGTCTCCGCGGGATAACTGGCCGCCCTCCACGCGGTGCCAAGATTGGTCCCGGAGTCGTTGAAACGCCAGACGGTGTTGGTTATGTCGATCAAAGTGAGTTGGTTCTGAGCCGGCGCGCGCGAGGGCAAGGCCAAGCCAGCCAACGCCATGAACAATGAAATCAGGAGCCACCCGGTGAGAGGCTGCCGGGGAAGATGCGAGTAAGGTGCTTTCACGGTATGCGACAAGCTAATCACATTCGCCCGGGCAATGCAATCAAGTCCCACATGGAGAAAATGGACTGCTTGCGTAGCTGCGACCGTGAGGTCGCGGGCTGGATTCTCATGCAAGAGTCTCAGTGGCCGCCGCTCCTCTGTGGTTCAAAAGACTCATCATCCGAATTGAACCACAGAGGAGCGGCGGCCACTGAGTTCCTGGCCAAGCAGGAACGAAATCGATGCCGTCCCCCACAACGTCCAGCGTCCCCGTCCCTCGACCTCACGGTCGCAGCTACGCTAATGGCGTGCCGATCCTGTGCTCGCAGGCCGAATCACAAACTGTTGTTAGATAGCACCTTAAGGATCATCAGCTCTCTTGTGGCATCCTTCCTTTTGCCAAGGCGTACGCGGCACAGGGAGGCCAAGGCAAAAAAGTCTAAAAATTTCCTGTAAGATTTCAACTCAGGTCTCCGTATGAAAAGATAGTATGACGAAAATCAAAAATTACGCAGGACGCGGGGACCTTGGGCGCAGTGCTTTCATTTCGGTGGGGCTTTTGCTGGCCGGGGTCGCATTCACGAGCAATCTCAACGCAGGGGCACTCCAACATTTCGATGTGCTGGTGGCCGATTCGCAGGCCACGGTCTATCGGGTTGACCCTCGGACGGGCGAACGGACCATCGTCGCTCAAGGTGGGAAACTGGAGCGGCCCTACGACCTCGCCCAAAAGCGGGACGGGACCATCGTTGTTTCGGACACGGCCACACTCCGGATCGTGCAGTTGAATCCCTCCACGCAGGAGCAGACTGTGCTCGCGGAAGGCGGCGAACTCGGCGTGCCGTTCGGAATCGACGTGGACCAGCACAACCGCATCTATGTGGCCAACAGCAGTGCCATCGTGCGCGTCAACCCGGAGACTCGGCAGGTGGAAACCATCGCCAAAGGCGGATTGCTGCAAGTCCCGCTGGACGTGGCCGCAGCCCCCGATGGCAGCCTTTACGTGGCCGATGCGTTGGCTGGAATTGTCCGAGTTGATCCGGCCACGCAGGAACAGACGTTGATCACCAAGGGGGATTTGCTCCATCAGTCGATTGGCATCGCCCTCGACGGAAACCGCTCGGCGTATGTCGCCGACGCGGGCGGCCAGTGCATCGTGTCGGTCGATTTGAAGAATGGGAGCCAGAAGCTCGTGTCGATGGCGGGCCTGTTGACCACGCCGGTAGGCATCGCCGTGGGACCCGGGGGCACACTGCTGGTCAGCGACCCGGATACGTTCGATTTGGACGGAGGCATCATGACGATAAGCCCGGATGGCACGCAGATCCCGATTACTCGCGGCTTCGGGGACCTGGTGAACGCGCGGGGCATTGCGATCGTGCCAGCTTTGAAGGCCCGTTAGCCCGGCGATCTCACAGTGGCTTCGAGGGCCGAATCGCCGGTTTCGTTAACACCCCGCTTTAGCGGGGTGTTAATGATGGGAGACTATCCAAGTTTTTTGTTGCGGCTTAACCTCAACTCTCTTGCTTGCATTCCTCGCCGCTACAACAAATTTAACTGGCTAAGTATCCCGCGGCCGACGTAACGCAGCTCGGTGCTGCGGGCAATTCACCGGCTAAACACCCGCATCAGCGCGGACAATTCGTCCTCGACATCCTTCTTCGTCGGCGTTTCAAGGGTCTCGGCGATTTCCTGGCGCAGCAGTTCCCGGTACCGGCGTTTCATGCGATGAAACGCCGTGTCCAGCGCCGTGACCGTCATGCCCAGCCGCTGCGCCGCTTCCGCCCGGGAACAGATCGGGTCGTTGCCAGGAAGGAAGGAGTGAAGATGGTTGAACAGCCCGGTCATTGCGGAGGTGTCGTGCTCGGCTTGGAGGCGGGCCATGGCCAGATCCATGACTTTGCGCGCCCAGACGCGCTGAAAGATTTTTTCCGGGTCGAGTTTGTCCGCCGGCTCATGGCGGTACCGGTGTTCGCCTTGTTCGGCGTCGATTTCGAGCAGGCCGCCGCCGCGCTCCGGAGCGGGCGTGCCGCGCCAGTCGTCCACCAGGAAGTTCTTGATCGAGCGCTGGAGAAAAAAGCGGAACCGGCCCTTCTCAGGCTCAGCGTGTCGCAGCCGGTTCTTCTCAAGCAGGTGCATGAAAAACTTCTGGGTTAGATCCTCGGCGTCATGCGGGTTTTTCCCAGTGCGGCGAATGAAGGCGTAGATGGGCTCCCAATAGGCGCGGCACAGCGATTCCAGCGCCTGGTGAACCTGCGGCGAGGCAGGATTGGCGGCGCCTTTGACCATGAGCCACATGGTATCCGGGAACGCCGCGTTGCCGTGGCTTCTGGAACGTGTATCCTGGAGGGATCGAGACATACTTATTACGAGAGTGCGCTCCATTGAGTCCCGAGGCGGCACACATCGCAAGCGCAAACTCCTTTTTTCGGGACGTCGGGGCGCATCCGGACACTCCTGTGGCTTGGATGGTAGGGACGGCGCGCTGCGCCGTCCGCGCCGCGTAACAGCGGCGCAATCGGGCGAAGTGGTGCATTCGGACGATTCGTCGCCGTCGTGCCCTCTCGTTCCGCCCGCTCTGCGCGGGCGGGGCCATCGCAGCGCGATGGCCCTACCAGTCTTTGGCCTGGGCTTTCCTCAATTCCCGCTCCCGCAGCCAGGTGAAGATCACCGGTGTCACGATCAAGATGTGGATCAAACTGCTCACCATCCCGCCGATAACGGGCGTGGCGAGGGGCTTCATCACTTCGGCGCCGGCGCGGGCACTCCACATGATCGGCAGCAGACTGGCGACGATCGTGGCCACGGTCATCACCTTCGGCCGCAGCCGCAGCCGGGCGCCGTCCTTTACCGCCTGGATCAGATCGTCCCGATTGAATTCGGCGCCGCGTTCGGCCTGCTTCTTCTTGAGCATCTCCTCCAGGTACACAACCATCACGATGCCGGTCTGGATCGCCGTGCCGAACAGCGCGATGTAGCCCACGCCGACGGCGGCGCTGAAATTGTAATCGAGCAGGCGCTGGAGAAAGACGCCGCCTGTCAGGGCGAACGGCACCGCGAGGATGACGTGCGCGGCTTCCTTGAGCGATCCGTAGACCACGAAGAGCAGCAGGAAGATGATCAATAGCACGCCGGGCACGATGAGATACATCGTCCGCCAGAAGCGAAGCTGATTTTCGTACTCGCCGCTGTACTCGATGGTCATGCCCTTGGTAAGACCGGGAACGATCTCCTGGTTGATGCGCCGTTTGACTTCGTTGACGAAGCCCCCAAGGTCGCGGCTCTGCACGTTGGCCTGGACGTAAACGCGCAATCGTCCGTTCTCGCTGGCGATTTCGCTGGGTCCGGTGCTGCGGCGGATTTTCGCCAGTTGGCCGAGCGGGATGAATTTGCCCGAGGGCGTGGCGACCAGAACGTCGCCAAGGCGCTCAAGGTCGTCGCGTTGGTCGCGGGCCAGCCGCACCTGGATGGGGAACCGGGCGCGGCCTTCGATGGTCGTCGTGAGGTTCCTGCCCCCAAGGCCGGCCTCGACGACTTCGAGCAAATCCTGCGCGCGCACGCCAAAGCGAGCCATGGCCGGGCGGTCCACTTCGATTTCGAGATACGGTTTGCCCTGCACGCGGCTGGGCGAGACGCCTGTCGCGCCCGGCACGCTCTGCACGATGCGCTCGACTTCAAAGGCCTTTTTCTGCAACGCGTCGAGGTCATCGCCAAGAATTTTCACGCCGAGTTGCGCGCGGATGCCCGTGCTGAGCATCAGGATGCGGTTCTCGATCGGCTGGAGGAAGCCGGGAATGTAGCCGGGCACGTTCGAGAGCTTCTCAATCAACTCGGCCTTGAGCATCGCGGGCGTCATGCCGTCGCGCCACTCGGGATTGCGAACGACAGTTGGCCACGGGATGAAGCCGAGCAGCAGTTTGTTCGTGGAGAGATATTCGGGCTTGAGGATAATCGTGGTCTCGATCATTTCGACGGGCGCCGGATCGGTGGCGGTCTCGGCCCGGCCCAGCTTGCCGGCGACGCTGGCGACCTCGGGGACCGCGCGCATCACTTTGTCCTGCCAGCTCATGATGCGCTTGACCTCGGTGAGCGAAGTGCTGGGTAGAAGTACCGGCATGAACAGGAGCGAGCCCTCGTTAAGCGGCGGCATGAATTCGCTGCCCATGCCGCCGAGCAACGCTCCGAGCTTCGGGTTCTGGCCGTCGAGTTTGGCGAGCCACGATCGGGGCAGCCCGGTGATGAGCACGACCGCAAAGGCCAGGAGCAACGCGGCGCCGGCCAGAACGGTCTTGCGCCAGCGCAAGGCCCACGCGAGGACCGGATCGTAAATGGCCAGCAGCACGCGCATGACCCAGTTGCGATCCTCGGCATGGAACGGCCCGCGCACAAGGAGCGAGGCGAGCACGGGAACTATCGTCACGGCGAGCAGCGTCGAGCCGATCATGGCGAAGGTCTTCGTGAAGGCGAGGGGATGAAACAACTTTCCGCTCTGGCCGCTGAGGGCGAAGACGGGGAGGAACGCCAGAATGATGATGGCCATCGCGAAAAAAATCGGCCGGCCGACCTGCTTCGAAGCATCGAGGACAACCTGCCGCGTTTCGGCGAGCGAGAGGCGGACGGAGTGAAGGGGCGCTCCTCCCTCTCCCCCTCCGAGGGGGAGAGGGCCGGGGTGCAGGTGCCCAGTCATCGCCCCGAGTCGCACCGCCTTCTCCGCTTCAGCCCGTTCGCAATGCCGGATCACGTTCTCGGTCATCACAATCGCTGCGTCCACCAGCACTCCGATGGCGATGGCGATGCCGGAGAGTGACATGATGTTCGAGCTGATGCCGAATTGCTGCATCAGGATGAAGGAAATCAAAATCGAGACCGGCAATGGAAACGTCACGATGAGGATGCTCCGGAAATGCCAGAGGAAAATGATGTGCGCCAGCGTGACCAGGATGATCTCCTCCCAGAGCGCGTGCTTGAGCGTGTCGAGCGTGCGCCCGATGAGATCGCTGCGATCGTAGAACGGCCGCAGGCTCACGCCCGGCGGAAGGCTCGTGCTGATCTGCGCGATCTTTGCCTTCACGCGATTGATCACGGCCAGCCCGTTTTCTCCGGTGCGCATCACCACGATGCCTCCGACCACTTCGCGGCCATCCACGTCGAGCGCGCCGCGGCGGAAATCGCCGCCGATTTGCACCGTCGCCACGTCGCGCAAGTAGATGGGCGTGCCGCTCCGCTCCATCAAAACAATGCTTTCGAGGTCCTGCGCGGACTTGATCAGGCCGATGCCGCGCACGACGAACTCCATCCCGTTTTCCTCGATCACCTTGCCCCCGACATTCAGGTTCGAGTCGCTGATCGCCTTCATCACTTCGCTCAACGGCACGCCGGCCGCGCGCAACTTGAGCGACGACACTTCGATTTGATATTGGCGGACGAAACCGCCGATGCTGCCGATCTCGGCCACGCCCGGAACAGCGTTGAGCTGGTAGCGGATGAACCAGTCCTGCAACGCGCGCAATTGCCCGAGATCGTAGCCGCCCTGCGGCGCCTGGACGGGATCGACCTCGAGGTAATACTGGTAGACCCAGCCCAGCCCCGTGGCGTCCGGCCCCAGCTTCGGCACGACGCCGGGCGGAAGGGTGTCGCCGAGGTAGTTGAGTCGTTCAAGCACGCGCGTGCGCGCGAAATAATTGTCCAGCTTGTCCTCAAAAATGATCGTGATAAGCGTGAAGCCGAACATCGACGTGGCGCGGACGGTCCTCACGCCGGCGAGACCCTGGAGATTTACGCTGAGCGGATAGGTGAGTTGATCCTCGACCTCCTGCGGGCTGCGCCCCGGCCAGTCGGCGAACACGATCACCTGGTTCTCACTCAGGTCGGGAATCGCATCGACCGGCGTGCGATACACGGCGCGGATGCCCCACGCCACGGCGAACAACACGGCGCACGCGACCAGGAACCGATTACGCAGGGACCACTCGATCAGGCGGTTAATCATAGACTTTTGCCGCAAAAAGGCACAAAAGGCTCAAAAAGAGAAGTGGTTCTCATTGCGGTTTCACCTCCGCGCCGCACTCGATCATTTCTGCGCCGAACCAGGGATTGCGCAGCGGGCCCGCAGTTTGAATCCACTCCGCTGCGGCCGGCGCGCCGGGAAACGACTCCGCCGTCATCGGGCACCGGTAGACCTTGATCGAACCGAATTCGGCTTCTTGCGCGCGCAATCGTTTCGCGAAGGCCACCGCGGCGACGCTTAGCGGATGAAATCCTTTGCGCGCCGCCCTCAAGTCGACGGCGGAGTCGACGTGCGCGACGGACTCCGCGGAACTAATAAGCGGGCGCCACGGGCTGTCCTTGGAGAAGGCGGTGGCAAGCGCGGCCACGGCCGGATGCACTTTCGGCGCGGCGGAGTTGAAGTCGCCGAGGTTGTCCGACGCGAGCGCGGACGCGAGCGCGGCGGCGACGCCGAGGAACTGTTTGGCCGCCTCGCGCTGGGCGGTGGTGAGCGGAGGCAGCGCCGCCGGG
>DASTLJ010000388.1:0-4673 GCA_035715125.1 Verrucomicrobiia bacterium
TGGTCATGGCCGTTGCTGGCGGCGGCCCTTTCGCGTTCGCACACGCCGCAAGGCGACCCGGTGCTGGACGGACGCACCCAGGACCTGGTCGGCCTTGGGCTTGTGCCGAAGCTTGCGCGCAATCCGCGAGGCTGGTTGCTCGAACATCGCGACGGACTGCGCTCCACAATACTCGTCCTCGATGGCGTCGTGGCCGACTTCAACTTCGCCGTGCGCGCGCAGAACAGTGAGATTGTCTCCGCCCAACTGTTCCGCGCGCCTCCGCCGGCCGAACACCACTTCAGCCGCCTTGCGTCCGTGATGGAGGAATTTTTCCGCAGTGGCAATTCACCCTGGCCCATCGAACGCAATTTCCTCATTGCGGGTCTGCTGGAGACATTCAGCAAACCTTCCAGCCTCTCCGGGCGGCGTGTGGAAACATCCGATCTGGGCATCGCGTACTCGCGTTGACAACCGCCCAGGCGGCTGCTGCGGGCTGGCCGGCCAAGGCGTCAGCCCGCATATTTCATGCGCATCGTCACCACGGCTCCGTCACCAACGGAAGAAACGGTACGGGTCGTCCCATTCCTCGGGTTGATCGAGATAGAGTCCGTCCAGCCAGCGCTTTTCTGATTTCGCGGGGTCAACTGGGGTATTCGCTCGCGCGAGCATGGGCGTCGTGCTGGCGACTCCAAGGTTGGCCAGCAGCCGCGTCACAACGAAAGACACCCGCCGATAGGTGCGCTTGAGGTTCGACTGCTTCGTCGGATCGAATTGCCAGGGGACGAGTTGGCAAAAGACGATGTTGCGATGGGCCGTCGTCGCGAGCACGCCGTTGCCGAGGGGCGTTGCCCCGGAAGTGATCAAGGACAGTTCGCGGGGATCGCGATTGTGCAGGTCCGCCGGTCCAACGCCTTTGAAAGCGGAGTCTATCCCGTTCAATTCGAAGAAGGCTGAGATGTGTTCCGCCTTGGTGAAGGTGACCGGAGTTGGAAGCAGCGCTTCCGCATTCTGTTGGTCGAAGCCAAGCGCGAGCAAGTTTCCACCGGCCTTCAGCCACTCGGCAATCGCGGCCTTGTTCTGCGTGAGTTCGCGTCCGCCGCCGGGACTGACGACCAGCACCCTATTGGGCGTGAGTCTTCCCCCATCGTAATTTCCGACAGTGATACCGGCTGATTCCAAATGGCGCCTGCCCTCGGGCTCGCCCACATAAACGGCGGTCCGGGCTGCGGCTGGCCTCCAATCCGACACGTGCTGAAGAATATTTCGAGTCAGCGTCCCGGCAACCGGCTCACTTTCAGTTCGTCCAGTCACATCCATCTGACAGAACAAAATCAAACCGCGGCCTTCGCGATACTCCAGGAGCGGGGCGTACTGGAGGCCGTAGCCGCCATCGAGGATCGGCAGGAAATCGCCGCGCGCCGGTTTCTCAATGAGGACGGAGGCGACGTTGCCACGATTGCCACAGCGCCAGAGCCGCGGGACGGGAATGTCACACCAGTTGACCGTCGGGCCGTAGCGCGGACGCAGCGTGTAATCAAGACGCGGCGGAAGAATCGTGGCTTCGCCCCGCCAGTCGCGCCAATGCTCCGCGGCAATTCCCGCGAGAGCCGGGTGGTCGGGCACGCGCGCGAAGACCCGGCGCAAGCCATATTCCGCCACGCGGAACCCGAACCGCCGTTCGAGAACGTCCGCAGTCTGCTCGAAAATCACGACCTTGAGTCCGTCGCGAACGCGCGTGATGTCGGGTGCCGCGCCTTCGGTCGTCAACGCGGCTTTTCCGACAATCAAGGTGTCGAACGCCGCCAGATCTGCACTCGCAGCGACGGCCTTGAAACGCACGCCCAACTCCTTCAACAATCCGCCCGTTTCGCCCTTGGGATCGAAGAGCGCGATCCGGCCGCGCATCCGCGGAGCGCGCGGGCGCGGCACGACGTGAATCACAAAGGCATCCGTCTGTGTCTCCCCATTGCTGAATCGCACGCGCGCGTTCAACTCGTATTGGCCGGCGGCCAGCGTCGCCGGCAGTGTGAACTGCAAAGGCAGGCGTTCCTGATGACCTGTCGCCACAGCGAAGCACCGGCTGCCGGCAATGGCCTGAGGCAGGCCGAGCGACCAGTCACTTTCGCATGTCACCGTTTCCCGCGAGTTGTTGATGACGATGAGTTGTTTCTCAACCGTTTCGCCCACGAAGAAAACGTGATCCTTGCTCGTGAATTGGCCGGGCTTTCCGCCGAGGTACGCGAGCAGCGGACCGTTGTTGCGCAATAAGGCGCGCGCCGCGGCAGTGGGAATCCAGTCGGCGCGCTCGAAAGCGAGGTCCCAGCGCTCGTAGGTTTTGTCCACGTAATCGGGGCTGAATCCCGGCCGCTGCAAGTGGTCCCAATCCACCTTGAATTCACGACGCCGCTTGTCCACGCCGTCGCGGAGTCTCCAGAAATGCTCGTGCTCCCAGGGCGAAATCCCCGACACCCCCCAGGTTCGGAACGCGCGCCAGTTGTCCTCGAGATACATCGCGAACACGGGGTACTGTTCCTCGAAAACCGGCGAGCCCACGGGATGCGGATAATCCCAGCGATGCCAGACCTTCCCGGCGCGGAACTGTTTGGCCTCCCACCGCAGGTTCGCGGCTTCGGCCTTGCTGATTTGAAAAGCGCGGTCACCGAGGAACTGCGCGTTCCATTCGGCGAGACAGAACTCCCATGGCACGACGGCGCTGCCCCATTCGCGCTTTCCCTGGTACCAGCCGCGATACATCGTCCAGTCCCAGGTGAAGGGCGCGCCGTATTCGCAGGTGAACACGGGCTTCACCCCATGTGTCGCCCAGTGCTCGAACCAGTCCGAAAGTTCCTGCACCGGCACGAAGTTTGGATAGAAATTGATCACGTGCATCGAGCCGAGGTTGCCGGAGGCGTGGTGATAGACGACTCGGCTGGAATCGAACCGCTTCACGATGGCCTCCGCGCGCAAGGCGAGCGCGGCGTTTCGGCTCGACCATTGATCGCGAGGATCCTGGATGCCGTCGATCATGTCGGGATTCATGTCCTGCTCGTAGCCGGTGGCGTTGTGGCTCATGGAGTAGGCGACGACGGAAGGATGGTTCCGCGCGGCGCGCACATAGAATTCGGCGTGGCGGGCGTAGCCGTTCGTCCGATCAGCTTCGGCCGATTTCCATTCGTAATGGGAGAAATGCGGCTGCGAGAGGGCGACGAGCATTCCCACGTCGTCGGCCGCGCGCAGAATTTCCTCGAAGCTGAGATGCGAGCCGGGTTCGCATCCGTAGTTGTGCGCATAGACGAAGTTGATTCCAATGCTCTTGAGGCGCTCCAGACTTTCCCGCGCGCCGTCGTACGTCGCGAGCGCGGCGCCGACCTGCGCGTTGTCCAGCGGCACGGCGCACAGAAAAATGCGCGAGCCGTTCAGGTAGAAGTCGCGGCCTTCGATCCAGAATTCTCGAAAGCCGAACGAAGTGCGAAAGCTTGTGTCGAGCACGCGGCCGTCAGCCGCGACCAACGAGAGCGCGACGTCGAATTGGTTGGTCGGCGTGTGAATGTCCCACAGCGCGTCGGGCTTCCATTGTTCCGAGAAAGCAATGCGGCCGCGGTCGAGGTCGCTGCCGCTGAACGTTCGACTCGTGAATTCCCGGACGGTGCCGCCAGCCCTGGTGATCCGGCCTCGAAGCGAGTACTGCCCGTCGGCCGTCAGTTCCTGGAGCGTGGCGTCGAATGTAATCTTTGATTCGCGCACGGAGGTGTCCACCTTTACATCGCCGATGCGCGGACCCGCTGGCGTGCTGACGAGAAACACGTCGCCGCATAACCCGCGCCGTTCCACCTTGCCCTTTACCTCGCGCGCCGAATTGGAATCGGTATACGAAAGCAGCACCCCCTTCAACGGCATGGCCACCACGAGCAGGCTGAGAACGTTCGTCCCGCCGGGCCGAAGATGGGCCGTCAGGTCCAGTTCACCGCCGGGGAACCGTATCTCTCCACGTCGGACTCCATCCACAAACACCGCCGCATACGAGTTCAAGTACTCCGCCGACAGCGCAACGCGACGCCCGGCCCACTCCTGGGGCACGGTAATCGTCCGCTCGTACCAGGCGGCGGAGATGCTGCCAGGCCGCTCGTCTTTCCAGCTCGGATGCGCGTGGACCGTCTGGAAATCTTTTTGCATGTAATCCGTGATGCCGGGCAAGCACCCCGGAAGCTTGAAGTAGCCCCAATTCTTTGTGGGCACCTGGTCAACCGACGTGCGTGCGGGTTGCCAGCGCCACAGCCCATCGATGCAGATTCTTTCCCGCGTAGGTGATTGTTCCCGATCCGCCTTGTTGAAATCCCAAACCAAGTTGACGCCAGCGGGCAACGTTGCCGCAAAGTCGTCCTGTGTGAAGCCCGGTCGAACGGCGGCCAGGATTGGCAGGAGGGTAACGAGCAGGACTGTCCGGTGGCGCTTCATGGGCGGCGTCAAAATTAGCAGACCGCTGTTTCATCACTCAGCGTCCAGCACCAGCAGCCAGTCGTCTTGCTCGCCGCGGGACGGCGCAACAAATTCCTGGATGCCTTTGCTGGGAAACTGGCCTAGGGCCTTCCAAGTTCCGTTGCGCGGGTCGTACCACTGAGCCTTCACTGACGAGCCGTGGAGCTTGTTCATCTGAACGCTCACAGGCTTGCCGATGGGTGCGTAGGCAATCA
>DASTLJ010000389.1:0-4112 GCA_035715125.1 Verrucomicrobiia bacterium
ACCTTGAGGGCCCATTGATTCCGGACCTTTCCAAGCTGCGCCGAGTCCAGGACGGCCGCTACAAGCCCGCCAGGCGCAAACGTCGTGCTCACTGATACGACGTTCTGGATCGATCTGGCCCGGGAACGGGCGCAAGACCAGTGCGGGCCGGCCAGCGCGTTTTTGGCGCAGAATCGGGCGCATACGCTGGAGGTCTCCATCATCACTTGGGGCGAGTTGGCCGTGGGCTTCGATTCGCCGGAGCGAGTCAACCGATGGTTGCGCCAGGTGCGGGTACTCCTATTGCACGCGCATGTGGCCTGGGAAGCCAGCCGCATCGAGCGCCACTTGGCCCGAGCCGGTGCCCGACTGGGGGAAAACGACAATTGGATTGCCGCCACGGCGCGCGCCTGGGGCTTGCGGTTGGTCAGTCGGGATGGAGCTTTTGATCGCGTGCCCGACTTGCATCGGGTCCCTTACTAACCCGAGTAATCCAGATACACCGTCTTGAGCCTCGAATAGAACTCGATGGCTTGCGGGCCTTGTTCCTTGAAGCTGTCGGTGCTGCTCTTCTTGACGCCGCCAAAGGGCGCCTGCAATGCCAGACCGGTGCTGATCTGGTTAATCTTCACCACGCCCGACTCGATCCGTTCGGCATAAAGCATGGCTTTCTTCAGGTCGCGGGTGACGAGGCTGGCCGAGAGACCCACGTCCACGCCATTAGCCACGGCGATCGCCTCGTCGAAGTTTTCGACCGGGATGATGCCGACCACGGGTCCGAACACTTCTTCGCAGGCGATTCGCGATTTGGGCTTCACGTTGCCGAGCACGGTCGGTTGCATGAAAAAGCCGTGGGCCAGGTCGCCTTCCGTCAGGCGCGCCCCGCCGTGGAGCAACGTCGCGCCTTCCTGCTGCGCGATCTGGATGTAGTTCAGGTTTCCCTCCAACTGCGGCTTGCTGACCGCGGGCCCCATCGTGACACCTTGTTTGAGCCCGTTGCCGACGACGATTGCCTTGGCTTTTTCAATGAGCTTCGCAGTGAAGGCGTCGACGACGGGCTTCTCGACGATGACTCGGCTGGTCGCCGTGCAAGCCTGGCCGGTAAGTCCGAATCCGGCCGTGGCCACGAGGCGTGCGGCCAGGTCGAGATCGGCATCGGCAAGGACGAGGGTCGGGTTCTTGCCGCCCATCTCCATTTGCGCCCGGGCCATGCGCTGGGCGAGCTGCTGGTATATCAGGTTGCCAACGGCGTAGCTGCCGGTGAAGGAGAGCGCGGCGACCGCCGGGTTCGAAGCCAGTTCGCCTCCGACGGCGCGGCCTTCGCCGGTGACGACATTGAGCGCGCCCTTGGGCAGGCCGGCTTCGGCGAGCGTTTTCGCCAGTTCGAGCGCCAGCCCCGGCGCTTGCGAAGCGGGCTTGAGGACGACGGTGTTGCCGCAGACCAGCGCGGGCGCGAGCTTCCACACCGGGATGGCGACGGGGAAGTTCCATGGCGTGATCAGCGCGACGACGCCCAGCGGTTCGCGCCGGGTGAAAAGCAGGTTGCCGGGCAGGTCGTGCGGGATGGTCGAGCCGCCCAGCGTGTAGCTGAGTCCGCCGAAGAAGCGAAAGATGTCCGCGGCGCGTTGCACTTCGCCGGCGGCCTCGGTAAGGGTCTTGCCTTCCTCGCGAGTGAGCCATTCGGCGAGCTCAGCCTTGCGGGCTTCGAGGAGTTGCGAGGTCTTGCTGAGAATGCGGCCACGCGCGATGGGGGTCGTCGCGGCCCAGGCCGGAAAGGCGGCCTTCGCGGCGGCGATGGCCGCGGCGGCGTCCTCCCGGCCGCTCGCCGGATACTCGGCGACGAACTCGCGGCTGTCGGCGGGGTTGAAGTTCTTGAAAGTCTGGCTGGTTTTCGCGCCGACCCATTCGCCGGCGATGAAATTCTGGCAAGTGCGCGTGATCATATTGAAGCTGCGCGGACCAATACCACCGATGCGGGACGAAATGAACCTAATAATTCTTCATCTGCTGCTCCAGCTTCGGGGCGCGGCGGAGCTCCCGCCGGTAATCGTTCGTGTCGCGGATTTCGCGCAGATAGTGCAGCGCCTCCCTCGGGTTGCCGGCCTGTTCGTAGGCCATCGAAAGGCGTGACCGCGTCCAGTCCGCCCGCTGCGGCGTGCCCGCCACGGCAAGGTAGGATTTGTAGGTGCTGACGACATTATTGAATTCCTGGTTGTCGCGGAAGATGTCGACGCACTGGTTCAAAAAGTTCTCCGGGTTGAAGGCCGAGCGGCGGTTCGGGTCGTCGGCCAGGTCCCGGTGTGGAAGGACAATGCCCTCACAGATGCGGGCCGCGACCCAGCCGTTCTGTGCGTCGCTCACCGCGTGGCGGCAGGCATCGAAGGCCAGCGTGATGCCGGCGCGCCGATGGTCGGGATTTGCGCTGGCCAGGAGCTGCCTGGCAACCCAGAGTTCGCGGCCGATCAACCGGTACATCTCGGAGTAGCTGCCCGCCTTGCGGAATTGTTCGCGGATTTCGTCGGTGAACTTGTTGCGCGCCGCGGCCAACTCGCCGGCGGCTGTCGCGCCGGACGCGTCCGCCTCCGCTTGAAAGCCTTTTTGCAGCGCCCAGAGGTCTTCGACAATGGGCTCGAGGGCCGTTTCCTTCGCGAGCAGCTCAGGACGAGCGTCGGCCTTCTTTTGCAGTTCGGCTGCGCGCGCGCGAAGGCCAGCCAGGTTCGACTGGAGCGGGCCGGCGTTTGTCGCGGCGTCAGACTGGACGTTGGCGAGCTGGCGCGCGAGGGTCTCGATGCGGGCGGTGGTGTCCCGGAGAGCGGTCGCGCTACGCGCGATGTCTCTCTCCAGTGCGAGCGCGGCGGATTTGAGTGGGAAATATTCTTCGCGGAGCGTTTCAAAATCCTTGCCGGTCCGGGGGCCTTTGGTTGGGGCCGGCTTCGAGTCGCGGCGGGGAGGCGCCTTGGACATTTCGGCTTTCGACGGGAAGGGGAAGTCGACCTTGAAGTTGCCCGTGTCGGCGTGCTTTCGGATGTAACGATCCAGCCGCCAGCGAACGACCCACGCCGGGGGCGAATGGGCAAGGTGGCGCCAGACTCCGAAGCCAGCCGCCGCCAGCGCGACGCACGCCACCGCCAGCCGGAGCGCCCGGCGCGCGGGCAGTTTCACGGTCTCATTCAGGACGCTGGGCTGTGGAAGAGGGCCGGATGAATTCATGGCGGCTAATGGATACAGACTGCGAATCAGCCGGGGAGTTACATGTAATGTAACCTCGCGACGATCATCCGGGTCTATGCCACTGATCGTGCGGCGAGCCGGTTTGACTTTGCCGCGAATCGAAAACTGTCCATCGGTGTTTGAATGCCATGAAAAAGAATTCACTGAATCTTCCTTTTTACGCCGCCGTGTTGCTCGCCGCCAACTTGACCGGGGCGCCAGCCCTCCTGGCCGCAGACCCGCCGCCCACGATCCCTGCGCCGCCACCTGCGGGCGGTCCAGGCGAACCCGGCAGGACTGGTGGGCCGGAACGGCGAGTCGGAGACCGCAACTTTGATCGGGCCGGATTCCAAAACAGGGGCCCGAGCGTCGGCCTTGGATTCGACGAGAAACAGCGCGAGCTGCTTCGCGAAGCGTCGCAAAAGGACGGCGAGGAACTCCGCAAACTCGAGGAAAAACTTCGCACCGCCCAGAAGGATTTGCTGCACACGGTGCTCGCTGAAAAATATGACGAAGGTACGGTCCGCGTGAAAGCCGATGCCGTCTCGAAGCTCCAGATTGAGATCACCATGCTGCGAGCCAAGGCGCTTGCGACGGTCGCCCCAACCCTCAAGCCCGAGCAGCGCGAGCAACTGGAAAGCTCCCCGTTGGGGACGTCGCTGTTGAGCGCCGGCGGCTTTGGCGGGTTCCGCGGGGGAGGTCCGGGCGGGTTTGGCGGCCCCGGTGGTCCTGGAGGTACGGACGGTGGATTCCGCGGTGGCTATCGTGGCGGCGATGGCCAGCCGCAACCCGGCGGCGAACAACTCAGCGACGATCGCCGTGGCGGCGACCGGCGCCGGCCGACTCAGCCTCAGCCGCAGCCTCAGCCACAGCCGCCGCCTCAGTAAGCCAGGGGTCTCCGGCGAAAGAACTGCCCGATATTG
>DASTLJ010000390.1:0-14765 GCA_035715125.1 Verrucomicrobiia bacterium
TGATTTACAACAAGGAAAAACTGCTCGCCCTCGGCGGAACCCACGCCGGCATCCAGAAGTGGAAGCACAAGCTGGAGGAGGCGAACGAGCAGGAGCTGTTTCCCGTCAAAACCGTATGAACTTGAAAATCGAAATTGAACAAGAGGAAGACGGTCGTTGGATCGCCGAAGTGCCGGAACTGCCGGGTGTCATGCAGTATGGTCCGACTCGCGCGGAAGCCGTGGCCAAGGTCAAGACCCTTGCGTTGCGGGTCATTGCCGACCGACTTGAACACGGCGAGGAAATTCCCGCGCTGGCTGAAGCTTTCATAGTCCCCGCGTGAGCCGATGGGGATCAACGAAAGCTCGACTCGTCCTCGCTGCGCTTCTGCGCATCGGCTGGACAGTGAAGCGTCGGTCGGGCTCACATCGAGTCCTCGCGCGACCGGGATGGCCGGATGTCGTCTTCGCCTTCCACGACGGCGAGGAAGTTGGTCCGCACATGCTCGCCCGCATTGCGAGGCGAACCGGTCTCAAGACTGAAGACCTTTGAAATGCAAGACCTCTTCTTCTACCTCTTCGCCGCGCTCACACTGCTCTGCGGCTTCCTCGTCGTGGCCAATCCCTTCAGCCGAAACCCCGTCACCAGCGCGATGTTTCTCGTGCTCACCATCGTCTCGATGGCTGGCCTGTTCGTGCTGTTGCATGCGTTCTTCCTGGCGGCCGTGCAGGTGCTCGTCTACGCCGGCGCCGTCATGGTGCTGTTCCTGTTCGTTATTATGCTGCTCGACTTGAAGGAGGAAGCGCGCCGCAAATTCAGCAAGTTCGGCGTCGCCACCGGCCTCCTCTCCGTCGGCGCGCTCGGAGCGTTGACCCTCCACACGCTCCTGACGTCCGGCGTCGGCCAGGGCCGGGCGCCGCAAGTCGAAGGCGCGACCAAACCGCTGGGCACGATGCTGTTCACCCAATATCTGCTCCCCTTCGAAATCGTCTCCGTGCTCCTGCTCGTGGCGATGGTGGGTGTGATTCTATTGAGCAAGAAGGATTTGAAATGAGACTCGTTGAAGCGTTGAAGCGTTTAACCGTCGAAGCGGCTCCATCCGGCATCGCGGGCAGCCCGCTTCAACGCTTCAACGCTTCAACGCTTCAACGTTTCAACGAATAACAATGCCCGTCGGCCTCGAACACTACCTTGTCGTCAGCGCGCTCCTGTTTTGCCTGGGTGTGCTGGGGGTCATAATGCGGCGCAACCTCATCGTGATGTACATGTCACTCGAGCTGATGCTCAACGCCGCCACCCTCGCCCTCGTTGCCTTCAGCCGGTTCAACAACGATCTCAGCGGGCAGGTCATGGTCTTTTTCATCATCACCGTGGCGGCCGCTGAGGTGGCCGTCGGTCTGGCGCTCATCGTCGCCCTCTACCGCAAACGCCAGACCGCCCACGTCGAGGACCTGACCACGATGAAATACTGAGTGTTTAACCACGAATTCACACCAATGAACACGAATCCAAGACATTTCCGGCCGCGGCATTCCATTCGTGTCCATTCGTGTCCATTCGTGGTTTTTCGTTTCTAAGCCCCGCGCATGTTCGACGATTTCCGAGCCGAAAACGCCGCCTGGCTGCTCCTGCTCCTGCCGCTGCTCTCGGCGGCGGGCATCACGCTGTTCACTCTGCGCGATGGCGTTCGCAGCGCGAAAATCTCGATCACCTCGGTCGTCTTGACGTTCGTTTTGAGCCTCGGCCTGTTCCTCCTGCTCAAGGATGGCCGCGGCGCCGACACTGACGCGATAAGTTGGCTGCACGTCGGCGACCTCAAGATCGACCTCGGCCTCAAGCTCGACCCGCTGAGCCTGATGATGCTCCTGGTGGTCACCGGCGTGGGCGGACTCATTCACATCTACTCGTTCGGCTACATGCGCGAGGACCGCTCAATGGGCCGTTACTTTGCCGGCCTGAGCCTCTTCATGTTTTCGATGCTCGGCATCGTCCTGGCCAGCAACCTCGTCATGCTTTTCATCTTTTGGGAACTCGTCGGCCTTTCCAGCTACCTGCTCATCGGTTTCTGGTATGAGAAACCCAGCGCGGCCGATGCGGCGAAGAAGGCGTTCATCACGAACCGCCTGGGCGATTTCGGCTTCCTCCTGGGCATCCTGCTCGTGTGGGCGACGCTCGGCAGCGTGGATTTCCAGAAGCTCGAGATGGTGCTGGCCTCAAAACCCGAAGCCCTGGGCGGGTTCGCCGCGCTCGCGGGCCTGCTGATCTTCTGCGGCGCGATGGGCAAAAGCGCGCAATTCCCGCTGCACGTCTGGCTCCCCGACGCGATGGAAGGTCCCACGCCCGTCTCCGCGCTCATTCACGCCGCGACGATGGTTGCCGCGGGCGTTTACATGCTCTGCCGGCTCTACTTTCTCCTGGGGGCGCAATCTGTCTGGCCGGACGCTCTTTCTTTCCTCAACGGCATTTCCGCTCTCGACCTCATCGCCTGGATTGGCGGGTTCACCGCATTGCTCGCCGCGCTGATTGCCGTGCAGCAGGATGACATCAAACGCATCCTCGCCTACTCGACTCTCTCGCAACTGGGCTACATGATCATGGCCGTCGGTCTCGGCGGTCCCACTCCGGCAATGTTCCACCTCGCCACGCACGCCTTCTTCAAGGCGCTGCTGTTCCTGGGCGCCGGCTCGGTCATCATCGCCTGCCACCACGAGCAAAACATCTGGAAGATGGGCGGGCTGAAACAAAAAATGCCGTGGACCTCCCGGACCTTTCTGATCGGCACATTGGCGCTATGCGGCGTGCCGGGCTTCAGCGGTTTCTACAGCAAGGACGCCATCCTGGCGCGAGCCTCCGACCACAGCACGCTGCTGTTCATCCTCGGCGTGCTCGTCGCAGCGTTGACCACGTTCTACATGTCGCGGCTGTACCTCGTCGCGTTTCACGGCGGAGCGCGGTCCGAGCACGCCGGCCACGCCCAAGAAAGCCCGGGCGTGATGACCTGGCCGCTGCGCATTCTCGCTGTGCCCTCCGTGCTCGCCGGCTTCTGGGGCATCGACACCTTCATCGACCGGCAGTTCCACCCGGCTGCCTCTGCGCTCGCTGGCAATTTTCTCGACACGCTTTTTGCGCCGTTCGGCCACGCGCCTTTGGCTGCGCTCGCCAGCCTCGGCGCGGTCCTCTTCGGCTTCTCCTTCGCCTGGGCACTCTATTCGAAAGCCGACCACGACCCGCTCCCTGCGAAGCTCGGCTTGCTCGCCCGCGCGATGCGAAACCGCTTCTACTTCGACGAAATCTACTCGGGCCTCATCCGCATCACGCACGAGGGCCTCTCGAAGTTCGCCGATTGGTTCGACCGCTGGATCGTCGCCGGCTTCGGTGTGCGCGGCGTCTCCGGCACCACGGAATTCATCGGACGCGCCTTGCGCCTCGCGCAGAGCGGCAACGTGCAGACGTATGCGTTTCTGATTGTTGCTGGACTAGTGGTTCTCATCTGGTGGTTCAAAGCCAGTTAACCAGGAATTCCATGCCGAGTTTCTTCAACTCCAGGAAGCGCCGACACGAACGGTTGCTGCAAGAAACCTTCGCTGCTCGCCACCGCTTTTTCTCGTCCTTGGGCGAAGTCCAATCTGATGGCATCGGCAAGTTCATTAGTTCCAGACTTTCCGGCGGACCTTCGTGGCCTTCTGGCCGGGAATTCTTCCTAGTAATAAAGAGAGGCAATCACACGATGCTCGCCAGCGACGGCCTCTCTGACCCCTTCGACGAGGGGGACGCCGACGACCAAGGCTTTGGTCTGGAGTTCATAATCGAATCATCTGATCCCGTGCCAGTCGATGCCGCAAGCTGGGCCTCGGAGATTCTGGACGAGATTTGCTTGAACGCCGCGGACGTCGGCGATCTTCGTTCGCGCTTTGAACGACTTGGTTTGATGACAATGGAGTTACCGTGGGAGCAGAGCTGGGAGGGGTGGACGAACGAACACCAACGGCTTGGGATCTTGCTCGGGAGTTACACGCCGGGCTTGCCAAAGACGTTCGCACTCCCGAAAGGAGATGCCCTGCTGATCACAATAAAACTGCTGCGCCCCGCGGAACTGAAGTACGCCATCGAGTACAAACAAGCGGGTCGAGAACGACTGGCAGAATTGTTCTGTGCCGCTGGAAGTTGCCATGTGTGCAGTTTGAACCGTCCGTCCGTCATCTGATTTCCTCGATGCTCAGTTCGATCATCCTCATTCCTCTCCTGGCCGCCCTCGGGATTCTCTGCATCCCGCGCAACTACCGTTTCGTCATCCGCGTCATTGCGCTCGCGGCGACTTTGGTGACGATGCTGCTCGCCGTGAAGATGTTCGTCGGCTTCAACGCCGCACCCTCAGGCGCGGGCGGATACAAGTTCGTCCACTACGTCCCATGGGTGGAATCGCTCGGCATCAATTACTACGTCGGCGTGGACGGCATCAACGTCGGCCTCATTCTCATGGGCGCGCTCGTCGCATTTGCGGCGGCGTGCTGCTCGTGGGAGATCAAGGAGCGCGAGAAGGAGTTCTACCTGCTGTTGATGGTCATGACCGGCGGCATCCTCGGCGCCTTTGCGTCGCTCGATCTGTTTTTTTTCTATGCCTTCCACGAGTTCGCGCTCGTTCCCACGTTCCTCATGGTTGGCGTGTGGGGCCGCGGCGAGAACAAGAACTACGCGGCGTTCAACCTCACGATATATCTGAGCCTGGGCGCGCTGCTCGCGCTGTTTGGCCTGCTCGCGCTTTACCTGCAAGTGCCGGCGCCCAGGCGCACGTTCGATATCCTCGAGCTGACGCAATACTTCCAGGCCAATCCCATGTCCGCGGGCGCGCAGCACTTCATCTTCCCGCTGCTGCTCTTCGGGTTCGGCATCCTCGTGTCGCTCTGGCCGTTTCACACCTGGGCGCCGCTGGGCTACGGCGCCGCGCCGACGGCCACCGCGATGCTCCACGCCGGCGTGCTGAAAAAATTCGGGCTCTACGGTCTCATTCGTGTCGCGCTGCCGCTCCTGCCCGCGGGCGCGCAACACTGGATGAACGCACTCGCGCTGCTTTGCCTCGGGAACATCCTTTACTGCGGCTGGGTCGCCATGCGCCAGCGCGATCTGAACCAACTCATCGGCAACTCGTCGGTCGCGCACATGGGCTTCGCATTCCTCGGCATCGCCAGCCTCACGCTGATTGGCGTGACCGGCACGGTGCTTGTAATGATTGCGCACGGCCTGCTCGCGGCGCTCACGTTCGGCCTGAGCGGCTACCTGCGCGCCCACGCCGGGACGCTGAACATGGACGAACTGGGCGGCCTCCTTCGCAAGCTGCCCTTCATCGGCGCCGCGTTGGTGATGGCGGCGCTCGCCGGCTGCGGGCTGCCCGGTTTCGCGAATTTCGCCGGTGAAGTCACGGTGCTGTTCGGCGCGTGGAAGAGCGGGCTTTTGTCTGCGTGGCAATTCGTCGCCGTCGCGGCGTGGGGCGCGCTCATCATCGGGGCGGTGTATATGCTGCGGGCGGTGCGCAGCGTATTGCATGGTGAACTCGCACCGAAGTTCGCCGAGATCCCCGATGCGGGCGCGTGGCGCAAGGCGCCCTTCGTCCTGCTGCTCGGCGCGCTGCTGCTGTTCGGGTGCTTCCCCGGCTTGCTGGCGGACAAAATCAAGCCGAGCGCCGAACGCATCGTGAAGTTGGCGACCGTGCCGATGGCACCGGAGAAACCGAGCGCGCCAAAGCTCAAGACCGCCAGCGCAACCCGGCCCTGACCAGGAATGAACCAACTCTACCTCCTCAAATACGAACTGAGTGTGTTGATGCTCGGCTTCGGCGTGCTGCTGCTCGACCTGTGGATACCACCCGAGAACCGCCGCAAGCTCGGTTACATCGTCGCCGCCGCGCTAGCCCTGATGCTTGTCGCCACGTTTCTCTGGCCGCCCTACACGATCAAGATAGTAGCCGGCAAGGAGTGGTGGCACTCCAACGAACTGGCCTTCTACAACAGCTACATCAGCGACGATCTCGGGCTGTTCTTCAAGCGGCTGTTCCTGCTGTCGGGCGCCATTGTGATGGTGATGTCCGTCGAGTTCTCGTCGCGATTTCCGTCCGGCGTCTCGGAATTCCTGAGCCTGCTGCTCTTCGCGCTGGCCGGGATGATGTTTGCCGCCAGCGCCAACGACTTCGCGATGCTGTTCGTCTCCATCGAACTCATCACCGTCTCGTTTTACGTGCTGACGAGTTTCCAGCGCGACCGCCAGGACTCGCTGGAAGCCGGAGTGAAGTATCTCATCGTCGGCGCGATGGCTTCGGCGTTCATGGTGTATGGCATCGCGCTCGTTTACGGCACGGCCCGGACGATGAATTTCATCGAGCTGTCGCAGCGCGCCGCCGGGCTGGCGGGCCAGCGGATTTTCCTGCTGGGCCTGCTGTTCGTCGTCGCAGGGCTCGCGTTCAAGATCGCCGCGTTCCCCCTGCAAGTCTGGGCGCCGGACGTGTATCAAGGCTCGCCGGCGCCCGCGACGGCGTTCCTGGCCATCGGGTCCAAGGCGGCGGGCTTCGTCCTGCTCGTGCGGCTTTTGCTCCTCGTGTTGCCGCGCGAATTGACCGGCCAATGGAGCAAGCTGCTCATGGTGATGTCCGCGATCACAATTCTCTACGGCAGCCTTTGCGCGATCCCGCAGCGCAACCTCAAGCGCCTGCTCGGCTACTCAAGCATCGCCAGCGCAGGCTATTTGCTGCTCGGCATCGCCGCTCTCAACAAGGCCGGTTCCACCGCCATTCTGTATTATCTTTCCGGTTACCTGTTCACCGTGCTCGCGGCGTTCACGGTGTTGTGCGTTGCCTTCCGCGCCAGCGAAGCGGAAGACTTCAGCGCCCTGGCCGGCCTGGGCCGGCGTTCGCCGCTCCTCGCCGCCACGATGACGCTCGCGGTCGTTTCGCTGGCCGGCATTCCGCCGCTGGCCGGGTTCTTCGGGAAGTTTCTCCTCCTCAAAGCCGCCGTCGAAGCCGGGCCGGCGTACTACTGGCTGGTTGGCGTGGCGATTGTGGGTGTGGTGATTTCGATTTACTATTACTTCGGCGTCATTCGCGCCATCTACTGGGACGGCGAAGCGGCGGACCGGACGCCCATCGCCCTGCCGCTGCCGATGAAGTTCTCACTCGGCGTGTGCATCGTCGGAATGCTCTTTCTCGGCGTCTATCCAGCGACGTGGATGAGGTGGGTCGGCTACGCGGTCGAGGGAATCAGGTAATCACAGGGTGAATCCGCCCCAGGTTTGAGCCAAAACCTGCGCTTGGTTCGGCGGCTTATAGAGCACCGCGACAGTTTTTGAACGTGCTGCCTGGGGGAAAGGAGGGTTACGAAGCCATCGGATTCTCCGCGCCGTCCACTGGACCTTCGACGTTCTGCAAACCTCGGGCCGCCGCCCGGCGCACCCACAGATCCGTGTCGTCCAGGGCGCGCTGAAGCGCCTCGACCGCGCGGGGGTCCTGTTCGGCAACCAGCGCCTCGACCGCGGCCTGGCGCACCTCCCGGTCCGCGTCTTGCGAGGCGGCGAGGAGGTCTTCCACGCTCGCGTTCGGCCAGCGCGACGGCGGCGGTTCAGCCCAGCGCGAATGGGATTCCGACATCATGGCCGTGTTGATGCGCCGGACCAAATCGGTCGCAGTGTGTCGCACCCAGTAATCCCTGTCGCCCTGCAACCCGTTCAGTACAGGCAGGGCGCGCGGGGCTGCATCGGAAAACAGCCAGTTGGGGTCAATCCGGTCCAGGGCGGAGTTGGCCGCCTGCCGTACCACGTGCTGCGGGTCCGTCAACTTCAGCACCAGTTTTTCGACGACGGACTTGTCCTGGATTTTAGCCAGCGACTCGATCGCGGATACGCGCACGTCCGTGTCTTCATCGTCGAGCAACGCCGCGAGGGCCGGCACGGCCCTGGGGTCTTTGGCGCGGGCCAGTGCTTCGACCGCGCTTTTGCGCACGCTCCAATGCGGGTCTTTGAGCGCGGCGGCAATCCGCTCGATGGCGGCGCCGACGGGCAGCCGGGCCAGCGTGTTGATTGCGGCGGCGCGCACAATCGGATCCCTGTCCTTGAGCAGCCCGGCCAACGGGTCGATCGCCTTGGGCGACCTCACACGTTCGAGGGCCTCGATGGCGGCCACGCGCACGTGAGGGTCTCGGTCCTTCAACACGGCAATGAGCGGCGCCAGGACTCGCGTGTCTTCGATGGTGCTGAGCGCCTCGACGGCCAACCGGCGTTCGGGCCATTCCTTGTTGTTGATCACCGCCACCATCGCCTCGATGGCCGCCGGGCCGATCAATGCCGCGCGAGAGTATTCTCCGAGCGCCACGGCCCACTTCGCGGATTGCGTTTGATTCTCAGGCCGCCATTTGAATCGGACCAGTGCCCGGCCCGCGCGCCGACATACCGCCAGACTGCGGTCGCTGATCAACGGCACCAGTGCCTCGACGCAAATCGGGTCGCCGTGGTGTTCCAGCGCGATCGCCGCCTGTTCGCGGATCCTCGGTTCCGAGTCGCGCAACGCGTTCATCAGGAGGCCGGCGACGTCTCCCTGGATCTGGCCCAGCGCCTTGACAACTGCCAGCCGCACTTCGGGATCAGGATCGTCGGCCACGGCCGCGAGCTGAATCAGCGACTCGGCGGACTCCTTGAAAGCGAGCTTCTCGACCGCCTTCCGGCGCGCTTCCGGGTTGCGGGAATTGAGTTGTTGACGCGTCCACCAGTTGGTCATGGCGTTGCCTATTGTCGCGCTGCTGTTTGCGCAGGTTTCATTGAGCCAGTTTCGTGCCGCGCTCTCTCAGGCTGACCCGGATGCGGCGCGAGCATGTCGTCACAGCGATCTTCGCCCGCGTGTCCAGATACCGTGCACCCAAAGACAGCGCTGGACACGCTGGGAGATCCATCGGCAGATTCAGCTTTCTGTTGAGACTCCATTGTGCCCCGGCCTAGACTGACCCAGACCATGAAATTGCCGATCCGATTTCTGACGCTCCTCGGGTTCTACCTGGCTTCCTTGCCATCCGTTTCGGTGGCGATGGCCGCGGGTGCGCCTCCATCTGGGAAGTCCAAGGCCGCCCCGCAAGACCCTTTCGCCGAAAACGTCCGCACCACGCCCTGGCTCAAGCCGGAGGAGCAACAGAAGTCATTCCACCTGCCGCCCGGGTTCGAAATCCAGCTCGTTGCCGCCGAACCGGACATCAATAAGCCGATGAACCTGGCCTTTGACGCCGCCGGCCGGCTCTGGGTCACCACCTCGATCGAATATCCCTACGCCGCGCCGACCAATAAGCCCGGCCGCGACCGCGTGATGATCTTCGAGGACTTCGGCCCCGACGGCCGTGCGCGAAAGGTCACCGAGTTCGCAGGCGGGCTGAATATCCCGATCGGCATCTACCCTTTCTTTTCTCCATCGAGTGACTCGTTGAAGCGTTCAAGCGTTGAAGCGTTGAAGCGGGAGGCTGGGCCCGCGAACGCAAAACCCGCTTCAACGCTTCAACCCTTCAACGCTTCAACGAACACGTGGAAATGCGTCGTCTGGTCTATTCCCCACATCTGGCTGATGGAAGACACCGATGGTGACGGCAAAGCCGACAAGCGCGATGTCCTCTACGGTCCTTTTGACCACACGCGCGACACGCACGGCAACCAGGCCAGTTTTCGTCGCGGCTTCGACGGATGGCTTTATTGCACCCACGGCTACAATAACGACTCGCACGTCAAAGGCCGTGACGGCAACGAAGTCCACCTCTACTCCGGCAACACGTACCGCCTGCGCTTCGACGGCTCGCGCATCGAACAGCACACGCACGGTCAGGTGAACCCCTTCGGGCTGGCCTTTGACCCGCTGGGCAACCTGTTCTCTTCCGATTGCCACAGCGAACCGCTCTACCAGCTCCTGGCCGGCGGTTACTATCCCAGCTTTGGCAAGCCGCACGACGGGCTGGGCTACGCCCCGAACATGATGGAGCGAATCCGCGGCTCAACCGCCATCGACGGAGTCTCGATCTATGCCGATGATCTCTGGCCCGAGGAATTCCACGGCAACCTCTTCTTCGGCGACGTGATGGCCAGCCGCGTGATGCGCGACCGCACCGTCGAGGCCGGCGCCACGCTCGCCTCGAAGGCCGCCCCCGACTTCGTGTCCACGGACGACCCGTGGTTCCGCCCCGTGGACACAACGCTCGGCCCCGACGGCGCGCTTTACATCGCCGACTTCTACAACCGCATCATCGGCCACTATGAAGTGCCGCTCGCCCACCCCGGCCGCGACCGGAACAGCGGGCGCATCTGGCGGGTAGTCTATCGCGGCAGCGATGGGAAGCTGAAACTCCATCCAGCGGCTGACTTCACGAAGGCCTCGGCAAACGAACTCATCGCCGCGCTGGGGAACCCAAATCTCCCTCGCCGCATGCTCGCCACCGATCAACTCACGGATCGCATCGGCAAGGACGCAGTGCCTTTGATTAAGCGAAGGCTGGCAACGACGACGCCGCGTCCTGCTTTCAGCGTCCAGAGTCTGTGGATGCTCCACCGCCTGGGCGCACTGGAACAATCCGCCCTTTCGATCCTGGCGAAGCACGAAGACCGCCTGGTCCGCGTTCACGTCCAACGGATCGCGACGGACATTCTCCGCTCTACGGCGGGTACTACTCCAGCGGACTCGAACCCAGCGGCCTTGCAAATCGCGCAGAAAGGAATCGCAGACCGCGACCCCCTTGTGCAACGTTGCGCCGCGGAAGCGCTCGGAAGCTCCCCGCGCGCGGCACAACTTCGCCCACTGCTGGACCTTCGCGCGCGCGTCCCGGCCGCCGACACGCATCTCCTCTACGTCGTCCGCAAATCGCTCCGCGACCAGCTTCAGAGCGAAAGCGTTTTCGACGAGGTGAACCGACAGCAATGGAGCGAGTCCGACACGCTCGCCCTCGCCGATGTTGCGATCGGCGTCAAGTCACCGGCGGCCGCCACGTTTCTTCTGCGCCTGTTGCCAAGATTGAGCCAGGCGAAGAACCCTTCCCCGCCCATTGCAGAAGTGCTCAAAACCGTTGCCCGCTACGCCCCCGAGAGCGAGTTGCCTCGCCTCGCCGAATTCGCCAACGCCCGCATTCCGGACGCCTACGGGCTGGAGCAATACCAGGAACTGGAGCGCCAGTTCGCCATGCTCAAGTCGGTGGACGAAGGCCTGCAACAGCGGGGGCGCACGCGGCCAGCGGACATTCGCGCTTGGGGCACCAACCTCGTCTGGAGATTCTTCACCGCGCTCGACGGCAATCACACGTGGACTGCCACGTCCTACGAGCCGAATCCGACCGCCGTCCCGTGGGACCTCGAGACGCGCAATTCCACCGATGGCCGGAAGCGCCAGCTCACCTCCAGTCTCCCGCATGGGGAGCAACTGACCGGCGTATTGCGTTCGCCCGATTTTCCATTGCCGGCCAGACTCAGCTTCTGGCTCTGCGGCCACGATGGGTTCCCCGACAAACCCGCTGGCGGGCAGAACTTCATTCGCCTGCGCGTGGCGGAGCGCGGCCTTCAGGCCGCTTCAGCGTCCGGCGTTTCAGCGAGCGCTGGAAGCGCCGATGCCATTGGTGCTGGCGGACGCGGAAGCGGCGTGAACGCCGCGCTCCCCGGCCAAGTTCTCGCCAGCGCGCCCGCGCCGCGAAACGACATCGCCCGGCGCATCACCTGGGAATTCCCGAACCACCAGGGCGAGCGTGTCTACGTCGAGGCCGTCGATGGCGACGCCGGCAGCGCCTATGCCTGGCTGGCCTTTGGCGGTTTCGAGCCGGAGCTGTCGCAATTGCGCCCGTCGGAGTTCTCCCCGCGCAAGATGCGCGACTGGTTCGCCGCCGCCACCGACGCGGCCGTCCGCCTGAACATGAAGGAGTCCGCGCCCGTCTTTGCCCATTTCTGTTCACCGCAGCGCAACCTGCGGCTGGACGATTCCGACACCGAGACGTTGGGCGGCTTCGCCCGGGCGTGGGTCGCTCTGGAACCCAACCAGGCCGTGCCCGTCCTCGCCAGCGCGCTGAATACCAATTACGGCCCCGTCGCCTACCGCGAAGCCGTCGCCGACGTGCTTGCCAGCCAAAACACTGCCGACGCCCAGACCGGTGTCGTGACAGCGCTGAAGTCCCTTCCGCTCAAGTCGCAGGAAAAACTCGCGTACACGATGGCCAGCGCGACATTCAGCGCCGAGACGCTTCTGGCCGGCATTGAGAGCGGCGCCATCTCGCCGCGCGTCTTGCAACGCGTCGGCGTGAACAACCGCCTTAAATCCTCCAAACCCAGGGACTGGGAAGCCCGCGTCAAAGCGCTCACCGCCAAACTTCCTCCCGCCGACGAGGCGCGCGACAAGCTCATCGCCGAACGCCGCAACGCTTACGCTGCAGAGCCCGGCAAAGCAGCCGCAGGCAAGCTCATGTTCGCCAAACATTGCGCGGCCTGCCATCGCATCGGGAGCGAAGGCGCGCTCATCGGCCCGCAACTCGACGGCATCGGCCAGCGCGGACTCGACCGGCTGTGCGAGGACATTCTTGATCCGAACCGCAACGTGGACCGCGCGTTTCGTTCCACGCTGCTTGTGTTGAAGGACGGCGAAGTGACCAGCGGGCTTTTCCGGCGGGAGGAGGGCGAACTGGTCGTGCTGGCCGAGAGCACCGGCAAGGAAATCACCGTTGCCAGCAAAGACATCGCCGAGCGCCGCGAGTCCGAGACGTCGCTCATGCCCGAAAACTTCGGCGACATGATGACGACGGCGGAGTTCGCGGACTTGATGGCGTTTCTCCTGTCGAACAGCGCCACCGCGGCGCGGTGACGGGTGACGGCCGCCAAGTAGGGCAGGCGTCTCGCCTGCCCAGCGCCGAAGGCGCGTCACCGTTTGGCCGCTTCGCGGCCAGGGCAGGCGAGACGCCTGCCCTACTCAACGCGGCGTCACGGCACTTCAGTATCCGCGATTGCAGTAGGACCCCGGCTGCGCGACGACATAATACTTCGTGTGCCCGTGCACGGGCCTGGGATAAACCCAGGGGCCGCGATGGATAAACACAGGGTGGCAGTAGTCGCCCTGGACATAAACCACCGGCGGCGCCACGCAAACCAGTGGCGGCGGTGGCGGAGCCGGCACGCAGAGGCGAGGCAAGGGCAGTCCGATGTGGAAGCTGAACCTCACGTCGCCCGCGCGGGCCGTGCTGGAGGTGAGTGCGAGAGTGATGGCGGTTACGCCGAGTATAAGTGCTTTTTTCATAGCTGGGGAATTCGACGCGGCCTTCAATGGAAGCTTCAAAATGCCCCCGCGAACGCAGGCAAGGAGCGCCACAAGCACTTCCGGGGACTCGGCCCGGTTTTGAATAACAAAGTTTGTCGAGCGTCTATCGCGGCCTTCAAAGGGAAGGATGGCTGTTCACCCTATTTGCACCGAGTCACGACCTGTCGGAAAGTGACGATAGCAAATAGTGTCGCGTGTGAACCAAGTCGTGATTCGATTCGCCCTCCTGCTCGGGCTGGCCTTGCTGCCGGGTTGCCTCCACCTCCCCGGGGCTTCCCGGCCGCGTGCCGCGGCGCCGGTTCCCGCCTCGTTTCTCCGGTCAATTGCCTACTCGAAGCCCGATAACCTCGTGGTCCGGTCGACCCCGCCTCAGACCAACAGCCCGTTCAACGTCCGCCGGGTCGAGATTCAATCCGCCACGCGGCCTGCCGGCAACGACCGGACAGTGGCCCTCGACTGTTACACGCCGAACCAAGTGAAACCCGCTCCGGTCATCCTCATCCTGCCCATCATCGGCGGCAATTACCCGCTGGAGCAGCACTTTGCCCGCTACTTTGCGCGTCACGGTCTGGCCGCGGTGCTGGTGCGGCGCGACAAATTCGTGAAAGGGGAGCGGTTCGACCAAATCGATGACGTGCTCCGACAGTGCACCATCGACGCACGGCAGGCCCTCGACTGGATCGAGACGCAGCCGGAGTACGACCCGTCGCGCATCGGGCTGTTTGGAGTGAGCATGGGGGCGATTCGCGGCGCGCTCCTGCTGCCGGCCGAACCGCGCATCCGCGCGGCCACGCTCGGGCTGGTGGGAGGCGACCTCCCGTGGATTCTTGCAAACACCGAGGAACCCGGCATCGCCAAGCGCCGCCGGGCATTGATGCAAAAGGAGAACATCAGCCGGCACGAACTGGAGGAACGGCTTCGCGCGGCGATCACTCTCGACCCGGCGACAGTCGCCTCCAGCGTCGATCCCAGGAAGGTGTTCCTCGTCCTGGCGACGTGCGACACGTCGGTGCCGATCCGCAAAGGCTGGGAATTGCGCCGCCTGATGGGCAAGCCGGAGACGATGATCGTGCCCGCCGGCCATTATTCGGCGCTTCTTTTTATTCCCTGCATCCGCGCCCAGACGCTAAGGTTCTTCCGCGAACAGTTCGCTGAACCGCCACGCCATTGACTACATTCGGCCCGCATGGCCGCGGAATCTTTCCAGACTCGACTGCCGTCCCAGGAACCTCAACCTGGGGCAGGCGTCACGCCTGCCCGCCCTGGGAGCGCCGGCATCTTGACGGCCAGAGGCCTGAGCGGGAGTCGAGAAACTCGCCGGCAGGATGCCGGCGCTCCCAGTGGGACGGTTCATGGCCCCGATGTGCAACCAAAGTTGGATGTCGAGGCCGCCCATGAGCCGGAGCGCCGAGCTCCGGCTCGGCGCGATCAGGCCCGTTGGCCGAGCCGCGCAGGTGCTCGGCGCTCCGTCGCGGTCATCGGGAGGCCTGCGCGCAAATAC
>DASTLJ010000391.1:0-5640 GCA_035715125.1 Verrucomicrobiia bacterium
ATGGATCACGTCCGCGCGCTGGTCAAAAAGGGGTTGCTCCTCGCCGAACCGGGCAAGGCGCGCTCGATCCGGCTCGCCGAGTCGCTCCGTCCGGCCAGCCGGCGGGTGGTCGAGATCCAGTTGTTCGGCTCCATCCCGGCCGGGTTCGGGCGGGACCGCGAGCAGGAGTCCGATGAATGTGTCCCTGTGACCGTCGAGTCGATCGGGTTCAAGCCGACGCGCAACACCTTTGCGCTGCGCGTGGCGGGCGATTCGATGATTGGACGGCACATCTGCGACGGGGACATCGCGGTGTTCGAGCACGGGCCGGAGCCGCGCCCCGGTCAGATTGTGGCGGCGCTCATCGACCGGAAGAATACGCTCAAGACGTTCGTGGTGAAGAACGGCAGGCCGTTTCTCAAGGCGGAGAATCCCCGGTATCCCGATCTCATTCCGTCGGAGGAACTGGTCATCCAGGGCGTGTTTCGCGCGCTCATCCGCCGGGCCAAAGAATGAGACGAGGGGTAGGACAGCCGTTGACCCATCGGTGAACCCATTCTCCCGCGCGTGTTGTTATGACGCCGCCCCGCACCATCGTTCATCTGGACGCCGACGCCTTCTTCGCCGCGGTGGAGCAGGCTTCCGACGCGAAGCTGCGCGGCAAGCCCGTGGCCGTGGGGGGCGAGAAGCGGGGCATCATCGCCTCGGCGTCGTACGAGGCGCGCCAGTTCGGTGTCTTCACCCCGATGCCGACGGCGCGGGCGCGCAAGCTCTGCCCGAGGCTCATCGTGCTGCCGGGCGATTTCGAGCGCTACGAGCAGTTCTCCCGCTGGATGTTCGGCTACTGCTATGATTTCACGCCGGACGTCGAGCAAACCTCGATTGACGAGGGTTACTTCGATCTGACCGCCAATCGAAAGCAGCCGGCGATCGAAATCGCGCTGACGATTCGCAAGGCCATCGGGCAAAAACTCAAGATTACCGTCAGCGAAGGCATCGGCACGAACAAGCTGGTCAGCGCCGTGGCCTCGAAGCTGACCAAACCCGCCGCGTTCAACGCCGTGCCGCCCGGCGGGGAAGCGGCGTTCCTGCACCCGTTGCCCAACAAATGGCTGCCGGGCATCGGGCCGAAGACCAGCACGCGGCTCAACGCGGCGGGGCTGGCGTGCATCCGGCACGTGGCCGCGATCCCCCTGGAAATGCTCCAACTCCTGCTGGGCAGCCAGGCGGTCGGCATCCGGCAGTTCGCCCATGGCATCGACGACCGGCCGCTGATCCCCGCGCGGGAGCCGCAGAAATCGTTCAGCCAGCAGGAGACCTTCGCCCAGGACCTGACCGATGAGGAATATGCCGGGGCCGTCCTGCGCCGCATGGTGGACAACCTTTTCGCGAGCGTGCGCGCGGAAGGCCGCAGCATCCGCACGCTCACGGTCAAGGTGCGCTACAACGACATGGGCGAGGATCAAGTGAGCGAAAGCCTCCACGAACCGACCGACCTCGAAACCGACGTGTACGGGCGGTTGCACACCATGTTGCGAGCGGCATGGAAACGACGGGTGAGCCTGCGGCTGGTGTCGCTCAAGCTGTCCAACGTCTATGACGGCCGATTTCGGAGCGAACTGCCGCTGGAGCTTTCGGCGCAACGGCAGGAGGCGCGGGCGCGGCTGGCGGGGGTGATTGATGAGCTGCGCCGTTCGCGCGGGGCGTCGGTCATCCTGCGCGGGCACGATTTCCGGTTGCGCGACGCTCCGCGCGAACCGCTGGCCGCCTTCGGCAGTTCCGAGTTCAAAGTTCCGGGTTCCGGGTTTTCTGTCCGGCTGCAACCCGGAACTCGGAACCCGGAACTCGGAACCCGATATGTCCCCTTGCGGGTGCACAGCCATTACTCGTTTCTCGACTCCACGCTTTCGCCCACGGCGATTGTCGGGCTGGCGAAACAACACGGCATTGCCGCGGTGGCGTTGACCGACACCGGGAACCTTCACGGCGCGGTCGAGTTTGTGCAGGCGGCCACGCAAGCCGGGGTGAAGCCGATTCTCGGTGCGGAAGTGCGCGTGGGCGCCCACCCGCTGTTGCTCTACGTCGAGTCGGCGCGCGGCTATCACAACCTCTGTCGCTTGCTCTCCCGTCCCAGGCGAGGTTCCGAGTTCCGAGTTCAAAGTTCCGAGTTCCGGGTTGCGGTCGGACGGAAAACCCGGAACCCGGAACCCGGAACCCGGAACCCGGAGGATACCTCCGTCGCCAACCAGCAGCGCCAGCCCTTCCGCCTCGAGGAACTGGACGGGCTGACGGACGGGCTGCTTGCAGTGAGCGACGACGCGCGGCTGGCGGAACTGTTTCCAGGCCGGTTCTACGGGCTTGCGCCCGGTTCCGAGTTCCGGGTTCCGGGTTCCGGGTTGGATCCGAACTTGGGGGCTGCAACTCGGAACTCGGAACTCGGAACTCGGAACCGCGAAGCCGCGGCTCCGGCGATTCACTACGCTTCGCCCGAGGATCGGCAGAAGTACGACATCGTGCAAAGTATCCGCACGCTGACGTTGCTCCGGCAGCCACACCCGGAGAAGCGCGACGGCGGGCGGCTTCACTTTCGCGTTCCGGGAGAAATGGCCGCCGCCTGCAAGGAGCATCCCGAATGGCTCCGGCACACGCTCGAAATCGCGGAGCGATGCCACTTTGAATTCCCCTTTGGCAAACCGCAGTTTCCCGACTTCCATCCCCCGGACGGCTCCACCTCGCGCGCCTTCCTGCACCGGCTCGTGATGGAGGGCCTGCGCCGCCGTTACCGCGAGCGCGCCGCGCAATTCGCGCCGCAGGTCGAGGAGGAGTTGGGCATCATCGCCGCCGTCGGTTACGAGGCGTATTTCCTGGTCGTGTGGGAGATTTTGCAGGAGTGCCGCGCGCGGGGCATCGAGTGGATCACGCGCGGCAGCGCGGCCGATTCGCTGGTCTGCTACTGCCTGGGCATTTCGGGCGTCTGCCCGATCCGCTTCGACCTCTATTTCAAACGCTTCCTGAACCCGGAACGGATGGCGCTCAACAAGCTGCCGGACATCGACATTGATTTTCCGCACGACCGCAAGGATGACGTGGTGCAACTCCTCTTCGCCCGCCATGGCCCCGAGCAATGCGCGGTGGTCGGTGGATTCTCGACCTTCCAGGCCCGCAGCGCGTTTGCGGAAGTGGCCAAGGTGCTGGGCGTGGCGGAACGCGACGTGCGGAAGTTCACCGAGCATTTCCCGTGGGGCTTCGGCGGCGGCTGGGTGCCGGACGAACCGTCGCCCACCGGCGGCGCGAAGTTGGTGGAATTGTTGCGCGCCAATCCTGAGACCCGCGCGCTGCCGCTCGATGAGGAGCCTTACAAGACGGCCGTGGAAATGGCGGCGTTCCTCGACGGCGTGCCCCGTTATCCGAAAATGCATCCCTGCGGCATCGTGCTCTCCTGCCAGCCGATGCACGAATTGACGCCGACGTTCATCTCCAACAAGGGACTGCCGACGTCGCACTACGACATGGACGCCATCGAAACCATCGGCCTGGTGAAGATGGACATCCTCGCCCAGGGCGGTCTGGCCGTGATGCGCGACGCGAAGGAATCGCTGGCCCGGCGCGGCGTCGCCGTGGACCTGGACGCGTTGGAGCCGTGGGAAGACCCGCAGGTGTGGGAGATGATCGTCAGCGGCGGCGCGCGGGCGGTGCATCACATCGAATCGCCCGCCATGACGACCTTGCACAAGATGACGAACGTGCGCGAGATCGACGGGCTGATTGCCATTGTCTCCGTCATCCGCCCCGGCGCGGCCAACGAGTCGAAGAAGCTGGCCTTCACCCGCCGTTACCAGGGCCTGGAGGCGGTGACCTATCCGCATCCGTCGCTGGAAGCCTGCCTGCGGAGCACGTACGGCCTCGTGGTGTACGAGGAGCATATCCTGCAAATCTGCGAAAGCTTCGCTGGACTGCCGGCGGGCCGGGCCGACGTGCTGCGCCGCGCGCTGGTGAAACAGAAGCGGGGGACCGTTCAGGAAATCGGGAAGGAATTCGCCGCCTGCGCCCGCGCCCGCGGGCATGACGAGGCGAAAATTGCCGAGGTGTGGGGACTGGTGACCGGCTTCTCCGGCTACGCCTTCAACAAGGCGCACTCGACCGCCTACGGCGTGGAGGCCTATCAGGCGGCGTGGCTCAAGCGGTATTACCCCGCCGAATTCATGGCCGGCGTGCTGACGAACGGAAAGGGGTTTTACGATCCGCTGGTCTATGTCCTCGAGTGTCACCGGCTCGGCTTGAAGTTGCTGCCGCCCTCGGTCAACGAGCCGGGGCCGGCCTTCGTGCCTCATGGCCAATCCATTCGCGTGCCGCTGACCCGCGTGAAGGGACTGACGACCCGGACGACGGACAGGCTGCTGGCGGCCCGCGAGCGCGGCCCGTTCGGTTCGCTGGCCGACTTTTTCCACAGGGTCGCGCCGTCCGGCGAAGAACTGGAGGCGATGATTCGCGTCGGGGCCTTCGATGAGTTCGGCGACACGCGCACCCGGCAATTCTGGCAGGGGCAACATCTCCTCAAAACTTTCGGCGCGGCCAGCGTAGGGCAGGCGTCTCGCCTGCCCGGCCGAGCGAAGCGAGGCCTTGATGGTGCGATGGCCGCGCCTTTCGGCGCGGCAGGGCAGGCGGGACGCGGGTTCCAGGTTCCGAGTTCCGAGTTCCGGGTTCCGGGTTTTTGGCCAACTCGGAACTCGGAACCCGGAACCCGGAACTTCCGCCTGCCCTACGTTCCTGATCCAGGGGTAGTACCCGAATGCGCCTTGATGGAGCCCGCCCAGCCCTGGCTCCTCCCGCCGCCCGGACTGGAGCAGTTGCTGGTGGGGCGAGTGTCCTCGCGAGCCGGCTCGTCATCGCTCCCGCCGCTGCGCGAACCGACGCGCCGCGAGCGGCTGGAATGGGAGACGGAACTCTTCGGCTTCGCCGTCAGCGGCCACCCGCTTGAACTGTTCGCCGACGTGGCGTGGGACACCTACTGCCCCGTGAACCGCCTCGGCGACTTCCCCGGTGAAACCGTGACGACGTGCGGCCTCGTGGTCGAGCAACGCACGCATCACCAGATCACCGGCGAGCCGATGAAGTTTCTCGCACTGGCGGACTGGACGGGCATGGTGGAGACGGAACTGTTCGCGCAGACTTACAAAGCCTATGGACTCGCAACGGTGCGCTATCCGGTGCTTGAGGTTGAGGCGCGTGTCGAACCGTACGAGAACGGGCAAGGATATTCACTGCGGGTGATGCGAGCGGGAAAGCCAAGAGCGGGCCCGCGCGACTGCGCGCGGGAGCGTCACTGTGCATCCCTGGAGGGACACGGGTACGGACACTAAACACATTTGCCGCTCCATCGGATTGAGAAATACCATGGATCTGCTGTGCCGTTTGAAGGCGCCTGCCTCGCGCCTAAGCCGTATCCATTCAGTTGAACAGGAGATAACAGAGACAACAGAGGCATGGGGATGGAGCCAGTCGAATTTTTGATGGCTTGGGCAGATTCACTGAAAGGCGAGTGAGCGGGAGTGACCTGGGTTAGCCAGCGACCCTGAAAACTCTCTGTTTCCTGGGTTTCCTGCTGTTCGCTTCTGCATTGTTACGCCTAAGCTCAGGAGCAACCGGAAAACCGGCACTCTT
>DASTLJ010000392.1:0-1859 GCA_035715125.1 Verrucomicrobiia bacterium
CAGGCCAATCGTTTCGTCCATGCCGCTCGGACGCTGAAGCGGCCTGAAGGCCGCGCCCCGGGGGCAGTGCCGAGTTGCGCCCGTCCGTACGCTCCGGCCAATACCGGACTTGTTTCGGACGCCGGATTTGGCTAGTGTTGAGGAAGTCGGCGGGTCCAACCCGATCCAATCTATGAAAGCACGCATCCACTCTCTGCTGGCGCTGAGCTTCTTTGTCGCGGTCGCCGTTGCGCGCGCGCAGGAAACCCCGGTCAAAACGCCCGTCGAGCTGTTCGCCGGGGGCATCCAGAAAATCGTCTCGGTCCTCGACGTGGTGGAGGGCGCGCCACAGACGTTTTCGACGCGGCTGGAGCTGATAAAGGCCGAAGGGCTGCCCAAGGAACTGCGCGGGCAGTCCGCGACGCTCGCGGTGCAGGCGCCGGATCGGCTCACGCTTTCCGCCGAGGTCAAGGGCAAGGCGTGCTCTCTCGGCCGCGACGGGCAGGAGCTTTGGCTCTATGTGGCTGACAAGAAATGGGGCGTCGTGGGCAAGCCGGGCGAGCCGCGATTCCTCTCCGCGCCGGAGAAGAAGGACAACACCAAACTGGGCGCACTGAAACTGCCGTTGCCGAGGGAACAACTTGCGCTGCTGCCGCTGCTTTTTAACGTGAGCGCGGGCGCGGACGAGACGGTCGGCGATGCCCGGTGCCACGTCATTACGGCTTCGCCCAAACCGGAAGCCATCGACGCCGTCAAGATTCCGCCTGGAACGATCAAGCTGTGGTTGCGTGAACAAGACCTGTTCCCGGCGCGCGTCGGTTACAGCGATGGCAAGGAGGTCGACGTCGAGGTGGCTTTGAACGATGCAAAGTTCGAGCCCGCCTGGCCGGCGGCCAAGTGGAAGATTCCGTCCAAGGATGGCGACAAGATTGAGACGACAGCCGTCGGGCATCTGACGCGCTTCGCGGATATGGCCTTGAGCACGTTCGGCGAGAAGGTCCCGGCGCTCGGCCCGGCGACCGGCGAGCGGCGCGTGGTGGCCAGGCACGGCAAGGGCCGGCTCGAGATTCTCGACGGCACGCGGGTGCTGGTCGTCAAGGGCACACCCGAGGAAATGGGTGAGCAGCACGGCACGCTGCTCAAGAAACCGATCAAGGACGTGGTGGCCCGAATCCTCTACGGAGTGGGCGTTGGCAGCAGCTTCGACAAGGGCCGCTGGTTCTTCGGCGAGATCGAGGAGGCGCAACGGCGCATCAGCCCGTTCATCGACCCGCGCTACCTGGCCGAGATGGACGCCATCGCTAAGGCCACGGGCCACGAGAAGGAGGAAATCCGGCTGGCGAACTTTTTCCCGGAATTGTTCCACTGCTCGGGATTCGCATTGTTTGGCGACGCGACCGTCGGCGGGAAGATGTACCACGGGCGCATTTTGGATTACCTCAAGGGCGTCGGGCTCGAACAGAACGCGGTGGTCATCGTCAGCCAACCGGATAAGGGTAACGCGTGGGTGAACGTGAGCTACGCCGGCTTCGTCGGCAGCGTCACCGCGATGAACGAGAAGCACGTTTCGATCGGCGAGATGGGCGGCCGGGGCGAAGGCCATTGGGACGGCAAACCGATGGCGCAACTTATGCGCGAAGTGATGGAAAAGGCCGGCACGCTGGAGGAGGCCATCGAAATCATGCGCAAGGGACCGCGCACCTGCGAGTATTACTACGTCATCGCCGACGCGAAGTCGAAATCGGCGGTCGGCATCGCAGCGACGCCGACCAAATTCGAAGTCGTAAAGCCCGGCGAGGCGCACCCGCAGTTGCAGCACCCGATCAAGGACACGGTCCTGATGAGCGCGGGCGACCGTTACGAGGAACTGGTGCGCCGCG
>DASTLJ010000393.1:0-3538 GCA_035715125.1 Verrucomicrobiia bacterium
CGGTGACTTTGCGCCGTTCTATCGCGCGCAATCGCAGCCGTAATCGGGAAGCCTTCGGGAAGTTTACGGTGCGGGAATGCCTCGCCCTCTCCGCCGTCGCGGGTGGAGGGAATTCACGGATAGCACTGAGGAATCAATTCGCCTTTTCACAAGCGATTCCAGCCATTGCACTCAATCATGCGCTGAACAATCAGGCGCCGTCGGGCCGGGCTGACCGCGCCTCGTTTGTTCCGCAATTCCGATTTGCTCACGGCGTGGATCAAATCGCATTTCACCAACGTTTCCCAATCCAACCCGTCTGCGCCATTCAGGAGTACTTCCGTGCCATCCGGTGGTCGCCCGGCCCTTTGCGACGTGCCTAGGAGCACGCTCACAAACGGCTTGCGGCCTGTTCGTTCCGGACTGGAAATGATCACCGCCGGATGCGGCCCCGACTCCGGAAAATCGTAAGTGTAAATGTCCCAGGCGTTCACAGATCTTCGAGGCGCTTGCCCGCGAGCGCACGCCGGCTCCGAGCAGCAGCTTCCGCCTCGACCTTGTCCCACTCCGCATCGCCGGCCTTGTAGAGGCGGCCTCGCGCCGCCGGAGAAAGCGGCCGGGGCGTCAAATAACTCCTCCGCCCATTCTGATGCGACGCGCGCCGCCGTTGCAGGACGATGCGCCCGGACTTGTCTTGGACGACCACGAGCACGTCACCGGGCTTGATCTTCAAGGTGTCCATCGCGCTCGCGCTCAAAACGATCTGGCCTCGACTGTTCACCGTGGCTGCCATAGCGGACCAATCATCGCTCAGGAAAACCCGGGAGACAATCCCGATGTCGCCGTGTTCGTTGGCTCACCGCGCTGAGATATTCGTGCCCATCCCGCCCGCCGGCACAATCCATTCCACCCACCGGACCGGCGGCGCGGCCACGGTGATGTCGAGCCACTTGGCGCCCGACGGAAAGTGTGCTCTGGCGCCAGACCTCTCGATGCGAGCCTTAATACCCCGATCATCGATGACCGAAAGCACAACGAAGCGGCGCGAGGACCAGTTAGCGTCAACGCCCCCGTAGGCGGGAGCAACTGCAAAGATTTGATCTGGCTGCGTCCGCCTCCGTCTCATCGCGGTCGCATTATGGCCCGATCAACCCTGGAAGTGAAGTCCCGCTCAGCACCATGTCAACGCGAGTCGCTGCCAGCCGGCTATTCGAACGCGCGCGCCGCGACTCCCTCTACTCTGAAAACTGACCACGGATGACGCGGATTACACGGATGGGCACGAGCCAAAAGAATCCATCCGTGTTATCCGCGTCATCCGTGGTCGAAAAGCTATTCTAAACAACAGTCGAAGGCCGTCGAAAACGAGGCCTGGTGATTGGTTTCATCCTGCCTGGCGAACGATGTTCACGGGGACTCCTCTCGACGGCTCTGGGGTAAGGGGTAAAGAGACCAGCGATTTTTTCGGCGAGTAACCAGGATGCTTTCGGGAGGACGCCGGCAATCAAAACCATTGTCTTCGCCCGCCCATGCTGTACAAAACAGTCCATGAAATCCTCACACCCGTTCCACTCGATAGCGCTCCTCGCTTCGATGCTCATCCCCTTGGCCCCCCGCCCCTCGCGCGCGGCGGCCGGCCCGCCGGCGGCGCGGCCGGCCATTTACGATACGGCCGCCGACGGCAAAGAACAGATTGCCGCCGCCCTCAAGACCGCGCAGGCGGAGAACAAACGGGTCATTCTCAAGTTCGGCGCCAACTGGTGCGGCTGGTGCCACAAGCTCAGCGGCGTGCTCAAGACCAACGCCGAGCTCGCCCAACTCGTGAAGGACAACTACGTCCTCGTCCTCATCGACGTGGACAAGCAGCACAACGCGGACACGGTCAGGAAATACGACAACCCCACCAAACACGGCCTCCCGGTGCTGGTCGTCCTCGACACCAACGGCACTCCGCTCTACACGCAAGACACGAACAAACTCGAGGAAGGCGACCACCACGACCCCGCCAAGGTGAAATCCTTCCTAGAAAAATGGCGCAAGGCCAAACCGGCAAAGGCGTAGCAGCATCCCGGAGGGATGCCAGATGGTAGCCGGGGGTTGAGGAGCGCCCAGCGCGACGCACATCGTTCGATGGGCGGTTCCGTGGACTGAAGTCCACGGCTACCGTCATCCGAGTCGCTACGCGACCACCGTGAAGATCGGAGGGATGGATGGCACGGCGATTGAAAATAACGAAGGTCATTTCGCTTGCGAAAACCTCACCCGATGGCTCACGATGCGGCCATCCCACTTCAGCTCGTCGCGGGCGCCCGGCGTTGTTGGCGGGTTGGATCGATACTGGCTACCTTGATGAACAACTCCTTATTCGGCCGGCCGGCCCGCCCGGTGCGGCGCTGCCTGGCGGTTTGCTTGCTGGCCGGCGTTCTCGCGCCGCCAGGAGTGGGGGCGGGCGAATCGGTCGTGATTGGCTCGATCGGAGATTTCGGCGTGGCGGCCTATGGAGATGCACGGGCGGCCTTCGAGTCGGCCGTGGCGGACGCATTGAAGCGTTGGGACCCGGCGATTGTCTTCACGACGGGTGACAACAATTATCCCGGCGGCCTGGCATCCACGATAGATGTCAACATCGGCCAGTACTTTCACGACTACATCCATCCCTATCCAGGGACCTACGGCGACGGAGCCTCCAGCAACCGCTTTTTCCCCTGCCTGGGCAATCATGACTGGGTTGCCAACGGCCAGCCGCACATCGACTACTTCACGCTGCCGGGCAATGAGCGCTATTACAGCTACCGTTACGGGCCGGTGGAAATCTTCATCATCAACAGCAACGCGGATCCCGACGGCTCGACGAGCACCTCCGTGCAGGGACGCTGGCTCCAGACCGCGCTGGCCGCTTCGACCGCCCGCTGGAAACTCGTGTCCCTCCATCACCCGCCCTATTCGGCGGACGTGAACGGCGCCGGCACGCCCGGGATGCGCTGGCCGTATGCCGCGTGGGGCGCTTCGGCGGTGTTCGCGGGGCACGACCACATCTACGCGCGCATCCATACGAACAACATCGTGTACTTCATCAATGGCCTGGGAGGTGAGTCCATCGGCGGGTTCGCGGGCGCGAGCGCGGCGGCGGTCCGTTACAATGCCGATTACGGCGCCATGCGCCTGGAAGCCACGGACACGAACCTGATCTTCCACTTCATCACGCGCGGGAACGTCGTCGTGGATACCTACGTCCTGGGCGCGCCGATCTGGTCGCCGTTCATTCTCGCGCCGCCTTTGAGCCAGACAACGTTGGCGGGACGCGACGTCACGTTCGACGTGCTGGCGACCGGCTCGGCCTTGCGTTATCAATGGCTGTCCAATTCCGTCGACATCCCCAACGCCACGAATCGCGACTTCACCATCACCAACGTGCAGCCCTATTACGAGGGCGACTACGCCGTGGTCGTTTCCAGCGGCGCGTCGTCCACGCGCAGCGCAACGGCGCGGCTCACCGTCCTTCACCATCCGCTCATCACCCGGCAGCCCGCGGCGCAAACGGTGACGAGCGGCGCCACCG
>DASTLJ010000394.1:0-4707 GCA_035715125.1 Verrucomicrobiia bacterium
ACCAGCGAAATCGCCCTCCCGCCTCGGTGAGCACATCCCAGTAGCTCTCAGAAAGCGGGAACGAGCCGAAGGCATCCAGCATCACCTGCACGCGGGCGCCGCGCTGTGCCGCGCGCACCAGCGCGTCGCGAAACCGGTCGCCCAGCGGGCTGGCGGAGAAAATGTACATCTCCAGCCGGACCGACTCGCCCGCCGCGTCGATGGCGCGCAACATCGCGGGAAACGCCTCGTCGCCGGAGCGCAACCAGCGAAAGGCCGTGGCGGGGTGTTCCGACATGGCGGGCTTATAGAGGCGGGCGCCGCGTCCGGCAAACTCTTTACCAACTTCTGACGTGCTTCCTCTCAAAGCCTTGTAAGTTTGCAGCATCTAATGCTACATGCAGACGATGATACGAATCGCGGCTTTGTTCTGGATCGTTTTGGCCCTCGGCTGCGCCCGCGCGGCCAACACCGAAGCGCGCCTGATTCTCTCCCACGACTCCGCCAAGCCGGGCGAAACAATCCTGGCCGGTGTCCAACTGAAGATGGCCCCGGGTTGGCACACCTATTGGCAGAACGGCGGCGACTCGGGCGCCCCGACGACCATTGACTGGACGCTGCCCAAGGGCGTCACGGCCGGCGAGATTCAGTGGCCCGTGCCCGAAAAGTACGTCATGGAAAGCGAAAACACCTTCGTCTACCACGACGAAGTCGTGCTGCTCGTGCCGATCACGGTGGCGAAAGACGCGCCGGCTGGGAAGTTGGACCTCGCCGCGAAGGTGGTCTGGCTTGAGTGCGAGAAGCTTTGCGTGCGGGGCATCGGTAACGTGTCCGGCGCACTGACGGTCGGCCCGGAAGCCAAATTGTCGAAGGACGCTGCGTTGCTCGACACGTGGAAAAGCCGGCTCCCGCAATCCAAACCCGGCATCGACGTGCGCACCGGCTGGGAGGCCGCGGCCAAAGGGGATTCGCGCCCCTTGCTCATCGAGTGGACAGCGGCGAAGGAAACGAAGAGCGCCGACTTCTTCCCCTACGGCGATGAGAAATTCATCGTCAAGGCGGCCACCGAGCAATTGAAATCCACAGGTGGCAAGATCCGGCTGCGCAAATCCGTCGAGAAGCTCGATGCCTGGCCCGGGCAAATCGCCGGTGTGTTGATGGAACGTGACGATGGAAAAAAGTTGCTTGGCGCCTACGAGGTGAAGGTGGCGGTCCAGCCGTCGCTCGGTGCTTCGGGCACCGGCTCGGCCTCAGCGAATTCCCTGAGCGCGCCTGTGGGAGAGAAGAAATCCATCTTTGTTTGGCTCGGGATTGCCTTTTTGGGTGGGCTAATCCTGAACCTGATGCCCTGCGTGTTGCCGGTGATTGCGCTGAAGATTTTCGGCTTTCTAGCCCAGAGCCGCGAGTCGCCGGAACACGTGCGCAAGCTCGGCCTTGTCTACGGGCTGGGCGTGCTCTGCTCGTTCCTCGTGATGGCGGCGGTCGTCATCGGCCTGCAACTCGCAGGGAGACAGGCCAGTTGGGGAATGCAGTTCGGAAGCCCCTACTTCCTCGTGGGCATGACGGTGCTGGTCACGCTGGTTGCGCTGAACTTTTTCGGCGTGTTCGAGGTGACGCTGAGCGGCGGCGCCATGGACAAGGCCTCGGTGCTTGCTTCACGCGAAGGCGCAGCGGGAGCGTTTTTCAATGGAGTGCTGACGACCGTGCTGGCCACGCCGTGCACCGCGCCGTTTCTGGCCCCTGCCGTGGGTTTCGCCTACTTTGAACCGCCACGGACGATCCTGCTTGTATTCGTGATGCTCGCATTGGGACTGGCAGCGCCCTATGTGTTGCTGAGCCTCCAGCCCGGATGGGTCAGGTTCCTGCCCAAACCGGGACCGTGGATGGAGACGTTCAAAAAGGCGATGGGATTTCCGATGCTCGGCACGGCGTTATTCCTGCTTTCGCTGATCGACGCGCACTACGGGGATGAAGGCGTCCTGTGGGTCGGAATCTTCCTGGTCTGCGTGGCCGTGGCGGCCTGGTTGTGGGGCACGTTCGCGCAAAGAAGCTCCCGGCGCCCGGCCTTGGCCCTTGCGCTGATGGGGGTCTTTCTGGTCGGCGGCTACCTGTTCGCGCTGGAAATGCAACTGGATTGGCGGCACCGCGAGCCTTCGGTTGCCGGAACCTCCGTCGCTCGAAAGCCAGGCGGTATCGAATGGCAGCCTTGGAGCCCCGAAGCCGTGCAGGCGGCCCGAATCGAGGGCCGGCCGGTGCTGGTCGATTTTACTGCCATTTGGTGTCTGAACTGCCGCGTGAACAAACGCACAAGCATCGAAATCTCTTCGGTGAAGAGCAAGTTAAAGGAGATCAACGCGGTGGCGCTCCTTGGAGACTACACGCACTTCCCTCCTGCCATCACGGAAGAACTGAAGCACTTCAACCGCGCCGGCGTGCCTCTGGTGCTGGTCTATCCCAAGGATGCGGCCAAGCCCCCCATCGTTCTTCCGGAATTACTAACGCCCTCGATCGTCCTCGACGCGCTGGAAAAGGCCGTGAATTGAGCTTCGCCTGCGCCTCGGCGCCAGGGCTCGAATCAGCCGGGAGGTGAATCCGCATCCGGCTCAGGGCGCGTCCTTTGTATGACCACGCCTTCTCGCGCCCAGCGAGGCCCAGAAGCATTGGATTTGCTGGCTTTCTCGCACGTCCTGCTCACAACACCTGATTTTGCCGGAGCGGCCGATCGTACTTTTTCGGGACGCTTCATCAGGGGTAAATCACGCCCCTCGCTCTTTCGCTTCCGGCCGCGAAGATGGATTTTCGCTCATGAGATTTACAGTGATGCGATCCATCCTCCGGATGGCGGCCGTCGGGTGCCTGAGTTTGCTTTCTGCGTTTGCGCCGCCGGAGGCTCAAGCCGCCGGCTTCGACGCCCGGCTTCAGGGCCAATCCAGCAACAGCACGACGTGGATTAACGCCAACCTGATGGGCTGGGGAGAACTCGATTTGATCCCATGCCGGGTTTACATCACCGGCGGTCCGGCGAACAGCAAGACCATCTCCGTCGACTTCAACCACTTCAAAGGCACCACCCCTGGTATTGAGAATCTGACCGGCTGGACGACCTCCCCGAACGTCGTTTTCATAGCGCCGCCGGTGCTGATCGCGCCGATCTTGTCGGGAACCTGGACTTACACCTTCACGGTCAACATCACGGATCGGAACCCCGGCTGGGTCGAGTTTCGCGCGCGGCTCTCGGCTGGCGCGCATTTGAACACGGGCAGTTCGCTGGCTCTGAGCGGAAAACCGTCGCTGGGCACGCTCCAGTTTCACAAGCCCGACCCTGGAATGGGGCTTCCGGATCTCTCCATTCTTAAGCGCGGCCCGGCTAATGCCATGCCCGGCGAAACGATCACTTACACGATGCAGTGGACGAACAAGGCGTTCTCCCCCAGCGCTGCGTTGGGGGTGCAAATCACCGACATCCTTCCGCCGGAGGTGAGCTACGTGACCAACAGCGCCAGCGGCGGCGCGGTCCTGGTCGGGAACGTCCTGATCTGGGATTTGGGTGACCTCGCCATTGGCGCCCAAGGTTCAGTGACCTACAAGGCCACGGTCAAGCCTGGTGTCACCTATGGCACAACCTTTCAAAACTATGCGCAGATCCTCTGCTCGCAGAACGACGCCTACCCGGCGGACAATGCCTCGGCAGTGACCACAACGGTGGTCTTCAACCGCGCTCCCATCGCGAATGATGACGTCTACAGCGTGAACGAAGATGAGCTGCTCACGGTGCCCGCGCCCGGCGTGCTCGCCAACGACACTGATCTGGACGGCAATCCCTTGCTGATCGGCACGCCACGGCCCGTCAGCGCTCCGGCCCACGGCACGCTCACCTTGAATCCGGATGGCTCGTTCACCTACCAGCCCGCGGCGAACTACAACGGTTTGGACAACTTCACCTATTTGATCACGGACGGAGCAGCGACTTCCGCAGTGGCGACAGTCACTATCACCGTCAATCCGGTGAACGACTCGCCCGTGGCGAACGACGACGCCTTCACCGCGAACGAGGACATGCCTCTGACCATCCCCGCGTCGGGCGTGCTTTTCAATGACACGGATGTCGACGGTGACACACTAGCGGCCGCGGTTCTCACCGGCCCGAGCCACGGCACGCTCACGCTCAACAGCGACGGTTCCTTCACCTACACACCCGCCGCCAACTATCACGGCCCCGATTCGTTCACCTACCGCGCCAGCGACGGCAGCGCTTCGGCGACGGCGACGGCGAATATCACCGTGCGCCCCGTGAATGACCCGCCGGTTTCTGCAGACGACGCTTACGCAACGGACGAAGACACCGCGCTCATCATCGCCGCCCCTGGCGTGCTGGCCAATGACAGTGACCTGGACGGCGACACACTCACGGCCGCGGTCGTCACCGGCCCGAGCCACGGCACGCTCACGCTCAACGGCGACGGCAGCTTCGCTTACACGCCCGCCGCGAACTATCACGGTCCGGATTCGTTCACCTACCGCGCCAGCGACGGCAGCGCCGACGCCACCGCGGCGGCCAGCATCACTGTTCGCCCCGTGAACGATCCGCCGGTTTCCGCAGACGACACTTACGCGACGGACGAAGACGCCGCGTTGACCATTGCCGCTCCCGGCGTGCTGGCCAATGACAGTGACCTGGACGGCGACACACTCACGGCCGCGGTCGTCACCGGCCCGAGCCACGGCACG
>DASTLJ010000395.1:0-3416 GCA_035715125.1 Verrucomicrobiia bacterium
CCGGGGTCCGGATTTTCTTGTGGGTGTTGTCCACCCCGGTGCCGGTGTTCAAGTAGAGATGTTCGCCACGGATAAGAACGGAACTATGCGCCGCGTCGTGCGACCAGATGCCGGCACTCTTCGTCAGGTCAAACTGCCAGAGGATATCCGCGTCGAGCGGGCCGAGTGGGAGCGTGGGCTGAATGCCCGGGCTGTTCGTCAGGCTGGAAGCCTGCTCCGGTGCGTTCGTGCCGCGCGGGGTCATATAGGCGGCCTCGTCCTGAAACGGCCCGTCGTTGCCGTTGGCCAGCCCGCGGGCGTCGAGGCACAGCACTACGCCCCGGTTGTCCACCACATACACGCGTTCTCCCTCCACAGTGACCGCGGAGGAGATGCCCGTCTTCGGCCAGTCGTGATACGGGTCCTCCTCGCGCTTGGGCACGACGAGTTGCCAGAGCAATTTGCCGTCGCGCTCGTCCAGGCACATCAGCACGCCGCGGTCGCCCGTGCGCCGGGGGTCGCGGGGTTCGCCGTTGTTCGAGCCGACATAGACGCGCCCGCCTGCGACGATGGGCGTCGAGTGCGATTCGGTGCCCAGCCGGGCGATCCACTTGACGTTCTTTCCTGCTTTCGGATCGAACGAATCCGCCAGTCCGCGTTCCGCGGAAACCATGTTGCGCGACCACGCCTGGCCCCACTGCGGCTGGTCGGCGGCGGGCAAAGCCGCCGGCACGGTTATCCAATACAACGACGCGAACGCGGCGATGGCGCGATGAAATGTCACGCGCAATCATTAACGGATTGAGCCGACAGGCACAAGCCGCCGGATAGGCGTCCAAACCCAAAAAAGATTCCCAAGAATCGTTGTTGCCTTTCTCCGGAAAAAGGGCATTGTCGCGCCGTCTGTTAGATACCTTGCTGCTTCCAAGGCATGGAAATCCTCAGGTGAACCTGGTTCAGTGAAGATTTGAGACCCGATGGTCGGGAACAGTCTGGTGAGTGCAGAGATAGTCGGACAGCAACATTGAACATCACATGAGCAGTAAATTGTTTGTAGGGAACCTCTCCTTCAATACCACAGAAAACGACCTCCAGGACGCCTTCGCGGCGCACGGCACGGTCGTCGAAGCCAACCTGATGATGGACCGCATGAGCGGCCGTCCGCGCGGCTTCGGCTTCGTCACGATGGGCTCGCCCGAAGAGGCGCAGAAGGCCATCGAAGCGATGAACGGCGCCCAACTGGATGGACGCGCCCTGACCGTCAACATCGCCCGCCCGCGCGAAGAGCGCGCCCCTGGCGGTGGCGGCGGCGGCGGCCGGCGCGAATACGGCGGCGGCCGGGGCGGCGGCCGGGATCGCTACTAATCATTCCCGATCATTCACGAGCGAGGCCCGGTTTCCGGGCCTCGCTCTTTTATTCCTCACGTCATGCCATTTCGCGCGCTGGGACTCGGGGCCAGCATTCACAAAGCAATCCAGGAAGCCGGTTACACCGAGCCGACCCCGATCCAGACGGCGGCCATTCCGCTGGTGCTCGCCGGACACGACCTCATCGGCATCGCCCAGACGGGCACCGGAAAGACGGCGGCCTTCACGCTGCCCATTCTGGCGCGGCTGGAGCGGGCGCCCGGCGCGCAGCCGGCGCGCCACGGCACCCGCGTGCTCGTCATCGCGCCGACGCGCGAGTTGGTCGTGCAAATCGAGGAGAACGTGCGCGCCTACGCGCGGCACCTGCCGTTGCGCGCGGCGACGGTCTTCGGCGGCGTGGGCGAGCATCCGCAGAAACAGGCCTTGCGCGCCGGGGTGGATCTCGTGATCGCGACGCCCGGCCGGTTGCTCGACCTGATGGGCCAGGGCTATGGCGATTTTTCCGGGCTGCAATTCCTGGTGCTCGACGAAGCGGAACGGATGCTGGACATGGGTTTCCTGCCGGACGTCCGGCGCATCGTGCGCTCGTTGCCCCGCCAGCGCCAGACGCTGCTGTTTTCGGCGACGCTTTCGCGGGAGATCGAGGCGCTCACCCATGAGTTCCTCCGCGCGCCCAAACTGGTCCAGATTGGCCGGCGGGCGAACCCCGCCGAGACGGTCACCCAATTCGTTTACGAAGTGCCGCATCACGCGAAGATGGATCTGCTCGCGCACCTGCTGCGCGACCCCGGCATGAACATGGTGCTCGTCTTCACCCGCACCAAACACGGGGCGGACAAGCTCGCCCGACGGCTCGAAGAAACCGGCGTCCGCACCGCCACGCTGCACTCAAACCGCTCCCAGAGTCAGCGGCTCCGGGCCTTGAGGGATTTCAAATCGGGCGCCGTGGGCGTGCTCGTGGCCACGGACATCGCCGCGCGCGGCATCGACGTGGACGGGATTTCGCACGTGGTCAACTACGACTTTCCCAAGCACCCGGAGGACTACGTTCACCGCATCGGCCGCACCGGCCGGGCGCACGCGGTGGGCGACGCAATCAGCTTCGTGACCCCCGAGGACAGAAACGAATTGCGCTCGTTGGAGCGGTTCATCGGCCGGGGCATTGTGCGCAAACACGCCGAGGGATTCGCCCCCGGCACGCCGTCGCCGGCCCACGCGGCTGCCTTTGGGGCCAGGGAACGGCGTGAAGTCCGTTCGCCAGCCAGGCCGCAGCCGCAGCCACAATCCGCCACACGGCGGGACTCCACTCCTCCGTCACGCCCGCAGGTTCAGCCGCACGGACGACACTCGGAGCAGGGGCGCAAACCGGCGCAGGGACAGCGGGAGTTCGATCCCCGCAGGGGCGGCGGGCCGCGGCGAGGCTTCCGGCGCCGGCGCTCGTGGCGTTAATCGAGGCGGCCGGCCGGATCAGACTGCGCGAGGCTGCACGTCAGGAACGGCGGGCCCGAGGGCCTGGGCAAAGCGCAGTTTGGAGCGAAGGAGCAGGGTGCCGAACAGGAGGTCGGCGAGCGGAAACACCACGTTGAAATTCCTGTGCATGTAGCGGTGGTGCAGGAGGTGGTGGCCATTGAGCCGGCGAAAAAGCCAGGAACGTTCGAGGCGGCGGCGCTTGGGCAGGTGCATGCACCAGTGCATGTATTCGTACGCGCCGTAGTAGGCGATGATCGCAGGGAGCGCTCCCGCCGCCAGTCCCCACAGGCCCAGCGCCCAGGCGACCCCCACCACAGGCAGCATACAGATCGTAATCAGCACAGGGCCGTTCCACCACGCCATGGGAATGGTCTGCTTGTCGCTTTCGTTGACCGCATGATACGAATGGTCCGCTTTGAAGGTCTGATGATGCACCAGGGCGTGGGCGCGGAACGAATACTCGAATCGCCACACCGGCCGGTGCATGAAATACCGGTGAAACGCCCATTCAAATAAGGACGCCAATAAGACAGCGGCGCCGAATCCGGCGCCGAACCAGGACCAGAATGATTCCATGAATTGCAATAGCCTGCTCAACG
>DASTLJ010000396.1:0-4620 GCA_035715125.1 Verrucomicrobiia bacterium
GCTTGCCACGCCGTCCGGCATGGCGGATAACCGCAATCGTCCGTGCGCCGCAAGCCCCATGAAACTCAATCTATTTCCAATTGTCGCCGGCGCCGCCTTGGCGCTGGCTGCCGTCAGTTGCAAAAAATCCTCGGACGCGCCGCAAGCGGACGGCTCCGCCGCCGGCGGCGCCAATTCCCCTGCCGCAGCCGGAAATCCGGACGATCCCGCGGTGCTCAAGCTGCGCTGGCCCGTCGGCGGCCGGTTCGGACACCGCATGGAAGTGGCGCAGACCACACAGATTCCGGCGATGCCGGGAATCCCGGGCAGCAGGCCGGCCACTCAGGAGATGAACATGGGGCAGGAGTATTCCCTGAATGTCCTGCGTGAACGTCCCGGCGGCGGGCGCGAGGTCGAGCTCGAGTTCCAGTCCGTCAACCTGTCCGTGTCGATGGGCGGCAATGAGGTGCTCGGCTTTGACACGCGCGGCGAAGCCACCGGCGATGAGAGCAATCCGGCCGTGAAGCCGTTCCGCCAGATGGTCGGACAGAAGCTGAAGCTCCTGTTCGACGCGAGCAACACTGTCGAACGCGTCGAGGGGATGAAAGAGTTCCAGCAGAAAGTCTTCGGCAACCCCGATGGCAGCTCAAATCCGATGGCCTCGATGTTCAACGAGGACTCCATCAAACAGTTGGTGAGCCAGGGGCGCGACCTGCCGGCCCAACCCGTCAAGCCGGGCGCGACCTGGCCATCCAAGTTCGAAGTCACCATGGGCCCGCTTGGCAAGGTGATGCTCGATTTGACTTATACCTTCAAGGGTTGGGAACAGCGCGAACAGCGGCGTTGCGCAGCGCTGACGTACACCGGTTCCATTGGGCCCAACACGGGCGACCCGAACAGTCCGTTCGGCGCCATGATGTCCGTGTCCGGCGGCCAATGCTCGGGCAAAGCGTGGTTCGACCCTGCCCGCGGCATGATCATCGACAACCTGTTCGACCAGACGATCCAGATGCGAATGAAGCTCCCGGGCCAGCCGGGCGTCGGCGCCGGAGCGGCCCCGCCCGTCGAAACCAGCCTGAAACAGAATGTTTCGATCAAACTCGTCGAGGAATCGCGGAAATAGGCGCTCGGGCCGGTCATGGTGGTCTTCCTCAACGGCCGATTCCTCGCTGAAGAAGCGGCACTCGTCTCCGTCTTCGACCGCGGCTTCCTTTACGGCGACGGTCTTTTCGAGACGCTGCGCGTCGTCCGCGGCCAGCCATTTCTGTGGGACGCACACATGGAACGATTCGCGCATGGCGCGCTTGTGCTGAAGCTTCGCCCGCCGTTGACTTCTGCGGAAATGCGCCGCGCGGCGGACCGACTCATCCAATTCAACGGCTTACCGAATGCCGTACTCCGCGTCACACTGACTCGCGGTCCCGGCCCGCGCGGTTACTCGCCCAAAGCCGCTGACAGGCCCACTCTCGCGATGACCCTCCACGTTGTGCGCCGGCCCGGCGTGAAAAGGCCCGCAGGCGTCCGGCTCATCACGTCTTCGTTTCGAGTCGCCGCCGGCAACCCGCTAGCGAGCGTGAAAACCTGCAACAAACTTCCCCACATCCTTGCCCGCGCCGAAGCCGACGCGGCCGGCGCCGACGACGCGTTGCTTCTCAACACGAGGGGCCGCCTCGCCGAGGCGACCTCAAGCAACCTCTTTTGGCTCTCGGGTGACGCGCTCTTGACCCCGCCAAGCCGGGCTGGCGCCTTGCTGGGTATCACACGAGGAGTGGCCTTCGAATTGGCCCGCAAGCTGGGATTGAAAACCGTCGAAGCGGATGATCTACCCGCTGTCTTGAGTCGCGCGGCGGGCGTCTTCCTGACGAACAGCGTCACTGGCATTACCGAGGTGATGGAATTGGACGGCAAGACGCTGCGCCGTTCGGCGATAGTGGAAAAACTAAAAGAGGCTTATGCGAAGCTGGTGTGGCGGAAGTGACCTGCCAATTTTGACAAACTCGGTTCGAGAGTTTTTAGCAAATTGGGATTGGTCAGTACTCCTCGGTCTTCTGCTCGCCACCATGAGCCGGGTTCGGAATGAGCTTGTGGCCTTTGCTGTCTACCACGAAGTCCAACACTTGGAGCGGCGCCTGCCCCAGCAGGTTGGGCACGGATTCCGGGACCTCGATAACGTCGAAGTTCTCCTTGCGCCCCATTAACTCCAGTTGCACAGGCCCGTACTTGAATCGGAGGGCCTCACCGTTGGTGATTTGCGAGCGGACGGTGTCGGTGCGTTCGAGCCCAAGTCTTTTGATGACGGTGGGCTTGAGGTAAAGCCGGGTGGCTCCGGTGTCCACGAGCGCTTCGACCTCCACCGCGCGGGGCTTGGCCTTGCGGGTGCCCGCCGATTTCAGGAAGGCATCCTTCAGGTTGGTGAGTTTCAGTTTGACGATGACTTTGCCCATGACGGCACTGTGCGCGGAAACCGTGACGCCTTCAATCAAAAGCTTGCAATCGTTTCGAGCCTGGCTCGCACGCGATGCGCGCCCGCTGAGTTTCGTCTCGACTTGCGGGGCATTCACGGCTATTCACCGCGCCGGTCAGTTCAGTTGCGATGAAGCCGGTCGTTCACTGGCAGTGGTTCGAGGCGCGAAGTGGAGGCGCGCGTCAGGCAGCGGACGTATCCAGCTTTGGCCGCAGGCCTGCCCCTGGCCCCACGAGCCAAAGCGGTGTCGCGCTGCGCTTGCCACCGCAGTCCAAAGTCCTGGTTGCCTTGTGCCTCGTCTGCTGTTTCGCGCTCCGAGCGCCCGCGCAGACGATTCAATTGTTTGAAGGTTTTGAGGGCAATTTTCCAGAGGACAATGGCTGGTCAGTGGGCGATGCGAACCCCGACGGCCTCGTGAATCCATATTGGGAGGATGTCAATCTTGCCTTCGGTGGCGAAGGATCGCACACGGGGAATTGGAAGGGCTATTGCGCGGGCACGGCGTATCCTTTCAACAGCACCGGGCCCGAGCCGTTTTACGAGGACTACATGGACGCTTTCATGAGCCGGTCGGTCAGCCTGACGGGGTTCACCTCGGCCAATTTGACGTTCTGGCACAAGATTCCTGGGATTGAAGCGTGCTGTGATAGAGCCCGGGTCTGGATTGACGCGAACCTGGTGTGGGAGTCGGGCACTGCGACCGCCGGCTGGACCGAGGTGAACCTCAATCTCAATCCATATCTCGGCGGTGCGCATACCTTGGAATTCAATTTCTACAGCGACCTGTCGGTGTTTGCAGAAGGCTGGTATCTGGACGATATCACTGTGTCGGGTTCGGCCGGGCCATCCCACGATTTTTTCAGCACGGCGATCCCGCTGGCGGGCGCCGCGGGGAGCCGCAGCGACAGCAACACCGGCGCGACCAGGGAACCGGGCGAACCGAACATCTTCTCGAATCCCGGCGGACGTTCGGTGTGGTATCGCTGGACCGCGCCGTCCAGCGCACGCTACGTCTTCCGCACGAGCGGGAGCGCCTTTGACACGATCCTGGGCGTCTACACGGGCAACGCCGTCGGCGCGTTGACGCTCGTGGGGCATGACGACGATGGCGAGTCGTGGAGCCGCACCAGCCGCGTGGCGTTCCAGGCCACGGCCGGGACGACATATTACATCGCGGTGGACGGTTACAACGGAGTCACGGGGGCGGCCAGCGGAATCATCTCGCTGCATTGGGGACTGGACTTGCCGGACGTGATTGTTTGGGCGCCGTCCATCGCCCCGTTCATCACCGTCGATACGTTCGCGAGCACCAACTGTGAGGTCGTGGAGGGGACCGTGCAGGCCGGTTGCCGGCGGCTGCTGCGGTTCACGACCGAGGCCCGGAACATCGGGGAATCGGACCTGGACCTGGGCGATCCGACGGGCAACACCAATTTCATGTTCGCCCCATGCCACATGCACTATCATTTCACCGGCTACGCCGAATACCGCCTGCTTCAATTCGGCCTGCCGGTGATCTCGGGCCGCAAGACCGGGTTCTGCCTGGAGGACGTGAGCCAGTTCGACGCGACGGCCAGCCCATCGTCCCTCTTTACTTGCCAGCACCAGGGCGCCCAGCGCGGGTGGGCTGACGTTTACGGGGCCTTTATCAGTGGGCAATGGCTCGACATCACCGACGTGCCGCCCGGCAGTTACACTTTGGAGCTGGAGGTCAATCCGAGCCATGTCTTCGCTGAGTCGGATTATTCCAACAACAAGGCGCAGGTGCCCGTCACGATTCCGCCGCTGAGCAACGACAACTTTGTCAATGCCCTGTCCATCCTCGGGACCAGCGTGAGCGCCAACAACTCCACGGCCAGCAAGGAGGCGGGCGAACCTTCGCACGCCGGCAATATCGGCGGTCGCTCGCTTTGGTGGTGCCTGGCCACGACCAACACCGTGCCCGTGACACTCGACACCCTCGGCAGCAGTTTCGATACGCTCCTGGCCGTCTACACGGGCAACGCGGTGAACGCACTGACGTCGGTTGCAGCCAACGACGACATCCAGCCCGGCGTCATTCAGCAAAGCCGCGTGAACTTCACGGCCCAGTCGAACAGGGTCTATCGCATCGCGGTGGACGGTTATTTCAATTTCGGCAGCGGGACCTCAATCGGCACGATCAATCTCAACCTGCA
>DASTLJ010000397.1:0-2223 GCA_035715125.1 Verrucomicrobiia bacterium
GCGTGGTGGGAGCTTGGGCGGAAAAATTACCCGAGGCGCCAAAACTCCTGGACGCGTGTGCGCGTGATGAGCATCCGCGCGTGCGACTGGAAGCCGTCGTGGCTGCCAGCTACTTGCCGCAGCCGGAAGCGGTGGAGATCGTCACGCAAGCGGTGGATGCACCGCGCGATCCCTTCCTGGATTACGCCATCCGTCTGAGCGCACGAGCGTCGCAGCCGCGCTGGGTCTCCGCGTTTGTGGGGAACAAGCTCACCTTCGGCGGCAGCGCTACTCAGGCGGATTACCTGCGCAAGCTGCTCGGCACGCCGCCCAAAGCGCCGTCGCGCGGCCAGCAGATTTACGAGATGGCCTGCCTTCCGTGCCATCAACCGGAAGGCAAAGGCCTGCCCGGAGTCTATCCGCCGCTGGCTGGCAGCGAGTGGGTGCGCGGCGACTCGCCGCGGCTCATCAAAATTCTCCTCCACGGACTGAGCGGCCCAACCACCGTGGCAGGCCAGACCTTCGGCGTGCGGCCGGACGCCATCGCCATGCCATCGCTCGGCGGCTTGACGGATGAACAAATCGCTGACGTGCTGACTTACGTGCGCAACGACTTTGGCCAAAATGAGGGCAATGTCTCGGCCGATGAGGTGAAGATAATTCGCTCCGCGAATCCGAATCGTGAAACGCCGTGGAGTGTGGAGGAGTTGGGGAAATAGAGCGGAGGAAGCCGAAACCTCACTGTTTAGAGAGCGCGTCTGCGGCGGCTTGCTGGAAATTGCGGCGGACGTCGCTCGCGTCGCTATTGGGGAAATTCGAACGCTGCACCATCAGGACATAAGCGACACCTTTCACGGGATCGATCCACGCCTGTGTGCCCCACGCGCCGCCATGGCCGTAGGTGCCGGGCGAAAGCATCGCGGGCACGCCATCGTGCGGCGTGCGGAGTATGCACGTGCCAATGCCCCAACCGTAGTTCGCGCCTCGATTGCCGTAGGTGTCGGTCTGGAAGAATCCCGTCGGCAGATCGCCGGTCTGAGGTGTGGTGAATAGTCTCATCGCCGCGGCGCTCAGGTAACGGCGGCCTTCGAGTGTGCCGCCGTTGAGGAGCATCTGGCAAAAGCGCGCGTAATCGGGCGCGGTCGAGTAGAGTCCGCCATTGCCCTGCGGCGGGCGGTCGCGCGGGCCGAACTCGGGGCGTGGCGGCACCGGTTCGAGCAAACCGGTTTCTTTGTTTTTCGCATAGGCGGTGACCAGCTGCAGTTCGGGCGTAAGGTAAAAGGTCGTGTGTTTCATCCCCAGAGGATCAAAGAGCCGTTTCTGGAGGAACACGTCGAAAGTCATGCCGCTCACCACTTCAACGATGCGCGCGGCGGCGTTGATGCCGCTTTGGGTGTACTTCCACTTTTCGCCGGGCTCATATTGCATCGGCGCCGCGAGCCAGAGCGGGACGAGATCGGCGAGCGTCTTCGCCTTTTGCGCGTCCGGACCGCTCGCTTCGCCCAGCCCGGAAGTGTGCGTGAGGATTTGCGTGATCGTCAGATTGGCGGGCTTGCCCGAAGGGGTCTTCAGATCGGCGAACCCCGGCAAGTATTTCGCCACGGGATCGGCAATGTTGAGCTTGCCCTCATCTTGCAACATGAGAATCGCAGCGCCGGTGACCGGTTTCGTCATCGAAGCGATCCAGAAAAGCGTGTCGGACGTCATCGGCCTTTTCGCCGCTACGTCGGCCAAGCCGGTGGTTTCGAGGTGGAGAAGTTTATCTTTTGTGACGACGACGGTGACGGCGCCGGCAATTTCGTTTTTCGCGATCATCTCCTGCATCGCGGCGCCGATGCCAGGAAGCTTCGGGCCGTCGGCGAGCGCGGGCAGGGCGGCGCACAGAGCGGCGGCGAGCGCGAGGATGGCGAGCTGGCGGCATGGGGGTTCAGAGCGTGAGTTCAAGAATGGTAGCCGACGACGTGAGGAGGCGGATTTCGGCGCGAAAAACAATTCCGCCTCGTTACCTCGCCGGCTACGGCTCTTGGGACGATTATTGAATTCACCTTTGGAGAGTTTGGTTTTCATAGTTGAATGTTGTCCAGCGAGGGCAATCGATCTGGACCGGAGATTTGACGCGGACCTAGGAGTCATCTGCGGAAAGGAGAATACAGAATTGGCTGCTAGCCACAAGCGGGAGTATTGAAGAAAAGGCTGAAGGTTAAAGGATAAACGCTGAACTCGTGAAGCGGGCAGAAGGCGGAA
>DASTLJ010000398.1:0-2040 GCA_035715125.1 Verrucomicrobiia bacterium
AACACCTTGTCCCCCACGGCCTGACAGCGGCGGACTACAACCGCTTCATCCGGCACGATGTCGGCATCCACCAGCTCATCGCCGCCGCCAGCGTGAGCGCCCGATTCGTCGGCGCTCCCGAGGCCGAGGTGATCTACCGCAAGGAGCATCAGGAGACCGAAGTCCAATTGGCGCTCTTTTGGGCCAGCAACTTCCTGAACAAGGTGATCCTCACCAACGGCGCCATCGGTTCGTTCTACTCGAACCGCGTCTTTATGTACCGCGTACCGGAGCGCACGGTCGTCCGTTACGTCGAGTTTCCGGCCACGAACTACTTCCCCGAGGCCGACAAGCAACTGGCCGCCGAAACCAATCTGACGGAGTTCATCCACCAGCAATGGCTCCGGTGGGACACCAACGACACTCTGATCAAAGACGCCAAGGGCTTGCCGCTGGCCGAGGCCGACGCCAAGAAAAAAATCGGCGAGGTAGTGCGGACAAACCAGGCGTTGCTCTCAGCCCGCCGGGAGGCCGCGCAATTCGGCAGCGACCTTATGGAGATGAAGCCCGATCCGAACAAGGCGGAAAACCTCGAGAAACTCGCCGCCGAGAAAAAATTCGCCGTCAAAGCCACCAAACCCTTCGATGCGATCAGCGGCCTGGACGAGTTCGAAGCGCCCACCAATTCCGCATCGCGCCTCGAAGAGACGTTTCAGGCGGCGTTCCGCAAGGCTGCCCTGGCGCTCTCCAACGCCAGCCCGATCCGGTTCACGCCGATCCCCGGCCCGCAGGCGGTGTACGTTATCGCCCTCAAGGGCAAGGTGGAGCCCAAAACGCCGCCGCTGGAGGAGATCTCCGAAAAGGTGACCAACGATTACAAGAACTTCATGGCCCAGGATCTGGCCCGAAAGGCCGGCATGGCCTTCGGCACGAACGTCACCAACGGCCTGGCGCTCAAAAAGTCGTTCGAGGAAATCTGCAAGGCCGAAAACGTGGAAGTCGTGAACGTCCCACCGTTTTCCGAAGTCACCCAATCCCTGACAAACTTCGACGCCCGGATAAACGTTCGCCTGCTCCAAAACCTTTCCCGCGAGTTGGAGATCGGCAAGGCCTCGCAGTTCGTGCCGTTCTCGCAAGAAGGGGGGCTGGTGCTCTACGTCAACGCCCGCCCGAAGCTGGACGACGCGAAGGTGCAGGCCGCCCTGCCGGAGTCCATGGGCCAGCTTCGCTTCTACCGCCAGAACGAGGCCTATCAACAATGGATTCGCAAGCAGGTTGAATTGACCAAGCTCAGCCCGCCTCAACGGTCCGAAACTCCGACTGGGGCGCCGAAGTGACGGCAGCGCACCGCGGGTTCGGCCATCGGAGCCGCATTGGGACCTCGAACTGACGCCGCGCCAACGTAGGGCAGGCGTCTCTCCTGCCGTGGCCGCGAAGCGGCCAAACAGTGACGCGCCTTCGGCGCTGGGCAGGCGAGACGCCCGCCCTGCTTTGCGCTCCATGGTAAGGAGAGAGGACACCTCTGCACTCGCCACTCCTTCAATCGATTCAGAACGCTCCCGCTGAATCGATCCACTCCAGGATTTGCTTCACCGATTCTCCCGGCGCATCAAGCAGAACATTGTGCCCGGCCCGGCGGACGATTCGGCTGGCACGAAATCCGGGGCAGTCGCGCTTCAGCCACGCCGCGACATTCCACCACGGGACGAGCGGATCGATGGCGCCACTCAAGTGACACACCGGCAGCCGCGCCCGCCGGGCGACGGGCCTGAAGTCAGACCCGGCAATCAGTCGATAACGGCTCGTGACGGCTTGGCGATCCGCCGGCTGGGTGCGGCGACGGACAAACTCTTCGATCTCCTCGGCCACCTCGGGCGCCGCGCAACACCGACGCGTGGCCGATCGGCCGTAGAGCGCGCACAGCCGCTTGAGCAGCCACAACGGAACAGCCCGGCTCGCGCCGTGGGCCGCGCGCACGCCCCAGGGCCACGGGTGCTTCACGAAACCGCCCACGAGGATCAAGCCTGCGACCTCAAGACCCGCCGCGCCTCCCAATGCCTT
>DASTLJ010000399.1:0-18769 GCA_035715125.1 Verrucomicrobiia bacterium
CAATTTCGCACTGCTCACCAGCAAAGTGCCCAATCTCTCGCCGGACCACCGGAGGGATATGGACAGGCAGGTCGCCAAACTGAAGGAAGTGGAACAAGCCGCCGCCGACGCCCGCAACGAAGCGACGCATTAAGGAACTACTGCGAACGCAGCCGAAACCAGCGGTTCGTTCCAAGTTCAGGCGGCAGCGATACGGCACAATTGGTTTCATTGAGGACCACCGCTTGGGTCACGACGCTCCAGGAGTCGGCACGTGTCAATTCGGCGCTTTGTTCCAAGGCGAATTCGGACGCCTCCCGCGGCCAGACCAGACGGAACGTGCCAGCCGGTGCCGTCTCGATTCCCAGGCGCGGCCTGGGCCGGAGCATCATCGGCCCGCTGGTGGCGGCGCCGAAATAGTTGCTGACTGTCACGGTATACGGAATCTGCGAAGCGATTTGCGACGGCCAGAGTGCTAAGATGTCGCCCGTGCCCCACGGAATCGGATCGGCCCCGGCAAACCACTGGTAGCGGAGCGGATCATCGCCCGTCGCGACGACGCTCAGATGCACTCTCTCACCCGGCGTGAACCAATAGTTGGACGCAGCGCTCATAATCGCCGGCGCCACTCCGGCCCGGATTTCCACGGAGTCCACCCAGGCGGTCACGGCCTGGTCCTCGGGATAATAGGACTGGAATTGCCACCCGAGCCGGTGAGGGCCGGACGTCAGCGCCACGGAAGCAGGCACCCATCCGGGCGCGTCGTACAGGCTGGCCTTGGGGACGCCATCGACCCAAAACCGAAGCGAGTTGTCAGAACGCCGGGCCGTGGTCGCCCACCAGAAAGTCAGGACGCCGGGGCCTTCGATCTGCGTTTCCATCGACGCGCTGGCCGGCGATGAGATTGGCCCCGCTACCGCGGCGTTGGACCGGCCAAGGTGGGCCGTCCCGGCGGCTTGCCAGGCCCGGTCCCCGCTGGTGACGTAGAGCCACGTCGGGGTGTCCAGCGCCAGGTGGAGATAGTTGGTCACGCTGAGGCGGGCGCGGGAACTTATGATGCTTTCGTAAGGGGAGCGCACTTCCACCCAGTAATCGCCCTCCGTCTGGTCAACGACGCTGCTGATCACAAACGCGGCCGAATTCGCGCCAGGCAGACGGTTCGTCAGCGCCGGATCCGTCACGGACGAGCGCCACTGGTAGGTGAGGGGCGGCTCGCCGGTGGCGAGCACCGCGAATCGCGCCATCTCACCGGCGATTCGGTCGAGGTCCGCCGGCTGCTCGAGGATCTGGATCGGCTGGTAAACGGTCAGCCTGGCGTTCGCGCTGCTCGACGCGCAGGCTCCATTGCTGACGATGACACTGTATTCGCCCGCGTCGGTGCGTTCAACGTTGGACAATTGCAACTGCGGTCCGTTGGCGCCCGAGATGTCCACGGCGTCGTGACGCCACTGAAAGCCCAATGCCCCGGCGCCAGCGCCAGCCACAGAGAGGGTAACCGTTTGACCGATGGGGACGACCCAATCCGCAGGCTCGATCACGAGGTAGGGAACTTGGGGCGGACGCATCGTGCGGAACTGGTTCACCGGCCGGGGCGGCTTTCCGGGCCGGCCGTCCACCAGCGGGGCTTCCGTTCGCGCCGGAACGAGTTCGGACCTTGCCGTGAAGCAGCCCGCCGCCTGCGCCGTTTCGTACGAAGCGCCGTCGAGCGCGCGCCAAATCCTGAGTTGTGCCTGGACGACACGTCCCGCGGGCAAGCCCGGCGCCGTCACAATGCCTCCATCCAGATAACCGGCCCGCTCGCCGTCGAAGAAACGCACCGGGACACCGCAGGGCGACAATTCGTTTTCGTTGGTGGAAAGGCCGGCGTACAACTGGCCGAAGTAGTCGCTGCCCGCTCCTTCCACGCGGCCCAATTCGGGGTCCGGATGATACGTGAAAAAGTGCAACTGGCCGGCAGTGGACGACATCGGCACGCGAGTCAATGGGGGTGCAAACGTCGGGCAAGATCCAACGAAATCAATCGTAAAAAACCGCCGCCAAATCACCGCCGTCTCTTTCCGCACCACGAACGCCTCCACAATGGAAATCACCGGTTCCTCAGGTTGCCAGACATCCACTGGAAATCTGAATTCACGGTAGGATTGGGCTTGAGCGTCCCATCGCCAAACCTCATCTCCGGCCGCCACCGGCATCTGAAGCGCGCTACCGACGGGGCCAGCCTGCGGAACCAAGGAGCCAGCCACACTGTAGCCAACGGGCAGTGCCTGTCGCAAATCGCCCTGTGCGACTTCGCCAACCAGCGTCACCGTGACCGGGAAACCGAACGGGTTGCGGACGAAGAAGATATCTCCGAATGGCAACGGTGCAGTCGGCTGGGTCCAGTCCCTCAACATCGCATTGGCAGTGAATCCGTTCGAGGCCACCTGGTAGATGGCCATGCCGTCCGGCAACGAACCGAGCACGTTGGACACCACTGCTGCGCCCCCGACACCCGGGGACAACTGATTGATGACCAGAGTCAAGCCCGGCGCCGTCGCTAGATTGACGTAGCCCACGGCGTTGCACGACACGACGCCCGCAGGCGTGAATCCGGCCCCATTATCCGACTCCACCGTCACGCGCGCAACTTCGCTAGTGGCTTTGCCGTACGGGCTGGAAACGACCATCTGATATGCGCCCGCCTGCCCGGCCGAGATTGAAGAGAGCCGCAACACCGGTTCGTCAGCCCCGGTCAGAGCTTCGCCGTCGCGCAGCCACTGGAACTTGATTTGGCCGGCGCCGTAAGCGCGAACGAACAGGACCGTTTCGCGACCGGCTGAAGCCGACACGATTCGAGGTTGTGTTGTGATTTTCGGGAGCAGTTCCAGGCCGGCGGCGGATGCCGATATGAACGCCGCCAGAGCGCCAAGAACCATCGAACACCACACGGCCAGTCGGCTGCCACCGGCATGCAAGCGTTCCCTTCGAAAACGGCACGAAACGCCGGCGCGACGAACCCGGGTGAAAGTGCAAGAATCCCCTTCCGGATGGGTGTTCATACGAGTTCCCAGTTTCTGAACCAATGGTATTGCGGAATCTCACCTTTGCAATTCCGGCAGTCTACTCAGGAGATTCCTGAGCCGCGATGGGGAGAACACCTACTTGCCGCAGTTGAAGTAGATGTCCGCGTCGAGGCCTTGCATCCGCAGGAGCGTCCTGGGCTGCACGCCTTCCAGGTGACCATCGAGAAACGCCACGTTGCAGCGGCCGGCGTGCTGCACGAAGTCCTTGGTGCGAGTCGCGGTGCCGGGGTCGAAAGCGCAGTTGAGCATCCGGCTCGGGTCTTCATTTACGAGAAGCACTTTGCGGCTCGGGTCGGTGATCGTTGTGGTCATGACGCCCCGCGGCGGCACCGCGCCGGCGCCGAAGGGCTTGCCCGGATCCATCCAGCCGTTGGCGCTGAAATTCACGCGCTGCTTTTCACCGAGCGTGCCAGTGCCTGGACAGCGGTAAGTTTCGTATGGCTGCTTAAAGGTGGCGTCGTAATCTCGGCGCGGCTGGCTCATCACGTACGGGAACACCGAGCCGCACTCGGGATTGAACCCGAAGCCCGGCGCGGACCACGACGACGAGAGGCTCATGTTGATGGCGTTCTGCCCGCCTGCGCACCAGTCGGCGGCGTAGTTGGGATTGGTATTGGCGCGATCCGGCGTGCCGCCCGGCCACGGAAGTACCTCGCTATTGTCCTCGGCGTACATCAGGAACCCGAGGGCCAGCTGGCGCATGTTGTTTTTACAAACGGTCGAGCGCCCGTGCTCCTTGGTCTGGCCCAAGGCGCTCAACAACAGCGCGGCCATGATGAGGATCACCCCCATTACCACCAGCAACTCAACGAGAGTAAAGCCCTCCCGGGGACACTCGAACTGCCTTCGGGGGCTACGGCCAATTCTCGTCGTGAGACTCATGGGACCGTTTGGACCGGCGTTGTCTGGCGTTACAAGGCTTCAATAGGCGCGTTCACTCAAATAAGCAAGCTTCCTTTTTCGTCATTTTTGATCCGATTGCCGTTGCGCCGCTGCAATGGAGCCGCTCAAGCCCGGATGTTTCATTGGCGCCGTAGCCGCCGACGTGAGGAGGCGGACGGGACGAATGGCGCGACGGGTCCGCCTCCTCACGTCGGCGGCTACAGGCTGTGGGCGTTTTCTTCGAGCAGTGAATTGTCAAGGCTAGCCGGTCTGGGAAATGGGGTCAGAGGCCGGGAACGCCCGCCTCACCCGCCCGCCCGCGCATCCGGCCGTTTCCAGACGTAGCGGAACATCAAGACTCGGCCGGCGGCGGTCAGCGGGATGGCCAGAATGCCTCCCAGGATGCCGCCCAGCAACGTGGTCCCGAACATCAGCGCGACGATAATCGTCAGCGGATGCAACCCGATGCGGTCGCCCATAATCTTGGGCTGGATGACGAAGCCTTCCAGAGTTTGAACAACCGCGAATACGGCGAGCACACCGAGCGGGCTCTGCCATCCGGGATTCTGCGCGAAAGCGATGACCAGCGCCGTCGCGCACGTAGCGATGGCCCCGAGGAAGGGAATCATTGTCAGCACAGTGGCCATCACGCCCAGCAGGATGGAGTAGGGCAGCCCGATGATCAGGAAGCCAATGGTGTAGAGGATGCCGTCGCAAATGGCGACGAGCACCTGGCTCCGGAAGAACACGATGAGGCAGTCGTTGATCGATTTCAGGACGAAGACCAGTTCGTTCTTTGCCTCCGAATTCGCAATGGGCAAATAATCGGTCCACTTCGTCTCGATGCCCTTCTTCTCGAGAAGAAAGTAGAAGGCATAGACTGGCACGAGCGCCAGGCCGGCGAAGAAACCGAAGAACGAGGCGACGAGGGCGAACTGGCCGAAGAGCCATTTGCCGACCTTCTGGCCCTGCGCCACGGCCCAGGGCCCGGCGAGCCTGGGGTCGACTTTGCCCAGGAGGAGGTCGACAACCGATGCTTCATTGGTGCTGACAGAAGGGCCGGTGATGAGGGGTGTGGCCAACGCGTTGGTGCTGGAAGCGGTGACCGAATTGGTCGCAAGCGCCGAAGCTTCCGGGGCCGCGGCACCGGGCTTGCCGTCCTTGAGCAGGAATTTCAGGTACTTCTTCACCAGTTCGGGCGGATTCTTGATCCACTCGGCCACGCTTTTCTGGACCTTGCCGGCATAGGCCGGGATTTGCTCGGCCAGTTGCTTGGATTCAGTTACGACCTGCGGCACGATGCTGCTCAGCAGCCCGAGGAACAGCGCGACCGCGATGCTGAAGACCAGAATTATCGCCCGCTGTCGCGGCACGCGCTTGCGCTCGAAATAATCGACAAGGGGATCGAGCAGATAAGCGAGCACGCCCGCCACGGCCAGCGGCCAGAGCACAGGCGAAAGGATGTGCAGCAGTTCGCCCAGCCCCCAGACCAGCCCGACGAGCAAGGACGCCAGGACGGCCGCGGCCAATCCGGTGATCGCCAGCCAAATGAGCCGGGACTGGCTGGGCGACGGCGAGGGCAGGCTCATGGGCTGATCAGCCTTGGCCGAGTTTTTTGGACTTGTCGGTGGCTGCGCGAACGGCGTTCATGAGCGCGCCACGCACGCCGGCTTTTTCCAATTCGTGCAATCCTTCGGCCGTCGTCCCTCCGGGGCTGGTGACCATGTCCTTGAGGGCGCCGGGATGCTGTCCGGTTTCGAGCAGGAGCTTCGCGCTGCCGAGCAGCGTCTGCGCGGCCAGCCGCGTGGCGACGTCGCGCGGCAGCCCCGCGGCAACGCCTCCATCACTGAGGGCCTCAATCATCAGGAAGGCGTAGGCGGGGCCGCTTCCACTGAGACCGGTTACCGCGTCCAGGAGCGATTCCTTGACTTGAAGCGCCAGGCCAACGGACGACAAGAGCCGTTGAGTCAAATCGCCGTCCTCAGGTTTCGCCGCCTTTCCAGGCGCGTATGCCGAAGCGGATGCGCTGACGAACGCGGGCGCGTTCGGCATCACGCGCACGACGCGCGCGCCCGTCGGCAACGCCGCTTCCATCCGTGCGAGCGGCACGCCGGCCGCGATGGAAATGAGAAGGTGGTTCTCCGTGAATTGTGGACGAATTTCCGCCAGCACGTCACCGACCTGGTCGGGCTTGACCGCGAGCAGCAGCACATTGGCTGCGCGGAGCACTTCCCAGTTGCTCGCCGTAACTCTGGCGTTGGTGGCCGTGGCGAACGCGGCGCGGGCGGCCTCGTAGGGATCGCTGCCGATGAGTTCGGCCGGCGAACTCAGCCCGGCGTGCAAAAAACCGCGCGCGAGGGCGGTCGCCATTTTCCCCGCGCCGAGGAAGCCGATCTTGAGTGCGGCGGACATGCCGGCGGTTGTAGCAGCCGTTCCAAAAGTGCGCAAATGAAAGCGGCTTAAATGCTCAGGTGCCCGAGGGCGAGCAAGCCGTAGTAGGTGTATTCGCAGTCCAGACTTTCTTCGCCCCAATGCCCGAAAAAGCCTCCTTCATTCGTCCAGAGGCTGTCGACGAAGTCGAGGCAGGCTTCGTGGATGTCATCGATCGAAACTTGTAATCCCGCCAGCGCATGCAACGAGGTCGCCGTCGAAAGCAAGTCGGGCATTGGCGCGCCCGGCGCCGCCAGAAATCCTCCCTGCGGGTGGCACCGCGCCCGAAGCCAGCGGCCGACGCGCGCATCGACTGGCATCGAGAGATGGCGAAGCAAGGTCGCGGCGGCGGCCGTCGCGTTCGTGGCGCCGAGCTTCAGGCCGCGCTCGTTGGCCCAGGCGCCGTCGGGGGTCTCGAGCCATTTCAGGGCGCGAACTACTTCCAAGGCGTCCGGCAGCGGCGCTTGCAGGTCCTGATGCGCGGCGATGGCGAGGAAGCAGCCATACGCCGTGGCCTTGGTGCCTTGGCGCACCGGGCTAAACCCGCCGTCGGAAGAGCGAAACTCCTGCACGCGCGCGGCGAGTTCGGTCCGCAAGTCGGCCGGCAAGCTCAACCGTGCGCCATCTCCCAGCGCCTTCCAACAGCGAGCCAGGCAGCAAAGGTGCACGAAGTCCAGCCCGTCGCCTCCGCGAAATCCGCCGAGGTAATCAGCGACCTTCCGAGCTGGCAATTCGGCCTGCAAGGCCAGCAGGCCATCCAGGCCGAACACGGTGTAGTAAAGATCGCTGCTACCGGCGCGGTCGCGAAAGCCTCCGTCCTCGTTGTGCTGCTTCAGCAGAAACTCGCGCACCAGCGATGTCGAATCACCGAGCGCTTTCGACGCGACACGGGCGATCTGCAACATTTCCAACCGGATGCTCACGGGCAAGTTATCCCGTGTGAGAACAGTTCCGGCCAGTGGAAATGCTGGCGCGTTGGTCCACCACGACCAGGGACGCATCCTGACACTGCCCCAACACCCAGTCGGCGCGCTCCCTCTCCTCCCTCCGAGGGAGGAGAGGGCCGGGCTGAGGAGGGCAGCTTCTTATGGACTGATACGCCGGCAGAGCGCAGCGGCGACGGCGCTTTCGTATCGACACAAACGTGCAGAATCGAGTGGCCGTCCCGATGACATTCGTGCCATCGTAAAGGACTACGTTCGTGATGCTGCCAAGCCCCGGCGTTGAATACATGCTGAACAGAATGCTGGCACCTTCGGGAAAACTTTCGCCTGAAATTGGCCTGTAAATCGCGACGCCGGAAAGTGGATCGAAGATGATATTGTCAACATACGCGTTGAAATCATCGATGGCGTAGGCGCCTTCCTCGGTGCCTGTATTGTCGGCATTGGCGAAGGAGTTATCATCCGCCCAGAGCAGGAAGAGCTGCGCGCCCGCGGGCCAGAATCCGAGCTCCAGCCGCGCCCACAAGGGTCCGGGCGCGCCGGAGGTAGACTCCGGGATCAACTGCCAACTGGCCGGTGAACCGCTCAGGCTGAAGTAAGCTCGCAAGCCGGGCACTTCCTCGGCGATGGTGACCCACGGTTGATTTGCCACGCGCAAATCGTATGAAACTGCGAGCTCGGACTGGTCCTCGCCCGTGTCGTTTTGAAGCGTCGCCAAGAGGACGGTTGCCGCGACACCGGCGGGGCGCATCTGCAGGTACCGGCCCGACGGAGATGGCGGCCGGAACGAGCAACACTCCGCAGCCTGTGAGCGCCACGGACCAAATGAGAAATCGCTTCATGGCATGGCAGGTCGATGGTTTCCCGCGCAGGCTTGAATCGTGGATTGGTTATTGCCGAAACAGGCGGAATCCGCAAGCCTTCACTTAGCCTTGCCAGCCCCGGTTTCTACTGCGCGGCTGTTCTGCTTGAATCCTGCGTCGCTCCGCGACAGCTGGCGGCGTGACAAACGGCTGATCGCGCATTTTTATTGGATTGAGCCGGGGCGGGAAGGCGTCTAGGATAGAAACATGAGCCCATCGACCGAATGTCGACGCCCCAGCAATTGACCATGAACGCGCCTTTGGACACCACCGTCCCCCGCCCATTCGTCATTCGTCATTCGTCCTGGGCCCGCCCCCACCCGTGTTCATCCGTGTCCATCCGTGGTTTGATGCTTCTGCTTTCCACGCTGGCCCCGGCGCTCCTCGCCCAGCCCGCGCCGAAGCTCACGTCCGTTTCCCCGGAATGGATTCAGCGCGGCACGACGGTCGAGGTCGTTCTCGCGGGCGAAAACCTCGGCGGCGTGACGCAAATCCTCTTCAACGGCGACACCGGGCTCAGCGCGACCAACGTGCCCGTCGCGCCGTCTCCCGCGAAGCCGGCCGTCACCGTCGAATCCACCGGCGGTGGCATCACGCGGGCCGAGCCGGCCGCGCCGCTGCGCGAGGAGAAGCGGCTCGTCGTGAAAGTCACCGCCGCCGCGGACGCCGCCCTCGGCCTGCGCGAGTTGCGCGTGGTCGCGCCTGGAGGCGTGAGCAATCCGCTCAATTTCAACACCGGCCAGTGGCCCGAGATCGGTGAGAAGGAAATCAACACCTCGACGCCGCAGGGGCAAGTGCTCGAGTTGCCCGCCGCCATTTCCGGCGTCATCAGCGCCGCCGCACAATCCGACGCCTACCGTTTCAAGGCGGCGAAGGGCCAGGAAATGATCTTCGAGGTGGACGCCTCCCGGCGCGGGTCGCCGTTGGATTCATCGCTGGCGGTGCTCGACGCCAAGGGCAAGGAACTGGCTCGCAACGAGGACGCGCTCGGCCTCGACAGCCTGCTGTTCTTCGCCGTGCCGGAGGAGGGCGAGTACGTCGTCACGCTGCGCGATTTCCGCTACCAGGGCGGCGGCAATTACGCCTACCGTCTCTACGCCGGCCCGCTGCCCTACGTCGAGTCTGTGTTCCCGTTTGGCGGGCAGCGCGGCAAATCCGTCGAGGTCGCCGTCGCCGGCCGCAATCTCGAAGGAACCTCCAAGCTCACCCTTGCCATCGACGCCAATGCGCCGCGCACGCAGGAAATCCGCGTGAAAACCCCACGCGGCTACTCGAACCTGATCCCATTCAACGTCTCCGACCTGCCGGACGCCGCCGAGGCCGAGCCGAACGATGCGCTGACGAACGCGCAGTCCGTGACATTGCCGCTCGTCATCAACGGCCGCATCGGCGCCGCGAAGGACATTGACCGCTTCCGCTTCAAATCAGACAAGGACCAGAAGCTGGCGTGCGACGTGGCCGCGAGCCGGTTCGGATCCAAGCTCGATGCGCTGCTCATCCTCACCGACACCAACGGCGCCGTAATCGCGCAGAACGACGACGCCGTGGGCGCCGATGCCCGCATCGAGTTCGACGCCAAGAAGGACACAGAATATATCATCGCCTTGCGCGACCTGACTGAGCGCGGCGGGGACCACTTTGGCTATCGTTTGACTCTCCGCCCGCCCGCCGGCGCGGGTGGCCCGAGCTTCACCGCGCTATTCCTGCCGGACACGATCCGCATCCATCGCCAGGGGCTGATGAAAATCCGCTGCGAAGTCACGCGGGCAGGCGGGTTCGACGCCCCGGTGCGTTTCGAGCTGGAAGGGCTTCCCTCCGGGGTCACCGCCGAACCGTTGCTCATTCCCGGCAGCGCTGTGAGCGGGAACCTCCTGCTGGCCGCCGCGAAGGACGCGCCACTTGGGTCGATGCCCATTCGCGTCACGGCGACTGGCACAATTGGAGGCAAGCCCGTGAGCGTCGGGGCGGCGCCGGTGTCTGGCGACAAGGCGGTGAAGCAGGGCTTTGTCACCGTGCTCGACGCGGTGCCGTTCAGTCTCGAACTGCTCACCCTCAGCCTGAACCTGGAGCAAAACCAAACCGGCACGGTCGAGGTATTCGCGCAGCGGCAGGAGGGCTTCAACGGCGAGGTCAAGCTCACGACCGAGGGCTTCGCCGCCGGTCGCGAAGCCATTGGCAAAAACTTCGAAGGCGGCGAAGTGGCCATCAAGGCGAACGAGACCACCGGCAAACTCACGCTCAAGCCCAAGCTCGATTCCGAGGTCGGCGCGAGAACGATCGTCGTGCGCGGCGACGCGGGCGGCGCGGTGCAATATTCGCGCCCGATTCCCGTGACGGTCACCCAGTATCCGCTGGTTCTCTCCAGCACGCTCGGCAAGCTGTCGGTCACCGCGGTGCCCACCAACTCGACTTCCGCCGCCGGCGAGGCGGAGACAAAGATCAAGGTGGACCGTCGCGCGGGATTCACCGGCGAGGTGGCATTGGCGATCGAAGGACTGCCGGCCGGCATCAAAACCGAGCTGGGCAAGCTGGCGGCGGCGGCGGGCGAAACGACGCTCAAGATCACCGCCACCGACAAGGCGCCGATCACCAACGCGACCTTCACGGTCGTCGGCACGGCGGCGTTCAACGACCGCAACTACAAGACCCGCACCGGCCCCATCACCCTGGTGATCAGCGCGCCGGAACCGGTCGAGATCGCGACCAACGCGCCGCCCGCTGCGGCGACAGCGCCCGCGGCGACGAAGTGAAATTAATCTCTATGCAGCACGATTGTATTCGATTCCTGAGCAGGACGCTCATTGCTCGGTCGGTTCGCCCTCTCCATGGACCGGCTCCTGCAAGGAGTCCCGCCTTCAGGCGGCAGGACGTCCGACCGGCTAAAGCCGGGACTCCGTGCCAGCAGGGATTCAATGCGCGAATCGCTTCTCGAACTTCTGACCTCTCCCTACTCTGCAAGGCGGCTGTCTCGCCTGCCCTGCCCGTGTTCGCGGCTTTTGCCTTATCTCTGTTGGCCGCCTCCGCCGCTGACAAACCGGTGAGCTACTACCAGGAAATCGTCCCCATATTCAAACGCTCGTGCAATGGCTGCCATCATCCTGGAAAATTGAAGGGCCAGCTCGACTTGACGACGTTCGAAGCGTTCAAAAAGGGCGGCAAGCACGGGCCTGGATTCGCCGCAGGCAAGCCGAAGGAGAGCGTCATTCTCGAGGAAATCAGTGGCGACGAGCCATCAATGCCCAAGGAAGGGGATCCACTCTCGAAGGCTGAGATCGCGCTCATCGAGCGTTGGATTACTGAAAACGCCAAGGACGACACGCCGGCCGGCGCCGGTTCCTTCAAGCTCAGCGCCGCGCCCGTTTATGCAACCCCGCCGGTCATTTCCGCGCTGGCGTTTTCGCCCGACGGGAAGGTGCTGGCCGTTTCCGGCTACCACGAAGTGTTGCTGCTGGCGGGCGCGGAGTCGAACCTCGTCGCCCGGCTCGTCGGCGAGTCCCCGCGCATCGAGTCGCTGGCGTTCTCGCCCGACGGCAAGCGGCTGGCGGTCGCCGGGAGCGCTCCGGCGCGGTTTGGCGAAATCCAGCTCTGGGACGCGGACGCGACGAACATCGTCATCGGCCCGCAGAAGTCCTGGAAGCTCGCGGCCGACTCCCTCTACGGCGTCTCGTGGTCGCCGGACGGACAGCGGCTGGCTTTTGGCGGCGCGGACAAATCCGTGCGCGTCATCGCCGCCGCGGATGGCAAGGAGCTGCTCAAGTTCGACAACCACAGCGACTGGGTTTTCGCCACGGCCTGGACGACGAACGGCGAGCGGCTGGTCAGCGGAAGCCGCGACCGGGCGATCAAGCTCATCGATGCGAAGAGCAGCCAGTTCATCGACGATATCAACAAGCTGATCGAAGGCGTGCTTTGTTTCGCGCGTCATCCGACGGCGGATATTGTGGCCTACGGGGGGGAGAATGGCTTCTCGCGCACCTACAAGATTTCAGACAACCAGGGCCGCACCGCCGCAAATACCGATTCAAATTTCCTGAAAGAATTCGAGCGGATGCCCGGACCCGTGCAGGCCATCGCCTTCGCGCCGGACGGCAAGAGCTTGTGCGTCGGCAGCATGGGCGGCGAGGCGCGGATCTTCAACACGGAAGACAAGAAGCGCCTGGCCACGCTCAAGGGGCACGACGGAGCCATTTTCGCCATTGCGTATTATCCGGGCACCAACTGGATCGTGACTGGCGGTTACGAGGGGAAGCTGCGCGTATTCGAGACCGCGAAAGGGGAACCCGTGCGGGCGTTCATTCCGGCGCCGCTTTCGGCCGCAAGGCCTCAACAGCAGGCGGCGAAGTAGGCGGGAGCAGCTACACCCCTCGGTTGGCCCGCCACAGGAGGACGGCGCCGATGGCCTGGAAAATGAAGTTTGGCAGCCACAGGATGAGGTGCGGCGCCAGCTCGGGTTTCGTCTCCAGCGCCTGGCCAATGACGAAGAAACTGTAGTAGAGGGCGACGAGGACAAGCGCCACCGCGATACCCCACGTCGTCTCGCGGCGGTGCGAACGAATGCCAAGGGGAATCCCGATCATCGTGAACGCGAAGCACGAGAAGGAAAACGCCACCTGCCGATGCGCTTGCACGCGCAAGGGCGATGTCAGGTCGATGCGGCCGGGAGTGTTAAGCTGCTTGATGCGATGTCGAGTGTCGCTTGCGCCCTGCTTGCCCGGATTGAGCGGGTCGCTCATGCGCTCTTCCAGTTCGCCCATTTCCTCCCAAAGCTGCCAGAAGGTCAGCTCGGTAATGTCGGCGCGGTTCTGGGTGGAAACGGGCTGAAGCTTGTAGGGAAAGTGGGTCTCCGGCGCGGAGAACGTCGTGGGCTTCCCGTCCTTGATCACGACGCGGTAACCGTCGAACAGGGTCACGTTGGCATCGTTGTTGGCGCTGTCGACGATCAAATAGCCGCGCTCGGCACGAACGTAGTCCACCACCTGGTTGCTCGAGCCGAGATGGTAGATCAGGACGTCCTCCAGGTTCGAACCGCGAATCTTCCGGACGTAGACGATGCTGTCCTTGAAGTCGGTGATGTACGTCCGCTCGGGAATGAACGTGGTCGGGCGCGCGTTGCGGATGCTGACGAGCAGTTCCTTGTAGCCAACGCGGCATTGGGGCGCCCATTGCATGTTGATGAGCGCCGTCAAGCAGCTCATCGCGACACCCAGCAGGAACACCGGCGCGACGAGGGAGACCAGGCTCACGCCGCTGGCGCGCACAGCGGTCAGCTCGTTGTCCGCGCTGAAACGGCCGAAGACGAGCAGCGTGGCGGTGAGCATGCCCATGGGCAGCGCGAAGACCATCAAAAACGGCAGGAGCAGGCCGATCGCCTTGCCCAGTGAAATCAGCGACATCTGCCGGTTCATCACCAGGCCGAGGAGTTCCTTCATCACGCTCGCGAGCAGCAGCACGAAGGTGAACACGGCGACGGTCATAACGAGGGTCGTGAGTACCTGGCGCGTGAGATAGCGGTGCAGCGTCTTCATCGGCCGACTGCGGAGTGTTCGGGCGGCGGGGGGGCGGAGACAAGGAAAAGGTGAGGCGAACGAGTTGCGTGTTGCGTGGCGCGTGAGACGTAAAACGTGAAACGTAAAACGTAAACGCAAGCTCACGAGTGCCGATGCGCCGCCGCGCTTGGGCCAATCTTACGTTTTACGTTTCACGTTTTACGTGGTTACCGATTCGCCGTCGCGCGTGGACCGCGCTCACGCATCACGCATCACGAACCGTTCTACGGCTTCGACCGCGTATCCAGTTCCGCCAGCATCACCACCATCGCATCCAGGTCCGATCGCGCGTCGCTCCCGTCGTAATTATTAAGCATGAGGCTGAACACGAGCCGCTCGCCGGCCTTCGTCGTGACGTAGCCGGAAAGCGTGTTCACGTAGCGCAACGTGCCGGTCTTGGCACGGGCATTGTCGAAGGCGGCGGTAGCCTTCAACCGCCTGCGCAACGTTCCGTCCACGCCGGCGATGGGGAGGGTGTCGCGAAACGCCTTCGCGTGGCGGTGTCGATCCATGAACCGAAGGAGTTTGACCGTGGCGTTGGGAGTGACAAGCGCGCCGCGCGAAAGTCCAGAGCCTTCCTCGAGCAGCACTTCGTCCCGGCCGATTCCCGCCCCGTCAAGGAATTCGCGCAATTCCGCCAGGCCAAGTTCTTCGGTGGTCGCCGCCGTGTTGGTGGGTGAATGGCGGGCCGCGCCAACCTGAAGCAGGAGCAATTGGGCGTAGAGATTTTGAGAGGGCTTCATCGTCCTGGCGATGAGTTCCGATAGCGGAGGGGACTCGACAAAAGCCAGTTCGACCAGCCCGCGCCCCTCGTCCGGCCGCGCCTCGCGATCGAGCCAGTCCACGGCGCGGACCCGGCCCGATACCAGAATGCCCGCGCGGGCCAGTTCCTCGCGAAGCAGCGTGACGAACCACAACGCGGGCCGCGAAACGGTGATCGCATCGACCCAGTTCGTGGAATCGAGCGGCAACTGGCCGTGGACGTACACCGTGTTCACGCCGATGGGCCTGTACAGGGTGAGACCGCTCCGTCCGCCGGCCTCGATCGTACGCGTGCGGTTGTCGAAACGGAGATAATCGGAGATCGGCAGTGTCGTAATCCGGCAGGACGCGCCGGTCTTTGACCCCGGCGAGACGAGGAGATCGACGGCGTTGTCCTCGACGGTGAGTGCGGAGACTTCGGCGCCGTAGTCATGCTGAAGATCGTCCCAGGTCCATTGCGTGCCGAGCGGTGGGCCGCGGAAAAAGCTTTCGTCGCCCACCAGGTCGCCAACGATGCGCTTCACACTGGCGCTCATTAGCGAGTCAACGAGCGGTGCGAGCAGGTTCGTGTGCGCGCCGCGATGAAAACGCGCGGCAAACGATGGATCCCCGCGTCCGTAGACAACGAGATCGCCCCGGAGCGTTCCCGCGTGCGCGGGCCGCGATTTTGAAAGCAGCGAAGTCCGGATGCGAAAATCCGGCCCGAGCCGCTCGAACGCGAGTGCGCTCGTGTAAAGTTTGGCGTTGGAAGCCGGTTTGAGCAGCTTACCGGCGTCGTGCTCGAACAGGACTTTGCCGGTATCGAGCGACACAATCTTCACGCCCCATGCCGCGGCGGAGAACTTCGGCTGCGCGAGGTGATTGCTGAGACGCTGATGAAGGAGTGCAGGCGGGTTGGATTGCGCCGGCAGCGTGCCAAGGAAAGGAAAACAAAAAGCCAGACCCATCGCCAGAACGCGAGCCGCTGGGACCGCCGGCTTCCAGCCGGCGCTTTGCAACGCGCCGCCAGGATGGCGGCGGTCCCGGTGGGGCACCGGCCTTCGGTCCGGCGCGATGCGGCCGGTGGATCCCGCCCGTGCGGAAACCCGCGCTCCAGGCGAGACCAGCGGGGAAGCGGGAGCGGGCTTGGACATGCGGCGTTCCCCGGCGGCTTGGCTCACTTCACAATCTTCAGCACGCGATGATTGCTGCTGTCCGAGATGTACAGGGTGCCGTCGCGATGGACATAAACGCCGTGCGGCTGGTCGAGTTCGCACTCCAGCGGCGGGCCGCCCACGCCCTTGCTGCCTTTCTTGCCGGTGCCGGCTACGCGGACGATGATCCCATTGCTCGGCGAGTAACGGCGGATGACGTGGTTCTCAGTGTCGGCGATGAGCACGGAACCGTCTTGATCGAAGCAAAGATGCTTTGGCCCGTTGAGTGTCGCGAAGCTGGCCTCGCCGCCGTCGCCGGAAAAACCCTTTTGCCCGGTCCCGACGACAGTGCGAATGGTGCCGTTCGTCTCGACGACGCGGAGCGCGTTGCCGCTGCGTTCGAGCACGTAAACGCGCCCGTCGCGATCGCCAATGACGGCGCGGGGATCGACCAGTGGCGACTCCACAGCCCGGGCGCCGTCGGCGGGAATGGCCTTCTTTCCGTTGCCGGCAACGGTGCGAACCCGGCCCGACTTCGAGTCCACCGCACGGATGCGGGAGTTGTCGAGGTCGGCGAGGTAGATGTTCGTCCCGTCGAGCCCGATCGAAATGCAATAAATGCCGCCGAACTTTGCCTGGACCGCGGGTCCGCCGTCGCCGCTGAATCCCTTTTCACCCGTGCCAATCACACGGCCCACCGTTCCGGCCGTCGGATTGAAGATGCGGACGCAGTTGTTAAACGTGTCCGCCAGCCAGATGTCGTCCGTGCCGGAAATCGCCAGATTATGAATTCCGTTGAACTGGGCTTGGAGCGCGGGTCCGTTTGTGAAACCCTTCTGCCCTGTGCCCGCCACGACTGTGAGCATCCCGTCCTTCGCAAGCTTGCGGACGCGCTCGCCGGTCATCTCGACGAGGTAAAGGTTGCCCGCCGCGTCGAAGTCCACGCCGAAAGGTGAGCTGAGTTTGGCGATGGTCGCCTGGATGGGCGCGCTGGTGTTTGTGTCCGAGCCGCCGCCGGCCACGAGCACGATGCGTTCGGCAACGGAGGATGATGGGGCGGCCATCAGCGCGGCGCAAACGAGGGCCAAGCAGTGGGTCAGGCCCCAACGTAGGGCAGGCGTCTCGCCTGCCCGCGCCGAGCGTAGCGAGGCGAATGAGGGACTTGGGATACGGCTCGCGCTGACGCGCTCGCAGGGCAGGCGAGACGCCCGCCCTACTTTGGCGGTTCGTGAAGAGGGCCGGGGTGAGGGGGAGCAGTGTGCGTGCATCATGTGAAGTGGCATTAGTCGTCAGTCCAATTCCCGCACAAACAAATTCGCAAACTCAATCGGGTCGCCGTGATGTTGCAGACCGATTGGTCCCCGGCGCGGAATGCCGGGAAGTTGCGCACTCTCGATCACCAACTTGTCGTTCAACACGATGCTCACGCGATCTCCGCGCATCGTGATGATGAACCGGTTCCACTGTCCCAGTGGCGCGTCCGCCTTGACGCGCGGCGTGGCGGCGGCGCGGATGGCCGGCGGCTGATTGGTGTCGTGCCGGTAATTCCACAACTCACCCGACCCGACCGGCCAATTCCAGATGTTCACCTCGGCCTTGAGGCTGCCGCGCAAGTAGATGCCGCTGTCCCCGGCATCGGGCACTTCGACCGTCCTCTTCGAGCCGTCCTCGTTCAGGGCATAGTCGCCATTCGGCAGAATCACGGAAACCATCTTTGCCTCCGCTTTGCGGGCAAACCGCCAGTCCGCCACGAGCACGAAGTCGCCAAATTCCTTCTCGGTCCAGAGATGCTTGTTGGTGCCCTCGGCCTTGCCGTCGTAAATGAGCTTCCAATCATTTGTCTTCCAATGACCCATGTGACCCGGCTCCACGCGCCAGCCGCTCAGATCAATGCCGGTGTAAAGCGGCCGGAACGCCTCGGCCAGCGGCGCCGTCTCGTCCGGCGGCGCGCCCGTCGATGGCAACTCGCGGATGCGGATGTTTCGGAAGTGGCACTCCGAACCTTCCGACTCCAGGCAGAGGTAACCCTTGCGCGGTTTCGACTCGCTCCCGCCGGAGACGACCGCGCCGTTGACGGCCAGCTTGACGACGCCATTGCTGCACAGCACGCGGTAGTGGTTCCATTGCCCGGCAGGCTTCGCGCGCTTCTCGCTCGGCAGGCAGCGCATCCAACCGCCCGGGTGCGGGCGATCCGGCTTGAAGGTCGCGCCGTGGATCGCGAAGACGTCGCCGTGGCTCGTGTAGTTGGTGCCATTGCGTCCGTCGAGGATCTGCACCTCGATGGCCTTGGCGAAGGGCGTGCCGACGGCGGTAATGGGCGCGCTCCAGACGAAGAGACCCGCGTTCCCTTCCGGCTTCATATGCCGCCACTCCAGCTCCAGCTCGAAGTTTTCGTACTGCCGCCCGGTGCGCATCACGCCCGTGGGGATGCCGGTGGAGACAATGATCCCCTCGCGCACGCTGAACGTGTTCGGCGCGCAGTTCACGTTCACCCAGTCGCCGAGATCGCGGCCATTGAACAGCGGTGTCCAGTCGGCCCCTGCGCCGTATGCCGCCATCGAGCAAGCGGCAAGGACAATCCCGTGCGCGACGAATCGCCATGAAGAGTGCATGACGACCTTTTAGACCGATCCCTCGCGTGGGACAAAAGAAAAAACGGAGCGGCCGGAACGATGCCGAGCATCCGAACCGCATTTACGTTTCACGTTTTACGTTTCACGTTTCCACGCAACACGCCTCACGCATCACGCGCCACGTCCCACCCCGCTCTTGCCAATCCCCTCCCGTCTTCCTAACGTCTGCCCGCTCTATGGAAAAAGTCGTCATCATCGGCACCGGCTGTGCGGGTCTTACCGCGGCCCTCTACACCGCGCGGGCCAATCTCAGCCCGCTCGTGCTCACCGGCGCCATGCCCGGAGGTCTGCTGACGACCACGAGTATCGTCGAGAATTATCCCGGCTTCCCCGAAGGCATCGACGGCTACGAGCTGATGGTCAAGATGCAGAAGCAGGCCGAGCGATTCGGAGCGCGAGTCCAGTTCGGCACACTCGATGCCGTCGATGTCGCATAGAGCCCCTTCACGCTCACCGTCGATGGCGAACCGGTGCAAGCGGAGACCCTTATCATTGCCAGTGGCGCCAGCCACCGGCACCTCGGTCTTGAAAGCGA
>DASTLJ010000400.1:0-18426 GCA_035715125.1 Verrucomicrobiia bacterium
AGGTTGGCTGGTGATTCGAGTTTGGGAGCACCAATTGCTGGAATCCGATGTCGTCGCAGGCAAGATCAGGCGGCTGCTAACGGAGCGCGCCGGTCAAATGCCGAAAGGGATTTAAGCGTGGAAACGCGTGCCCGTGCTGGCAAGAATTTCAATAGACTTCCAAGGATTCTTTCCACGACTGTCACATTCACCGCATTCCCAAGAGCCTTGAAAGCACCAATGCCTTCCGGCAAGTGTGCCAACTCGTCCATTGACTGGAGCCGGGCGCACTCTCGCGCGGTCATGTAGCGGCATTCCCAACCCACAATCGGAATCTGTGTTGTGGTCATGGCCACGAGTGACGGCGCAGTTTTGTCCCTCTTGATGCGGACGCCGGACGCACGGAACTGGAGAACGTATTTCCAGATGTCGCGTTTCTCGCCCTGACAGTTCCATTCCATCTTTTGCAGGCTGGGAGGGAACGTTTGAATCTTGGGCAGCCACGGATCAATCAGCTTCCTGTACTGGAGATAGAATTCTCGGTTCTGCCTCAAAAAGAGCTTTTTCCAATGCGGGAATGCACCACGTCCTGCCCGCGCATGACTTGGTACGAGGTTGTAGATTTCTTCACGCGACTTGCCATTGAGCGAGAGGCCGAAGCAGCCACGAGTCCGTTGGAGTTCATCCAGCGGCACGCGAGAAAGAGCGTCGCGGTCGTAAGGATATGTTGCACGAAACTCCATGCTCCAAATTGGAAATGACGGGAGCTTAGCATTGTCGGGAAACAACTCCAAGAATTCCTGCCAGACTTCCAAGCACCGAACGACTTGCGGACTCAACTTGCCAGCGTCATGCGGGTTTTTGTCTAACACTTTCCTGATTGAAACGTCATTCGTTTCAGTTTCCGGCTTTGGCCAATTGAAGCCTTCAAGCTTGCCAAGCCCGCCGACCATGTAAATGCGCTCACGGATTTGCGGCACTCCGAACTGGTGCGGAGAAAACTGGCGATAGTCCACCGCGTAGCCAAGCGATTCCAACGCCGCTTTGACCTTTTGATAAGTGTTGCCGGAATCGTGCCGAACGAAATGCGCAACGTTTTCCAAAATCACAAGCGGAGGGCGGCGCAGCTTCAAAATCTCAATGATTTTCCAGAAAACTGTTCCCCGAACCGCATCGTCCCAGCCCATCTGGCCTCCAGCCTTGGAAAACGGCTGGCACGGAAAGCCCGCACAAAGCAGATCGTGTTCGGGCACATCCTTGGGATCCACTTCGCGGATGTCGCCGCGCGGTTCGATATCGAAGTTTCTACGGTAAACCTCTCGCAATTCCTCATCAATCTCAGAGGCAAAAACACACTGACCTCCGAGATGTTCCGCCGCAAGATGGAATCCGCCTAGGCCAGCAAACAAATCCACGAAGCCGAAATCGTTCTTCATGCTTTGTGTTCGTCAATTTGTTCTGCCACCCACGTTTCCAGTTCCGACTTCAGTTGCCCGTCGTGGACGCCGTTAGGCAAGTAGTTTACGAGCCGGACTCGGTCAAAAACCAAACCCAGAACTTCGCGCGTGACGTCATGCCAGGATGCGTCGTCAATTATGCACGGCACTACGAAACCAACCATAGGATTAGTTGCCCAATGAATATATTGAATCCATGAGCCAATCGGCAGTTCGCGTGTCTTGTTGCGCCAATTGTGACCAGCAGCGCACTGTGAGAGCAAAACCCATTGACCAGACCGGCGATCAGTAAGAACAGGCTCTGCGAACGGTCGCCAAGAAATGATGTCTACACCTCGATCCTTATAACGAATAGAAGGTGGTTCCACGAATCGCTCCTGCAGGAGGTCAGAAACCTGCTTCACTCGTTTGCCTATCTCAGTTTGCACATTTGGCAGGACAGGCCAGCCAAATACAAAAGTCTTGCCTCCAACGTAAAGCCCAATTGCGTCGGCGGACATTCGCTCAAATAGCTTTGGATTGCCTCCCTGCTGCTCGGCGGCACCGTAAAGGGAGAAGAACAAACACACTTGGTATTCCAGCCTAGCCTGAGTCACATCCGCACGGCAGACAGCGAGATCGCCGCGGACTTCAAAAAAATTCGCCGAATACAAGGATGATCGCCTGCGCAAGTGCCGCCACACGTCTGACGCAAACGACTCTCGTGGCTCAGCTCCCGCGGCGTCGCGAACGACCGAAGCAACTTTGGATCTCGAACACGACGCTTCGCCGAGACTGAGTTCTAACTCAACCCAGTCTGCTACGCGCTCAGCGTCCTCTGCATCTGGTAATAGGAGCATGTGCTATTCTCGAACTGTTTTTAAAACTCGATTGGCAGTGTCAGCGCACTTCTCTGCTTCCAAAATCACATCCGGCGCTGCTTTATGGCGATGAATGACTCCCAAAACCTTCTCGAGTTTTGAATTTGCAACAGCCAGAAATTTTCGGACCATTGCTTCTTCTCCGTCGGAGAGATCATAAGCCTCGCGCAAGTCCCTCGTCTTGCTGAGCAATTCCACGGCCTTTTGGCTGGCAACCACATGCGAAAGCATATTGGTAATGTCGCGAGACTCCTTGATGACTGGGAGAATCTTGCTGCCCTCTCCATAAATCCACGAAAGAAAATCACGGAGATTTTTGAGGTGAGTTTCCGGAACAGGTTGATCAAGGGGTATCTCGTCAAGTGCCAAAACCTTTATGCGTTCTTTGTCGGTGGACTCTTTCATCCAACCCAAGAATATCTTTATGCTTCGTTGACCGATGGCCAGTAACAGATATGAAAAGTCATCTTTCGCAGCACTGATGTCCAAATCAAACTCAGCCTTTGCTTGTTGGAGGATTCTGTACGCAACTGCGCTCTTTAGCACAGCTTGAGCGCGATCTCCTACTTCTCGCTCAATAGCCTCAACATCGTATCCTTCATCAAGCATTGCGGCGATGTATCGGGCCTTGGCGTAACTATCCCATTTCTTATTGCCCGTGATGTGGCGTACGCCGAGATAAGGCAACACTTCCTGACGTGTTGGATAAATGATAACCGGTAACTCATCTAGGTCTTTGCGAACCGGTTGGGAGATATCAGGCCAATTCCGAACATGAAACTCGTGTCGAAGGTCATCTTCTCGCAGTATTCGAGCGGTGGCCAAACGACGATTGCCTTCAACCACAGTGAATTGCGCATCGCGTAGGAAATTAAGGTAATCAATAGATTCTTTTTCTCCGGCTTTTGGAATCAACTTCTTTGGCAAGCCGATCGGAATCGCAACCAACGGTTCTTCGTCGAAGTAACCATTTTGAGCCATCGGCGCAGCGATTTCTTCCAAATCGAAATGCTCGAAAAGGTGCTTCAGAAGTTCATCTTCCTTACGACCTTGGGCTTCTTCGGGGAGACGCGGGTTTTCGGGATCGAGGCGCAGCCTGCCGATAGCCACGTTCAGCAATGGCCTTTTTCGACCAAGTCCAGCGGGTTTCACTGATTGTTTGCTAGGCATGTGTGCCTTTATCACGGTTGGCGCGAAATCAAAAGCATTTCCGCGGCTCTGCGGTTTGAGGCTGACAAACATCCGCTACCGTGCACAAAGAAGCTGGGCCACTGGGGACGCTGTACTAGCGGGCCACAGGAAGTCAGAATTCGTCGTCGTGGGCGAGAATACGGCTGCTTCATATGGCCAGCGGACTGGTGGCGTGTGAGCACGGGCGGGTAGAAGGCGAGATGGCATAGCAGGTCGAACGGGTCGAATGCCGGCTTACCTCCCTCCGCGGCGAGTTGCTGGAAAACGATGCCGCGCTCGGCGAGTTCGAGAGTTCGAGACCCACCCCTGCCCTCTTCTCGGTTGAGGTGGAGAGGGAGGAGGCGCTTTGCCCGGCATCGGCCCGGCGGGCGCGCAGTTCGTCCGGGCTGGCGCAGAGTGTCCCCACATTATCGGTGGCGCAATCGGGCATGGCCTTGACGCAGGATGCTAGCGGGGAATGGCGGAGGGGCAAGCGGGAAGGGGGTTGAACGGTCGAAGCGGGTGCATGACAGAATCCTCCAGACCTGGCCGTGCAGCGGTTTTCAGGAGCGACTTCGGCTTCGATGCTTCGTTTGCTTCGTTTCCTTCTGTGAATCAATCCACCCCAGCGGGACTGGGTCCGGAAACCAACAGAAGCAAACGAAGGAAACGAAGAAGGCGCAACTTAGACCGCCGTTGTCCTACCCCTTGTGCGACAATCGGCCCACGATGAAAAGAGTCATCAACGGTTTGAAGGCGCCGGCTCAGCGCGCGCGCATTGGCCGGTTCGGCGCGGTGCGTTCGGACCGGCAGATCGCCCCGCCGGGCAGTGCCGTATCTTCCCGGATATTCCCACTTGATTTTTCGGCGCGTCAGCGTCTGATCCGTATTTGTAAGTGGTTGAAAATCAACAATCGTTCAGGCGTTGAGGCGTCAATTCTTGATATCGGCGAACGTTGCGCCGCAGGCCGCTGCGCGGCCCTGCTGCTCCTCGGCGCCGTGCAACCTGTCTTGCAACTCCTTGCATCCCCGGACGAGTGTGGTAGAAATCTTTTGCACCGGCGCGGGCGCCGGGCAACACGGCGCCCGCCGCCGGTGCGAGCCTCGGGCCAGCATAGCTCAGCGGTAGAGCAACGGTTTTGTAAACCGTCGGTCGCCGGTTCGATCCCGGCTGCTGGCTCCAGCCTTCGAGACATGTTCCTGCTCGCCCTCGAAACGTCCTGCGATGAAACCAGCGCCGCCGTCGTGCGCGACGGCGCGGTGCTCGCCAACGTCGTCTCCTCGCAAATCCAGCTCCACGCCGAATACGGCGGCGTCGTCCCCGAGCTGGCCACGCGCGAGCATTTGCGGAACCTGCTGCCGGTGGCCCACGCCGCGTTGCGCGAGGCGGGTGTGACGCCACCGCAACTCGACGCCTTCGCCGCGACGCGCGGACCCGGATTGCCCAACGCGCTGATGACCGGCTTCAAGGCGGCGCAGGCGATGGCGTTCGCGTCCCGCCGGCCATTCCTCGGCATCCACCATCACGAGGCGCACCTCTATTCGCCATGGACGGTCGGGGACCCGCCGCGGGCGGACTTCGCTTCGCTCGAGCCAAACGTGTCACTTATCGTCAGCGGAGGCCATACCATGCTCGTGCACGTGCGCGGTGAATTCGACCACATCGTGCTCGGCTCGACGCTGGACGACGCGGCCGGGGAGTGTTTCGACAAAACCGCCAAGCTCCTCGGGCTGCCGTATCCCGGCGGCCCGCAGATGGATCTCCTTGCCGCGGAAGGCAACCCGGGCGCGTTTGATTTCCCGCGCCCGCTGTTGCGCGAGGAGAACGATGATTTTTCCTTCGCCGGCCTGAAGACTTCCGTCCGCTATTTCCTGGAGAAACACCCGGGGCTGTCCGGCGACGGACAGCGACTTCGCGATCTTTGCGCGAGCGTCCAGGCCGCCATCGTCGAGACACTGGTCACCAAGACCGTGCGCGCTGCGCGGCGGCTCGGGGTCCGCTGCGTGACCGCCAGTGGCGGGGTGACGTGCAACAGCGCGTTGCGCCGCGACCTGATGACGGCTTGCGAACAGGCCGGCCTTTCGCTTCGCCTCGCCGAGCAGGGTCTTTGCACGGACAACGCCGCGATGGTCGGCATTGTCGCCGAACGGAAGTTGCTGGTCTCCAGTGAGGGAACGAACCTTGACGCGGAAATCGACCCGGGCTGGGCACTGGAGGACGCGGGCGCGCGAAATTAAGCCGCGAAGCTTTTGGGGAACTAACCTTGTTGTTTCCCACGACGCATAAAACAACCACAGCCCGTAGCCGCCGACGTGAGGAGGCGGACTCGATCTCAACTTTCGTCCATCCGCCTCCTCACGTCGGCGGCTACGTCGGTTCTGAACTCTCCAGGCCAACCCCTGCATCTGGCCCTCACTCGTCAACGGTCCAGGCGCGCAGGGGAACAAGTTTGTGAACAACTTGGGAAAAACTATTAACAACTCTGCGTTGCGTCCGCCGCTCTTTTCGCCTTTCCTGTTTGCGTTCTTATTCCCGCTGAAGGCCGTCAGGTGGCAACGCCCGGCGGTATTCTTAGTGGCCCGGCGGGAGTCGGAATCGCGCGGGGCAATGACCCGCGCTTGAATTCCCGGCTGCGTGACACCCTCGGCGCGGCGCGGGTAGGCCCACGGATGGGAGTTCCACAACACAGAAACCGGGACGCGGGGGAACCGAGTCGAGAACCAAACCGTCCCGGTTTCCCTTCTCTGTCTTCCACGGAACCACTGCCTTTGAATCTGGCGGGCGATTGGGGTCCTTACTCCTACTCTTACTCTCACTCCTGCTCTGTGAACGCCTGGAGCGACTGTGATTAGGAGTAAGAGTAAGAATCTCGACGCCTGTAAACTTGCTTGCTCTTAATTCAATGACAGTGTTCCGCGGGACTGAGCACCGCGCCCGCGGGAAAACTTTTCAATCCCGGCCCACTGACCTGGCTCATCGGATTCGGAGGAAGATCTTTCCCGGGAGCTGCTTCACCAGCCGCTTCATTTCCAGGCTGAACAGCGCCACGGACACGGCCGAGCTGGGCAGTCCGCTGAGTCGAATCACCTCGTCGATGCTGCGCTCTTCGGATTCGCTGACCGCGGGGAGAACCTTTTGTTCATTGTCCGAAAGCTCCAGCGCCGGCAACACCCCGGTTGAATCCGGACCCGGCTGCCGGTTGCTCGGCGGAAAGAGATACTCAAACTCGCTCAGGATGTCCTCGACGCTTTCGCACAGCTTGGCGCCTTTCTTGATCAACTCGTGGCAGCCCTTGCTGCGCGGCGAGGTGATTGGCCCCGGCACGGCGAAGACCTGCCGTCCGTATTCCGTCGCGAAATGGGCGGTGATCAGCGCGCCGCTGTTGAGTGTGGCCTCGACGACGACCGTGCCGAGCGTCATGCCGGCGACGATGCGGTTGCGAATCGGGAACGACTGCTTGTCCGCCTGGCGGTTGAACGGGAATTGGGTGATGACCGCGCCGTTCGCGGCGATGCGCTCGAAGAGTTCCCGGTTCTCCGCCGGGAACACGATGTTGATGCCGGTGCCCAGCACGGCGACCGTGCGGCCCTTGGCGCTCAACGCGCCCTGATGCACCGCGGTGTCGATGCCCCGCGCGCCACCGCTCACGACGGTGACGCCCGTGTAAGCCAGTTGATAGCCCAGCTTGCGCGCAGCTTCGATTCCGTAATAAGTCGTCTGCCGCGCGCCGACGAGCGCGACGGCGTTCCGGTCGCGATCCGTCAGGCTGCCTTTGGCGTAGAGGACGATGGGCGGATCGTAAATCTCGCGCAGCGACGGCGGATACTCCGGGTCGTCGCGCGTGAAGATTTGGCAGCCGAACTCCTGAACGCGCTTGAGTTCGGCCGCGAGATCCACGGCCTTTTCCCAGCCGGAAATGGCCGCCGCAGTTTCCTCGCCGACGCCGCTGACGCTCCGGAGCTGCTGCCTGGAGGCGCGCAAAATCGCCGGGGCATCGCCGAAATGATCGAGGAGCTGGCGCAGCCGCACGGGACCGACGTGCTCGACCATGTTCAGGGCCACCAGCGCTTCCCTGGGTTCCATCCCGCGTGCATAGCGGAATGGGAAGGCGGCGGCAAGCCGGGACGCGCCACCCTGATTCGCGCGTAACTCGCTTCAACCACGAATCGGCCAAGTGCGCCGGAGCCGCGACGATCGTAGCCGCCGACGTGAGGAGGCGGATGGACAGTGCTACCTGGTTCCCCGCCTCCTCACGTCGGCGGCTACAGCCTGTCGTGCGCTCAAGCCCATGGTGAGAGATGGCGGTTGGGTTCATTCGTGGTTAAGTCCTGCTGTTCGCAATTGGACCAACGGTTTCGCGCCCAACCAATGGCTTCGCGCTTTACACGCCGTCTTCCCCTTCCTAGCCTCTGGCTCCGAGCCCGCCGTGCCACGCGCGCCGCCGCCGGAGTGAACAGGACGCACCCCGACGGTCGCGGCGTTCGAGATGTTCCCGGCAATACCCGACCACACCCGGCCCGGCGCGCCGAACGTATGCGGCCTCTGTCATCCGGCTGTTGCGCGGGCCTGCTTCTGGCCTTGAGCGCCGCGGCCCAGCCCTTGCGAATCGTCACCTGGCAACCCGGGGAGGCTCCGGCCTCGCCAGCCGGCGCTGCAAGCAACTATCCCGCGACGCTGCGCCTCAGTCAGATGGCGACCGTGCTCAAGGCGTATGATCCCGACCTGATCGTTCTGGAGGGCGTGAACGATCGGAGCGCCTGCCAGCGACTTGCCGGCTTGATGAAGCCGGCCACCTTCCAGTTCGCGCAGTTCGCCGCGCTTCGCGGCACGTCCAACGCGCCGGTCACGCGCCCGGCCGCCGTGCTCGCACGCAGGGTGACCGGGTCCGTGCGCTCGCTCGACTGGAAATCCGCCGGGCAGATCGATTCGGCCGGCGGGTTCGCCTTTGTGCCGCTTACGGTCGGCACCAACCCGGTCTGGCTCTACCTGGCGCAGTTCGTGGATGCCCCGGCGGCTCGCACCAACCTGCGCATTGCAGAAATCAACGCGCGCAAACGCGAGACTGCCTCCCAATACGTGCTTCACCACACGCGCTGGTTCGAGAGTGCGCTGACCAATTCCTCCGCTACGTTCCTCATCCTCGGCAACCTGGGCGAAGGCCAGGCCCTTTGGCCGGGAGACAACTCTGTGCATCTGCTGAAACAAGGCGGTTTCCAGGCAAACCCGTTGTCCGAATCCGTCGACCCGACGGCCATGCCGTTCCCTCAACTCTTTGCGCGTAATGCCCGATTCGACGGCGCCCCGCAATCCCCGACGTCCAAGGACTTCGAGATCGGCCCGGTGGTTTACGAATTGGCCATTCAACCGCCGCCGGCCCCTACAACGATTGTGGCCACCACGGAACCGCTCAGCTCCCCACCCGGCCGGCTCGCTGACTCGCCGCAATGGGCGCTGCCGGTGGACGAACGGTTCCTCTGGCTGGCCGCGCCGGTGGCCGGCGCGCTCGTGCTCTTCGTGCTCCTGCTATTGCCCTTCCGGTGGCTCGCCTGGCGGCGGCAACGGCGCGCGTGGGTCCCACCCCGTGCCGCCTCCAATGCCGTGGTCGTTGACTTCGCCTCGGAGCCGGAGCCCCCCGCGGCGCTGGAATCGGCTGTCGCCCCGCTCGCCGAATTGGGCGAGGGCGGCAGCGCGGATTGGCAGGGACGCGCCAGGAACGCCGAAGGAGGCGCCCGCAAGGCCTCCGCTTCCGTGCGCGAAGGTCTCATGGCGCAACTGGTCCGCCTCATGCGCGACAAGATTTTCCAGCGCCTCAATTCTCAACGCGCCCACCTGATCGACTCCCACGTCAGCGGCACAATGCAAGTGCTGGAATTGGAAGAGCGCCTCGAGAAAATTCAATCCCAGTTCCAGGCCCGCCTCGACGACCGCGAGCGGCGCGTGGCCGAACTGGAAAAGGAACTGGCCGCCAAAGAGAAGTTTATCGCGGAACACACGAAGGCCAAGTTGAGACTGGCCTCGCGGGCCTCGAACCAGTAGAATCTCTGCCCGCATGGTCACCGTATCCGAGCAGCTCCGCCTCGCGCGCGAGGCGCAGCAATTGGACATTTACCAGGTGGCCGAGATTACCAAGATCAAGACCGACCACCTCCGCGCCCTCGAGTCCGGGAACTTCGACATCTTCTCCGCGCCGGTCTACATCCGCGGATTCATCCGCACCTATGCCTCGATGCTCAAGCTCGACGTGCCGCAGTTGCTGGCAGACCTCGAGGCCGAACTGGGCCAGAGCGACAAATTCCGCGAGCTGCCGCCGCTGACCAAGCGCCCCCGCGGCATTCTCGACTACTTGACCCTCTGGTTCTCGCGGATGAACTGGCGCATTGCCGTCGCGCTCGTTGCGTTGCTCCTATTCCTCATCCTGGCCGTGTTCATGATCCGCAGCCACACACGCAAGCCTGCCAGGCCGTTGAAGGATCTCGGCCCCGGCCTCTATCAGCCGCCCAAGGGAAGCTCCGGCGAAAGGCTGCCGCTCCCGACGCCCAAGCGTTAAGCGCCTGTTTCCGGCATTGCCATACTGCCCTGCGTTGGCCTAGCTTCTTCGTTTCCTGAATGTCGACTTCGTCGTCCAACGCGCCGCTCCGGGTCGGGCTTATTTCGCTCGGCTGCGCCAAGAACCTCGTCGATGCCGAGATCATGCTCGGCTCGCTCCTCAAGGAGGGCGTCGAAATTACCAACGACTCCGCCGCCGCGGACGCCGTGATCGTCAACACCTGCTCGTTCATCGACGCGGCGCAGGAGGAAAGCGTGGACACCATCCTCGAATCCGCGGAGGTCCGCGAGGCCCGCAACCGCGGCCAGGCGCTCATCGTGGCCGGCTGCCTCCCGCAACGATTTCGGGAGGACCTGCCCAGGCTCATGCCCGAGGTCGATGCCTTCATGGGCATCGACCAGGTCGCGCAAGTCGGCGCCGTCGTCCGCGACGCGCTCGCAAACCGGCGTCAACGCCTGGAAGGAAATTCAGAATTCAGAATTCAGAAACCAAAATCGGAGCTGGCCGCCCGACTCGCTCAACTCGACCAGGCCAGCCCATCGACGAATGCCGAAGCCTCCGCAGCCCTGCGCGGCCCCGAAACGATCGGGAAGATAGAAGCGGTCGCCGCTCACGCTCGGCAATCGCCAATCGGCAATCGCCAATCGCCAATTGTCACCGTCACCCCCCGCCCCACATTCATCCCCGACTTCGGCACACCGCGTTTCCGGCTCACGCCGCGGCATTTCGCGTACGTGAAAATCGCCGAAGGCTGCAACCACCCGTGCAGCTTCTGCATCATCCCACGGATGCGCGGCAGCCATCGCAGCCGCGCGCAAAGCGACATCGTGGCCGAGGCGAGGCAACTCCTGGCCGACGGCGTGAAGGAACTAAACTTGATTTCCCAGGACAGCACTTATTACGGGCTCGATCTCCGCCCCAACCACAGCCGCAACATCGCCTCGCCCGAAAAGTTCATCGCCGCCGCCCGCGCTCTACCCGCGGCCGCCACGACGCTTTGCACGCTCCTGCGCGAACTCAACGCACTGCCCGGCGAGTTCTGGATCCGGCTCCTCTACACGCACCCCGCCCATTGGACCGACGAACTCATCCAGACCCTCGCCGACTGCCCGAAGGTCGCCCGCTACGTGGACATGCCGCTCCAGCACATCCACGACAACATGCTCGAACGGATGCGCCGTGAGACCAGCGGCCAATACATCCGCGACCTCATCCAGAGGCTCCGCGCCGGTGTTCCCGGCATCGCGCTGCGCACCACGTTCATCGTCGGGTTCCCCGGTGAAAGCGAAGAGTGCTTCGAGACATTGCTCGATTTCATCCGCGAGACGAAGTTCGAGCGGCTCGGCGTTTTCACTTACTCGAAGGAAGACGGAACTCGCGCCGGCGGGATGGCAGGCCAAATCCCGGACCGCGTGAAGAAAAAGCGCCGCGCCCGCGCGATGGCCGAGCAGCAGAAAGTTGCCCGCGCCGTGAGCGAATCCGTTGTCGGTCGCACGCTCAAGGTGCTCGTCGAGGGGCGGGCCAGCGCAAAACAACTCGACCGTGCCAGCGTATTTTCGTGGGAACACGGCCTGCTCCGCGAACTCGAAACTCGGAACTCGGAACCCGGAACTCGGAACTTCACTCTGGCCCGCGCCGAAGCCGACGCGCCCGACATCGACGGCCGGGTTCATGTTCGCGGCAAGCTGCCCCTGGGCGAATTCGCCCGCGTCCGCATCATCGGCCATACCGATTATGACCTGGTGGCCGAACCCGGGTGAACCCTGGAGTTTGGACATTTTTCAGCGCCCCGTTACTTAGTTACTTAGTAAGCGCAGGAGCTTCGTCCGGTGTCTCCCGTAGGGAGAAAAGAGAATAGCCCACCCTTTCAAGGGTGGGACTGTGGAAGGAGGTCCTCGCGTCCCGAAGGGACGGCTGAGTTTATGCCACGTGAACGGCAGGCTTGAACAGCCGCAACACATTCCATGGATTCAGCCGTCCCTTCGGGACTCGAAGGATGTCGAATTTGATCCCGACAGTGAACTGCCGGGCTATTCTCAAATCTCCCTCCGGGAGACGGCAAACGCCGCCCCAAATTGCCCAAACAAACGCGAAAGCATTTCACGCCCGCCTCGCAATTTCGCTACCTTACGAACAGCAGGCTGGCCAATCCCACGACCACGGCGGCCAGCAAATCATCCATCGTCACGCCCCAGCCGCCGGGCAGTTTCTGGCTCTGGCGGATTGGCCAGGGCTTGAGCACGTCGACCGCTCGGAACAACACGAAGATCGTTCCGGTCATTATCCACGCGCGCGAGGTGAAGAATTGTTCAATCGGCGGAAGGCCTTGGAGCTTCAGGCTGCCGAGGGTCACCCACGGCAGAAAGCAGACCGGGACCGCCGCGATTTCATCGAAGACGACCGAGCCGGGGTCCTTCTCTTCGAGGATCTTCTCCGCGATGCCGCAGACCAGGATGGACACCGCCAGGCCGCCGAAAGTGCCCGCGATGTACACCCAGAATTCTCCGCTGGCCACCAGCAACACGAACCAGAGAAGCCCGAGCAAAGACCCAAAAGTTCCCGGTGCCACTCGCACGCGCCCGATGCCAAATCCTTGCGCGATGCAGACGACGAGCGCGGCGCCAGTTTCCGAGAGCACTTCGCCTAATTCCTTCCGATCCCCGGCAGCCGCCGCCCGAGTGATGTCCGGCAATCGCCACGCGCCGAACAGGATCAGGATCACCAGGGCGATCAGAAGGACAATCCAGCCGACGGAAATTCCGGCGAGGATTGGCGACAGGGCTTCCGGCATCGGCATCGAGGAAAAGTTGCCTGAGCGGCTGGCGGGAGACAATCTTCCTTACATATCGCTGAGATACAATTGGCGATTGCGCCACAAGTAAAACCCGCCGCTGAAACACGTGAGCGCCACCGTCAGCCAAAGCGAAAACGTTGCGAACGGCGCCACCCACGCGCGCCCGAACAGTTCCCAGCCGAAAATGGCGCGTCCCACAATTCCCCAATCGCCATAGCTCACCTTCACGAGCACGGCGATGATGGTAATCATCTGCCAGATGGTCTTGTGCTTGCCGCAGCCCTCGGCGGCAAGCACGACGTTTTTCGACGCGGCCAGCAGGCGCAGGCCCGTGATCGCCAGTTCCCGCGAAACGATGAGCGCAGCCATCCACGCCGGCATGTAGTCCCGCCCGACAAACGCGATGAACGCACAACAGGTCAGGATTTTGTCAGCGAGCGGATCCATCAGCTTGCCGAAATTCGTAATGAGGTTGCGGCGGCGCGCGATGGCGCCGTCCATCCAGTCGGTGATGCCCGCGGCGACGAACAGCGCGAGCGCGACGGTGGTGTTGAAGCGGAACTCGATGAACAACGCGGCCAGAAACGCCGCGGTCAGCACGAAGCGCGAAACCGTCAGTTGGTTCGGCAGGTTCATGGCGGGCCGGCGGCGCGGGCGGGATGAAGCCGGGCCATCGTGTGGGCGTCGACGTACTGGCCGTCCCGAAAGGCGTAGCGGCGGTGAGTGCCTTCGATCGCGAATCCGAATTTGCGGTAGAGCCGCAGGGCAGGCTCGTTGTCGGTGTAAACGGTCAGATCGAGCCGCTCGAGGTTCAGCCAGTTGTCGGCCAGATCGAGGGCGGCTTTCATCAGCGCGGTGCCGACACCCTTGCCCTGCCAGTCATCGCGCACGACCATTCCCAGCCACGCGCTGTGCCGGCGGCGTGCCTGGGCGGTGTTGGTGTGCAGGCCGAGGACGCCCACCGGCTCGGCCTCGTGGCAGGCGAGCAGAAGGACGAGGCCCGGCTCCGGCTCGGCGAGCCGCTTGCGCCAGACTTCGGGCGAAGCGTAGGGAAGCTGAAGCGATCCCGCCGTCGCCCTCGGAGTCGAGTGGATTCGATGAATCGCCTCGTAATCAGCCAGTGTCGCGTGCCGGATATGGAGGCTCATTTTATCTGCATTCCGCGCAAGGGCGAGTAATAGGATTGGCGGCAGCCGGCCGCTGACTAGTTGTCACGCGGCGGGATTCTTGAGCGGAAGCGCGCCGCGTTGCAACCCCCGCGGGGCGCCCTCGCATGTTCTAATTATTCACAATTCTGTTTGCCAAATGAGACGGGTTTCATTACGGTTTAGCAGCGTGTGAAACAGTTATTCGCGAATTTTTGCTCAGGAGTCGGCTCTGTGCTCGTTCTCGTGCCCCAGCACGGAGAAAGTGGCTTGGTCCGTGTGCATCGTCGGCTTCCTTCCTCGCCTCTTGAGGGACTCCGTAGCGACATGCTAAGGCTGGGTGAAGACTTTTCGAGAGCGATTGGTCGGTTCGACGATGAACGGTCCACAAGGCAAACCTCCCGCTAAGCAACAGACGCGAGGCGTTGTAGTTGAGGAATCACACACCAGCATCCAGTTCAAGGGGCCGCTGCCCAGCCCCGACATCCTGCGCGAGTACAACCAAAGTTTCATCGGTGCCAGTGGTGTCACTGGATTGGTCATCGCTTTCGTTTATGGGAGCAAACGGCAACCTTCGGAAATAGCGCCAGCGCGCCCTCGCTCGCGCTAGTGCCTCCCTGATCGCCACGTTGCCAGGCGCTCCGCGAGTATTGCAGTCCCCTTCCACCTTGCCTTTCGCGCCCGCCTGACATACAACCCCTCGACTCGCGGCCGGCAACCCGAACGCTATCGCGCTCGCTGCCCGTGCGGGCGTGATTATGGACCGTTCCCGAATTCCGCGAACTCGAACTCATTTTCCAATCCTGCTCGCGCTGGCCGGCGCACTTGGCGCCTGCTGGCTCGACGACGCCGCGTGCGCCGCCGAATCTGCTTCGGGGGCTGCTCCGCTCACCTGCATCCTCCTCTCAAGGGAAGGCAAGGTGGACGTTGCGCGCAAGGGCTCCCCGCAGTTCACGCCCGCGCCGACGAACATGGTCCTGAATATCGGCGACCGGCTCCGCACCGGCTTGCGCAGCCGCGCGACACTCCGCTGGTCGGACCTGAGTGTCGTGCGCGTGGACGAGCTGACGAGCCTGGAACTTCAGCCGCCCGACAAGGCCAAAGCGAAACCGCAGCTCGAACTCAAATCCGGCGCCACCTATTTCCTCAGCCGCGAGAAGCCGGAGGAAATCCAGTTCCGCACACCCGTCGCTTCAGGCGCCATTCGCGGCACCGAGTTCAATCTGGCCGTCGAGGAGAACGGCCGCACAGTCGTTTCGCTCATCGACGGCGAAGTGCTGCTCGCCGCCGCCCAGGTCAACGAAACACTTCGGAGCGGCGAGCAAGGCACGGTCGACCCCGGCCAGCCGCCCAAAAAGGCGCCGCTGCTCGACGCCACCAACGTCATCCAATGGACGCTCTACTACCCGGCCGTGGTCGATCCCGACGAGCTGGGCCTCAGCACGCAGGAGAAGGAGACGTTTTCCGGCGCGCTCAAAGCGTATCGGGAGGGTGACTTGCTCGGCGCGCTCGGGGCCTATCCGGAGAACCGGCAGCCGGCGAGCGATGCGGAGCGGGGCCTGCAAGCGGCGTTGCTGCTCGCCGCCGGCCAGGCGGCGCAGGTGGAAGCATCGCTCAAGGGCCTTCAGAATCCGTCGCCCGCTGCGAGAGCCGTTCGCGAAGTCATCGCGGCGGTGAAGCATCAGACGCTCTCCTCGCTGGCCGAGCCGGGTTCGGGCAGCGAGTGGCTGGCGAGGTCTTACTACGAGCAGTCACGTTCCAAATTGCCCGAGGCGCTCGCGGCGGCATACGAGGCGGCCAGGAAATCGCCCAACTTCGGCGCGGCGCACATCCGCGTGGGGGAACTGGAGTTTGGGAATGGCCATACGAAGGAGGCGCTGGAGGCGTTGAACCAAGGGCTGAAGCTTTCGCCCCGCAACGCCCAGGGACTGGCGTTGAACGGATTCGTCCTCGCCGCGCGCGGGCGCACCGCCGAGGCGATGGGCTTCTTCGATCAGGCCATCGCCGCCGACGGCGGGCTCGGCAACGGCTGGCTGGGCCGCGGGTTGACGAAGATCCGCCGAGGCCAGGGCAAGGCGGGCCGCGACGATCTTCAGGTCGCGGCGACCGTTGAGCCGTTGCGTGCTTTGTTCCGCAGCTATCTGGGCAAGGCATGGAGCTATACCGGCGACCGCACGCACGCCGAACAGGAGCTGGCACTGGCCCGGCAGCTCGACCCAAACGATCCGACCGCCTGGTTTTACGGCGCGCTGCTCGCGCAACAGAATAATCGTCCGAACGAAGCCGTCACCCGGCTGGAGAAGGCCAAGGAGTTGAACGACAACCGAAGCCTCTTCCGCTCGCGCGAACAGCTCGATCAAGACATCTCCGTGCGCAGCGCGAACCTGGCCTCGATGTACCGCGACGCCGGGCTGTTCGACCGCAGCGTGCAGGAGGCCGCCGCCGCGGTGAACGCCGATTACGCGAACTCTTCCGCGCACCTGTTCCTCTCGGAGAGCTACAACGCGTTGCGCGACCCCAAGCTCATCAACCTTCGCTACGAGACGCCGTGGTACAGCGAGTTGCTCGTGGCCGACCTGCTCGGACCGGCCAACGGCGGCACGCTCTCGCCCAACGTTTCCTACCAGGAATACACCCGCTTCTTCGAGGGCGACTACTTCGGGCTTTTTTCGGGCACGGAGTATTTCAGCAGCGGCGATTGGGTGCAGCGCGGGTCGCAATATGGCGTCTTCGGCAACGGCCGCTCGAGTTACTCCCTCGACGTCTTCTACCGCACGGAGAATGGCCAGCGTCCGAACAACGACCTCGAACAGCTCGACCTGTCCGCGCGGATCAAGCACCAACTCACCGAGAAGGACGGGCTGTTCCTCCAGGTCGGCTACTTCGACTCGGAATCCGGCGATGTCGCGCAGTATTACGACCAGCGCAGCGCCAGCCGCACGGTTCGGGTGAATGAAACTCAGAAGCCGACGCTGCTCGTCGGATATCATCGCGAGTGGTCGCCGTCCAGCCACACGCTGGCGTTGTTTGGCCGATTCGACGACACACTCGACATTGACGAACCGTCGGCAGGCGGGCTGAATTGGAATCGCCGCGCCATCTTGCTCGGGGGTGCTTACACCAACACTTACCGAAACCCAGGGTTGTTCGCTCTCGACTACGAGAGCGAACTCGAAGCCTACTCCGGCGAACTCCAGCACATCTTTCAGCTTCCGAAGCACACCATCGTCGCAGGCGTGCGCTACCAGGCTGCCTGGTCGGACACCGACGCGCGGCTCACTCGCGATCCCGGCGTCGGCCCGTCCGGCATCACGCGCGTCAATACCAGCGCTGAGACGGACCTCGACCGCTTCAGCATTTATGCGTACGAGCACTGGAAAATCCTCGACAACTTGCGCCTCTCTGCTGGCGTGAGCTATGACCGGCTGAATTACCCGGATAACATCGACTTGCCGCCGATCCAGGACAGCCAAAACACGAAGGATCAGGTCTCGCCGAAGGTCGGCATCGTCTGGGAACCGCTTCCGGACACGCGCCTGCGGGCGGCTTGGACGCGCTCGCTGGGCGGCGTGTTCTTCGACCAGAGCGTGCGGCTGGAACCCGTGCAGGTCGGAGGCTTCAATCAGGCCTTCCGCAGCCTCGTGCCCGAGTCGGTCGTCGGACTGGTGCCGGGCACGCGCTTCGAAACGTGGGGCGTCGGCTGGGATCAGGTTTACCGTCCCACGCGCACCTACCTGACGGTCGAAGGCCAATACCTCACTTCCGACGCCACGCGCACCGTGGGCGTGCTGACCAACAGCAGCGTGGGACCCATCCCCCCGCCGGTTGCCGATTCGGCCTCCAGCGACCGCGAAAAAATCGAGTACCGCGAGAGGTCGCTCATCGTGGCGCTGAACCAGCTCGTGGGCAATGACTGGGCCCTGGGCGCCCGTTACAAGCTCACGGACGCCGACCGCGATGGCGGCTTCCGCGGGCAACTGCGCGGCCTGAGTGGCACAGCGGGCCTGAACCAGGACGTGGAGGCCACGTTGCATCAGCTCGACCTGTTCACGGCCTACACGCATCGCTGCGGCTTTTTTGCGCGCTTCGACGCGGTGTGGTCGCAACAATCCAATCGCGATTACGCGCCGGACGAGCAGGGCGACGACTTTTGGCAGTTCCACATCGTGGCGGGCTACCGGTTCTGGCAACGCCGCGCCGAAGCCCGCGTGGGGCTGCTGAACCTCACCGATACCGACTACCGCCTGAACCCGCTCACGCTTTACAGCGAGCTGCCGCGCGAGCGCACGTTCACGGCGGGGTTCAAGTTTTACTTCTAGTGAGCACGAACGTAGGGCGGGCGTCTCGCCTGCCCTGGCCGCAAAGCGGCCAAACAGGGTCGCGCCTACGGCGCTGGACAGGCGAGACGCCTGCCCTACTTCGCTGGCGAATTCGAGCTGCGCCCGAGCCTGGTTCCTCCGGCGGGTTTAACTT
>DASTLJ010000401.1:0-3373 GCA_035715125.1 Verrucomicrobiia bacterium
CCACGGTCGGAACCGGCGCAACGCTGCAGCTCGTCGATCCGGCGAGCCTCAATTTCGGGCAGTTCCCGACCGAGCGCAACACCTTCCAGCGGTTCAACGTCATCGGCCGCTATTACGTGGATCCCGCGGTGGTGCGGGGGATGGGCTGGACCGGCGACGTCGTCGTCAAGGTGCGGTACACGGCGGAAAGGAATCACAACACGAACTGGGCGACCGACAACGTGACGCCCTACGTGCCGACCCCGGACACGACGGAACTGACGGGCGCCAACCGGTCCCTGTTCCTGGCGGCGTTCAACCCCAACTACACGGCCCAGGTCATCGCGGCGTCGGTCGCTGTCAAGTGGTAGCCGTCACGGCCCGAACGAGGAGCGAAGGATGATTGGCAAAGTCGTATTCGCGACCGCTTGGGTCGCAGCCGTTTGCCTCGCCGGCGACGCAAACGCGGCGAATGCACGTGGGCGGCCGGTCGCAGCGGTAGCCGCCGCCGCGCCGGCGGTGCCGGTGCAGGATTGCAGCACCTTTTACGACGATAACGCCCGCCGCGGTTTCGGCTGGGGCTCGGGACCGGGATCGAGCCTCGGTTTCGGTACGTTCGAAGGCGCCCTTCCGCGCTACCCCGCGAACGAGTTCCCCAATTGGTACGGCGCCTGTTTGACTTGGGGGCACTATAGCGCCACCGGGTCGGCCCGGTGGTGAGTTGCCTGGCGCCTTGTTCCTTGTTTGAATGAGACGGAGAGCGGCTCGCACCAGTCCGGTTCGAGCCCCATGCGGGCTAGAGGCTCGGCTTGCGGAAGGAGGTCGAGCCTTTGTGCTAAATCAATTTCCAGAACAAGAAAGAAGATATCATTACAGTCCACCCGGTATCATTGAATCGACCCAGCGCTGATTCGGGCAACGTCGGACAGGGAGAGCCCAATGACAAAAAGCAAGAGGCGTTTCGTGGGAGCAGCGGCGGCGCTTGCGGTTGTGGCGGCAATCGCCGCAGGGATAGCAACGCCGATGAGCACAGCATGCGCGGCCGGGCCGAAAATAAGTTTCTCAGAAGACATTCTCCCGATCTTCCGGGGGCGATGCGCCGGCTGCCATCAGCCGAGCGGCGAGGGATACGAAAAAAGCGGTCTCGACCTCACCTCGTATGAGGGGCTCATGAAGGGCACCAAATTCGGCAAGATGGTCATTCCAAAGGATCCCGACAGCAGCAATCTGATGTGGTTGCTGGATTGGCGTGCATCGCCGGACCTGCGCATGCCGCATGGAAAGAAGAAATTGTCCACCTGCGACCGCAATGACATCCGCGCATGGATCCGCGAAGGCGCCCTCGACAATTGAGCCGCATGAGCTGCATGCGCCGCGACTGCTCAGCCAACGACCGGCCTGTACCAGGGCGATCGCCACGTTGACCGGGCCATCCGCTCGTGAATTTTGAGCCTGTCAATTAAGACGCCGTTGCCCGGCACGAGGCCGGGCACGACGCGGTTGGCAAAACGCTTAGCCGCTGCCCTGAAGCGATCACGCGCCAAATAAAATTGGTTTCACGACCAGGTTGTCGTTGACCCCGAGTACGCCCGGCGTCACCTCGGCTACGACGCGAACCGCCTGCTTTGCCGTCTCGGAATCGACGATACCCCAGAGATCCACGGTCCCGTCATGGACGATGACATTGAACGGCGTGAATCTGGTCCACGGCTCCGCATCGAGCCGCGCCATCACCTCTTCGCGGATCGTCAGGTCGTTGGCGGCGGGCTGCGCCTCCCTCTCCTTCCAGCGGCTTGCCAGGGCTTGGACGAGGTTCGCGCGGCTCACGATCCCGATCACCTTCCGGTTCTTCACGATGGGAACGCGCTTGATGGAGTTCTTTTCCAGCAACTCCGCGATGGTCCGCAACGGCGTGTCCGGGGCTGCGGTGATGACCCTGTGGGTCATGATGTCGGCAACCTTGCGCGCATGCGACTTCACGTACTCCGCGGCAAGCGGCGTAGCCCCGGTCAACAGCTCGAGCCACCAGGACCGGCGCCGTTCGGTGCCGGTTTCGGCGCGCCGGATCAGGTCGCCCTCGCTGACGATTCCGACCAGTTCCCCATTCTTGCCGACGACGGGCACGGCACTGATCCGGTTGGCGAGCAGGACGTCGGCGACCTCCCGCACCGAGGTTTCGGGAGTGACGGTAATCACGTTCGAAACCATCACGTCGGCGGCGTTCATGGCAGTCACTCCCTCGTCGTCGATATTACTGTTCATAGGTGACGGCGGGCTTCCTTGATTTGGATCAAGCTCGCGCTTTCTGAAACGCCGATTTGATCGAGATCAACGCGCCGGGCCATGGGACGTGAAAGCTAGTCCAGGAAACGGAAGCCGTCGCCGAACCGATTGCCTCGGCGGGCGAAAAGGGCGCACATCGCTGCGCGGAAACCCAATCATCAGGGGAAATCCGAGAGGATGCCATGACCACGAACAGGTTGGTGCTGATCACTATTGCGGCTTTGCTGAGCACGGCCCCGTCGCTGGCCGACGACGACACGCTGACGATCGGTTTCACCGTGTCGCAGACCGGCAAGCTCAACAACGATTCGATCGCGCAAATGCGGGGTTTCGAGTTGTGGCGCGACGAGCTCAATGCTCGGGGCGGCGTCACGGCGGGCGACAAGAAGTACAAGGTCAACTTCGTCAGCTACGACGACGAATCCGCAAATGCGCGCGTGCAGCAGCTCTACACCCGCATTATCAATCAGGATAAAGCCCATTTCCTGTTCAGCCCGTATTCATCGGGCTTGGTGGCGACCGCGGCGATCGTTTCCGAGCAGTACGGAAAGATCATGCTGACCACGGGCGCGGCGGAGGAGAAGACCTACAGGCTCGGGAACAAGAATCTGTTTCAAGTCTACTCGTCAGCCGATCAATATCTCGCCGGCGCGGTCTTGGCTGTGAAGGATCTCAATCCCAAGGCCCAGGTGGCCCTCGTTTACAAGGATGATCCGTTCTCCAAGGCGGTGCTGCAGTCCGCCCGCAGGCACGTGACCGAAGCAGGCCTCAAGACGGTGCTCGACGAGGCCTACAACCCGGAAACGACGGATTTCGGCCCCATCATCAACAAGGTCGTGTCCGCCAAAGCGGAGATACTCCTGGGCGGCGGCCACTATCCAGACGGCGCCACCTTAGCGCGGCAGCTGTATGACCAAAAGGCAGAGCTCAAGTGGGTGACGTTGCTGGTCGCTCCTGATAGCCCGAACTTCGCCACGCTCGGCGACGCGGCCGTCGGAGTCACGGTGCCGTCCCAGTGGGAGCCGCAGGTCTCGTTCAAGCCCGATTTCGGGCCGACGGCCGCGGAGTTTACCCAGAAATTCCAGGCCAAGTTCAACATCGAGCCGGGATA
>DASTLJ010000402.1:0-11118 GCA_035715125.1 Verrucomicrobiia bacterium
ACCTTCACCTTCAGGAACAGCTTCACGCCACGTTGCTGGCCATCGAGCAGACCCGAATGGAGAACGCCCTGGCCGCGCGCACCAATTCCGAGGCGCTCGCCACCCGCCTCAAACTGATCGAGGAATCGCTCCTCCAATCGCGCGAACAACAGATGGAATCCATGCGGCACTCCAGCCGCACCATGCTGACCCTGGCGGGCATCTTCGTCAGCGTCGGATTCCTCACCCTGCTGTTCATGGCGTTGTTCCAGTTGCGCGGGATGCACCGCCTGGCGGAAATCGCGACCGGCCTGCCCGGCGGCCAATTCTCCGCCGCGCTCGAGCCGGGCGATGCGCGCCTGATTGGCCCCGGCGGCGGCGGCCTTCAGACGGCCCGCCTGCACGGCCTCATCGAGCGTCTTGAAGGCCGCATCCTCGAGCTGGAGACCGCTGCGCACGCAGAGCATGCCCCGAACGGCGCCGGAGAGCGCAAGCCCTTCACGAACCTGCGCGACGCGGCCACTGGCGCGCCGAACCACACAAAGGTATTGCTCGGCAAGGGACAAACCCTGTTGAACCTCGGCCAGCCCGAAAGCGCGCTGAGCTGTTTCGAGGAAGTGCTGGCGCTGGAGCCGGACAATGCCGAAGTCCACCTTCGCAAAGGCATGGCGCTCGAACGCCTCAAGCGCCTCGACGAAGCCGTGGCCTGCTGCGAGCGCGCCATCGCGTTGGACGGCTCGCTCACGCAGGCGTATCTCTGCAAAGGCAGCCTGTTCAACGAGCAGGAGCGCTACAGTGAGGCCCTCGAGTGTTACGAACAGGCATTGCGCACCGAGGCGAATCCTTAGCCCGCGTATTTCAGACCTCGCATGAAACGCCCACAGCCTGTAGCCGCCGACGTGAGGAGGCGGATTCGTTACCCCGTATGGTCCATCCGCCTCCTCACGTCGGCGGCTACGTGGAGTATGAAATATCCGAGTTAGCTGTAACGTGGCAGGTGACCGCCGTGCCCGCTGAAATCTCAGTCATCGTCCCCGTTTACGACGAGGCCGACAACGTCGCGCCGTTGGTGCGCGAAGTTGCCGAGGCGCTGAACTCTGTCACGCCACATTGGGAACTGGTGTTGGTGGACGACTCGAGCACGGACGACACCTGGCGGCGTATCGCCGAGGCGCGCCGGGCCGAGCCCCGGGTGCGCGGCCTGCGCCATAAGCGCAACGCCGGCCAGAGCGCTGCCGTCTGGACCGGCCTCCAGGCCACGACCAGCCCGGTGCTCTGCACCCTCGATGGCGATTTGCAGAATGACCCCGCAGATCTGCCGAAGATGATCGCCGAATTGAAGCGCGTCGATTTTGTCAGCGGCATGAGGCTCGACCGACGGGACACCTGGCTGCGAAAAGTCTCCTCCCGAATTGCCCGCTGGGCGCGGCGCCGGGCGCTCGGCGTGGACTTCCGCGACACCGGCTGCGCCATTCGAGCCTTCAAACGCGAGGCGCTGGCGGGCGTGTTTCCATTCAATGGCCTGCACCGGTTCCTGCCGGTGCTTGTGCACGGCGGCGGTTTCAAGACGCTCGAAGTGCCTGTGAACCACCGCCCGCGCCGGGCGGGCGTGTCGAAATACGGCGTCTGGAACCGGCTCGGGCGGGGCCTCTACGATCTCGTCGCCATTTCGTGGTATCAACGCCGCCGCTATCGGGCGCCGGGCTATGTGGAACTGGACGAGGAAGCCGCTACGCCACCTGCGCCGGGGCGGGAAGTGGTCGAAGGGTTGAAGCGTTGAGACGCCACTGGGAGCGTCGGCATCCTTTCCAGCGTGTGTTCGCAGGGCACTCGCCGGCAAGGATGCCGGCGGTCCCGGCGGCGCGATCCCTCGCTGGCTGAGCCTCGCCGGCAGGATGCCGGCGCTCGCAGTCCTTGCACTCCCGTTCCTGGCCGCGATGAGCGGTCAATGACTTGCCGACGCCCTCACTTCTCCGCGTGACGATTCCCTTCCCGGCGTGACGTTTTGCTTCCCGGCTTGTCTCACCCTCGTTGCGATGCAATCGGACTCAATGCGCCCCGCTCTGACCGCCGCTACTGATGCGCCGCGGTTCCTCGAAGACCTCGTGCGCCAGGCCGAGACCGCCGGCGCCAGCGACATCCATCTCCAGAGGCTCGGCGCGTCCGCGGCGATATCGTTCCGGCTTGACGGCGTGATGACGCCCATCGCTCCCGTGCCCGATGAAATCGCCGAGCGCCTCTTTGGCCGAATCAAGTTCCTGGCCCGTCTCAAGACCTACCAGGAATCGCTCCCGCAAGACGGCCGCATCGACCGCGCCGACGCAGGCTCGCGCAGTGACTTGCGGGTCTCGACCTATCCGACCGTGACCGGTGAGAAGATTGTGCTGCGTCTCTTCGGCGCCGCAAGCACACGGCAACTCTCCGAACTGGGCTTCCCCGAGGGCGCCGAAGCCGAATTGGAGCGGTTTCTAAGGTTGAGCGCCGGGTTGCTCCTGCTGACCGGCCCTGCCGGCAGCGGAAAAACGACGACGATTCACGCCTGCCTGGCCGCGCTGGCCGCCCACGGCAGGCGGCATGTCATTACGATCGAGGATCCTGTGGAGCAGATCATCCCGGGCGTCATGCAGACCGAGGTGAACGAGGCGCGAGGGCTTACGTTCGCCGCGGCCGCCCGCCACCTGTTGCGGCAGGATCCGCAGGTGCTCGTGGTGGGCGAGATTCGCGACGAGGAAAGCGCCGCCATCGCCGTGCGCGCCGCGCTGACCGGGCACTTGATGATTTCCACGCTGCACGCCGGCTCGTGCGCCGGGGTGTGGGAACGGATGCAGGTGCTCTGTCCGGACCACTCGGCGGCGTTGAGCGCGCTGGAGTTGATTCTGAACCAGCGATTGCTTCGGCGAATTTGCCGCGCGTGCGCCGGCACGGGTTGCGGGGACTGTCTTCACACCGGCCACAAGGGTCGTGCACCGGTCGTGGAATGGTTCCGTGTGGACGCTCCGGCGCGCCGCGGCATCCGTGAGCGCGGCGCCGGCGCCATCCAGCCCCTGCTGCCGCTCGAATTGGCCGCGAGCCAATTGGTCGCATGCGGCGTTACGAACCCGCCCGAGATCGAGCGAATCCTGGCCCGGTAACGATTCAACGCAGCCCATGAACCACGACGAACTGGCCTTCGCCAACCAGCAACTGGCCGGCATGCTCAAGGGCGGCGTGCCGCTCGAAGGGGCGCTTCGACAGCTTTGCGCCGAGATGCAACGCGGCCCGCTGCGGGCGGAACTGCAAGCCCTCGAGGCTGATTTGGCGAAGGGCACGCCGCTGCGCGACGCGCTGGCCGCGCGCCGGCTGCCCGCGTTCTACAGCGCGATGCTTCAGGTCGGCGCGAAGAGCAACGACCTGCCTGGCGTGCTCACCCTGCTGGCCGACTACTACCATCGGGCGCACCTGACCTGGACGCGGTTGAAGGGATTGCTCGTGTATCCGTTCATCGTGCTGGCCACGGCGCTCGCGGTCTCGGTGATTGTGGCGGTGATCTATCAGCGGCTGACGCTGGAGGTGGCGACGGATGTCTCCCAGGGCGTCTTGCCCGGCCAGTCCGGGTTGCCGAATGCTTTCGGGCTGCTGCTCAACCTTTGGATGCCCGTCGCCGTCATCGCGTTGCTTTGCGGCGCCGCCTCGCTGATGATCGCCGTGCCGAAATGGCGGCGCGAACTGCGCTGGCGGTTTCCCGGATTCAAGGAAGCGGGTCTTTCGCACCTGGCCTCCGCGCTGGCGCTCATGCTGGAGAAAGGCTGCACTCTCGATCAGGCGCTGACGCTCCTCCAACAACTCGAAACCGGCTCACCCGCGGCTCCCGAACTGGCGCAGTGGAAGGCCCGCCTCGCAGCCGGCCACAAAAACTTTTCCGAGCTGGCCGGAGGCGGAAGGATCGTGCCGCCGTTGTTCGTCTGGCTGGTCGCCGGAAGCGGCGAAGACTGGGCAGGCGGGTTCCGTCAGGCGGCGAAGATTTATTTCGACCGGGCGCGGCACCGAACCGAGGTGCTGCTTTACGCGGCGCTGCCGGTGAGCGTCATGGGGCTTGGGCTTTTGATCCTCACGCAGGTGTTGCCGATGGCGCGCATGTTCGCCGGGCTGATGGGCTCGCTGGTGAATATCGACGAAATGGGCGAGTAACCGTGAATCATCCTCCGCATGGATTCTGACGATCTCATTAGGCCACTGCTGATCGGGTTCCTGTATCTAATCCTCGCCCTCGTGCCGCTGGCGCTCGTCTGGTGTGGCTGGCTGTGGCTGAGTTCCACGCTGAACCGCGAGGAGCGGGCGCGCTGCTTTCTGAGCCTGCTCGAACTCGGCCTCCAACAAGGCCGCTCGCCGGAGCAAACGATCCGCTCATTGGCCGACGCGCGCGTGGGCCTGGAGGAACTGGGCCGGTATTTTCCGGCGCTTGCCGAAGCTGTGCAGAGCGGAAGGCGCTTGAGCGCGGCGCTCGACACCGTGCCTAAGTTCCTTCCGCGGCCGGTGCGGGCGATGCTCCGCGTGGGCGAGGAACTCGGCGAGTTGCGCAAAGTGCTGCCTGCCTGCCGGGCCACACTCAACGGCGCGCGAGGCGAGACGCAGAGCATCTCGAACAACCTCGTCGTGCTGATGTTCGTCTCCCCACTCGGGCCGCTGGTGCTCGGGGTGCTTGCCGTGTGGGTGTTTCCAAAACTCAAGGATGTCGCCAGGGACATGGCCTCGGACACCCCTGCGTGGTCCGGCGCGCTATTCGACGGGAGTATCGCGGTGGCGTGGTTCATCGCCGCTGCCTGGCTCCTGTTCTGGCTCGGTAACCTGGCCTTGCCGGATCGTGTCGAGTTCCTGCTGCCCTGGCGCCGCAAACGAATGCAGCGCGATTTCTCGACGATGCTCTCGCTGCTGCTCGACGCCGGCGTGCCGGAAGCCCGGGCGTTGCGGCTGGGCGCCGAATGCGCCGCCAATGCGGGCTTTCTCGAGCGGGCCGATCGCGCAGGCGTCGATCTTCAACAGGGCGCCAGATTGCCGGAGGCCGCGCGCCGGCTCGATGCTGGCGGCGAGTTCGCCTGGCGGCTGCGCAACGCCGCCGCGCCCGGCGGCAGCTTTGCCGCCGCGCTCGAGGGGTGGCACGAGGCGCTGGCGGCGAAGGCGTTTCAGCAGCAGCAGACCGCGTCGCAACTCGTCACGACCGGGTTCGTCCTGCTGAACGGAGTGATGGTCAGCCTTGTGGCAGTCGGATTGTTTCGCATGCTGCTCGCTATTCTGGACGAGGCCGCGTTATGAAAGTCCGACGACATCACGGCGGGCGCGCGCGGGCAGGAGCACTTCTCACCGAGGCGGTCGTGGCGTTGGGCATCCTGGTTGCGGTGATGATTCCGCTGGCGTTCACGTTTCAGCAGGAGACGCGCACTTGCCGCGCCCATTATTACAAAGCCGTTGCGATGGAAATCGTGGACGGCGAGGTCGAGGCGCTGGCCGCGGGTGAATGGCGCGCATTCCGTCCCGGCAAACAAAGCTACGCCGTTCGCGCCGCCGCCGCGACGAACCTGCCGCCGGGCGATTTCCTGTTGACGCTCGACGAGGCTCGCGTGCGGCTCGAGTGGATTCCCAGAGCAGGCGGCGCCGGCGGGATCGTGGCCCGTGAGGTGAAAGTGCGATGAGAACCCAGTCGAGAGCCTATGTGCTTACCGTAGCTGCGACCGTGAGATCGCGGACTGCATGTTCAGACGAGCAAGAAGTCGGACTCAACGCCCGACGCCCAATGTCCCCGCCCCGCGACTTCACGGTCGCAGCGACCCTCGACTCCCAGCGGGGCATCGCGCTGGTCGACTGTCTGGCCTACATCGGCTTGCTGGCGGTGATTCTGACGATGGCATTTGCCGCTTTCTACCGGGCCTTGGAGCGCTCCCGTGACCTTTCGCGCAACGCGGCGGGGATTGTTCGTGCGTTGCAAGCCGGCGAACGATGGCGCGCGGACGTGCGTGCGTCCGCCCGGCCACCGCAACTCGAAACAGTCGGTGAGGAATCGCGACTCCGCCTGGCCAGCGGCGCGGGAGAAGTGACCTACACCTTTCGCGCCGGCGGGGTCTTGCGGCAGGCGCTGCCCAACACCAACTGGGTGGAGTGTCTGCCGCGAGCGGCCAGTTCCCGCATCTTCGAGGAGCGCCGCCAGCGCGTGGCGGTGTGGCACTGGGACGTCGAGTTGAAGGGCGGACAGAAAGTCGCCCGAGTGCGGCCACTGTTCAGTTTTCAAGCCGTTGCGAGGAGCGCACGAAGGCCATGAAGTTACCCGAAGCCCGGTTCCATTCCGTATCGCGGCGACAGAATCGCCGCGGCTGCGCCGTGCTCGTCATCCTCGCCCTGCTGGCGGCGATGTCCGCCATCGTCATCGCCAACACCTATTCTCTCCACGCGCTCAAACAGGAACTCCAGCTTCTCGACCAGCGCCAGAAGCAACGGCTCAACGCAGGCCCCGGCAATTGAACGTGCGGACTCTCACACTTTGCAAAGTGTGGAATTGCTCGACTACAACTCCGCAGATCGGCGGCTGACGGAAAGGTGAGATGAGGGAAGAGGTATGAAAAGAGAAGGGGAGGGCGTTCGGGCTGAACCTTCATACCTCATACCTCATACCTCTTCCCTTCTCGCCTCGCACTCTCCCGGCACTCGACGGTTGGCAAGCCCCCCTGCGCTCTGCTAATCACCCCGTGTGACTCAGAGCGCTCCGAGCTTGTTGCTCCTGATTCCGGCCTACAACGAAGAGAAACGCATCGAGCCGGTGCTGCGCGACTTTGCGACTTACTTTCGGGACCATTACCCCGGCCGATTCCAGCTCGTCGTCGTCCTCAACGGCTGCCGGGATAACACGCTGGGCATCGTCGAAGGGGTCGGGCGCGAGTTCCCGACGGTCTCGGCGCTCAACTTTCCCGCGCCCATCGGCAAGGGCGGCGCGCTTATTGAAGGGCTGCGCCTGGCCACCGAACCCGCCACTCAAGCCGAGTTGATTGGATACGTTGACGCCGACGGCGCAACCGCCCCGCGGACGTTCCATGACCTGGCGAAGCTGGTCACTGGTGACGTCGACTGCGTCATCGGCTCGCGCTGGCTGCCGGGCGCAATCCTGCACCAGAGCCAGACGAAGCTGCGCCGCTTCGTCAGCCGTTGCTTCCATTTCATCGTCGAGTGCCTCTTTTGGATGCACGTTGCCGACACCCAATGTCCCGGCAAAGTCATGCGCCGCGCCGCCGTCGAAAAAATTCACGGCGACCTTCGCATTTCGGACCTTTCGTTCGACGTGAACCTGCTCTACGCCCTCAAGCGGGCCGGCTACCGAATCAAGGAAGTGCCGATCGAATGGACCGACATCGCCGGCTCGAAAGTGACGCAAACTCTGGCGCGCAGCTCTCTGGTGATGTTCCTTTCCGTCGTGCGCCTGCGGCTGGTCCACTCGCCGTTTTACAAGATGCTCAAACCGTTGCGCCCGCTTGAGGTTTGGATTTACCGCAAGCTCAAAAACCCGCCGCCGCGAAGCGGCGAGCAGAGGCCGCCCTGAACCCCAAAACCCCGCACCCATTATGATCGCCATGCTCGGGCCGATGAACCTTCGAGAAATGGCTGCGGCCGTCGTCGTGGTGGGGATATTCGCCGGCTGGTTTTGCGGTTGTGCCAGTGACGGCAAGAAGCCCGCCACGACGACTCCAACTGTTCCCCAAGGCTACGTCGGCTTTATTGTCACTGGTTCCGCCGAAACGAAAATGAAGTTCAACGTGTCGCATTACCGGGACGGCCAGCCGTCGCCCGTCGGCAAATGCGGCGGGAGGGACGGCGAGACGTTGCGCGTGCCAGTGCCCGTCGGATCGCAGGAGTTCGCGCTCATTCCTGAACTCGAAGGCGCCTCGAAGCTGGTGCGGGTGGACGTGAAGGCGGGCAAAGTGACGCTGGTGATTATCCGACTCGACACGATGCGGACGCTTCGGGGAGGCCGGCGAATAGGCTTCGTATGGGACGTGACCGCCTTGCCTCCCGGCGCCTTGCCGGCAAAAACACGGCCCTGACCCGGAGGAAGGGGTTGCCTGCGTCACCCGGCGCAGGTGACACAGCCGCGGCTACGGCACCGGATTTGCCGTCCGCCCCTCGCGCCACGTAAAGAAGAGGCACACTGCCAGCAACAGCGATCCAAAGAGGCCCAGCGTGTGGATGATCGTCTCGAAGCTGTCGTGCCGGAACCGAAGCGTGATGTAGTAACCAGCCGCAACCGCAACCAGGAACGGCACGGCGGCAAACCGTTCGCGAGCCAGGAGATTGTTCACCAGCACGCTGGAAAGAATCAGCGGCAACATGCACCAGGCGAACAGCGGCACCAGCGGCGCGACTTTGAGGAACGTCTCGTTGTAGACCAGCCTCAGCGGCAGCGTCGGAAACAGCGTGCAGAACGTCGCCGCGCCGACGCCCAGCAGCGCAGTGGCGCCCACGGCTTGCGCGAGCACGGAGGTTTTCTGCGCGCGGGCCGCGCTTTGGACCAGCTTGGGGAAGAGCACCGCCGTGACGGGCGCAGTGAAAAAGTAAATCGCGCGGCCAATCATGCCGGCCGCCCCGTAGTATCCGGTTTCTTCGCGCGGAAAGAACTCCTGCACCACGAGCATGTCCTGGGTGAGCATGAACGTCACCGCGCCGAACCCGAGCGTGATCGGCACCATGCGCCTGAGCCACGGCAGCCAGTCGAACGGCGCCGCCGGGCCCCGCCACAGATCGGCGGTCTGCCACAGCCCAATCCCCACCGCGACCAGCATGCCGAGCAGCGCACCGGTCATTCCGCCCGCCGACCAGCCGCCCAACAGCAGGACGATGACGGTGACGGAGCCAAGCCGCGTCAGCCCGTTCAATATGTTGGCCCAGCCGAGCCAGAAAAAGTTCTGTCGCCCCTGGAGCACGCCCAGGATTATGGGCGACCATAGGGAAATCAGGCCGAGCAGCAGAGTGATCCAGAGCGCGGCGGGATTCGTGATTTGGAAACGACGCAACAGCGCATCGCTGAAGACCAGCGCCAGCGCGGCCATCAATCCCCAGAGGAAGAATGTGCCCTTCATCAGAGCCCGCATTGTGCCGGTGAGCCGCTGACGCTCGGCGTCGGTCTCCGCGGACACCGCTTGGTGGACAAACGTCAACTGAAGCCCCGCGGCGGGAATCGCCATCTGGTTGAGGATCTGGAGCAGTGTGGTGAAGACGCCGTACTCCTCCTTCGGCATCCGGCCGGCGACTTTGTGGACCCCGTACATGAGCGCACCGCTCACGGTGGTGGCCAGGATCATCCAGCCACTCTGGCGGAAGAAGGTGAATTTGCTCATGCGCGAAGCTGTCGGCGCGTCGCCGGCGGGCGTTGAAGAGGATTCGGTGGCGGCGGATGTCATTCCAGCGACTTCAAAAACCTTAGCAGCAATTGGGTCGCGCGCTCCAGTTGCGAAATCGCCACCCACTCGTCCACCGTGTGCGCCTGCGCGATGTCGCCGGGGCCGAACACGACCGAAGGAATGCCACCCGCCGCCAACACGCCGGCGTCGGTGAAGAAATCCACGCCCAGTGGCCGGCTTTGTCCGGTAGCGCGAAGGAACTGGCGCACGAGCGGCAGCCGCGGGTCGGTCTGCATCGGCGGGGCGACGGCCTCGCCCTTTGTGTCAGCCATTGTGGCGTTGAGCCCGCGCCGGCGGATAAAGCGCAGGATTTCGCGCTTCACGGCGGAATCGGTTTCGCCGGGGATCGTGCGCCGGTCGATGTCAATCGTGCATCGGTCAGGCACGATGTTCGGCTGCCGGCCGCCCGCAATGGCGCCGACGTTCACTGTCGGGAAGCGGAGCAGGGGATGGCGGCGGCGGCGCAGGGCAATGGCGTAATCGGTTTCGAGGAGGTTGACTATCTTCGCCATCTGATGAACGGCGTTGCGGCCCAGATCAGGCCGCGCCCCGTGCGCCGCCTTGCCGCGCGTCTCCAGCTTGAGCCACAAGTCGCCTTTGTGCGCGGTGACGACCTTGCAGCGGGTCGGTTCGCCCACGATGGCCAGATCCGCCTTAAAGGCGCGCCGGATGAGGAAACGCGAACCGGCTTGCCCCACTTCCTCGTCGACAAACGCGCAGAAGACGACCTCGGTCGCTGCCGGCCGATTCGGCCGCGAGGCCAGTTCGAGCAATGCCGACAGCATGGCCGCAATACTGCCTTTGGTGTCGCACGCGCCGCGGCCGTAGACGCGCCCGGATTTGGTGATTGGCGTGAATTGCTCGTCGCTGGCGACGCCGACAGTATCCATGTGCGGGGCGAGCAGCAGGCGACGAGTGGGCTTGCCGGTGACCCCCAGTACGGCAACCAGGTTGGAACGACCCGGAAAGACCTCTTGAAGGTCCACGTCCAGCCCCGCCTTCGCCGCCGTGGCCGCGAGAAACCCGGCAACGCGCCGTTCGCCGGCGCGCGGGTCACCTCCCGGCAGAAGCGCCGGGTTCACGCTGGGCAGCGCGATGAGTTCGCAAAGCAGCCGGGCGGGATTGGCCGTCATCTCAATCGAGCACGAACGTCTTCAAGCTGGCCTCGAAGACTTCGTCGATCTCCGCGCCACCACCGGCGAGCGCAGAGCAGGTCACGACGAACTTTTTGTCGCCCGTTCCCGCGAAGAAGTAGAACGCCTGCTTGAGCAACGTGCCGTTCTGATCGCTTTGGATGAGTAGCCGGGTGCCTTTCAGGCCGGAAGCCGTCTTAAAGTCGCTTTTCCCGACTTCCTTGTAGCTCTTGAAAGCCTTGGAAAGCGTTGCCTTGTTCGCGTCCACGTAGGCGGCAAGGGGCATTTCTGCCGTCTCATCCACGACGTTGATGTTCGGCGCGAACCCCTTCGAAGCGGGGCCCGCGGCGATCGAGTATTTCATTCCGGGCAAGGTTCGGACTGCCCATCCTTGGGGCGGACAGAACGAGAATCCGCCCGCGGTTTCCTTGTGTCGCTTGCCGACGTCTGCGGCGAACAGCGGAACAACGGAAAGGAGGATGGTGGCGAGAATGAGTTTTCGTTTGATATTCATCCATTCAGTGTCGGCCAAGCGCCAATTGGCTTGAGGTTTCTTTTCTTCTCCCTCTCCCCCTCCGAGGGGGAGAGGGAGT
>DASTLJ010000403.1:0-12575 GCA_035715125.1 Verrucomicrobiia bacterium
GGCGCGATTTCAAGAACGATTCAGCGACGTCCCAGGGGGCGCGCGCATCCGGACACTGCTATGACTGGTAGGGCCATCGCGCTGCGATGGCCCGCCCGCGCAGAGCGGGCGGAACGAACACCCTTCGGCTCCCAGTTGCGCCGCTCTACGCGGCGCGGACGGCGCAGCGCGCCGTCCCTACCGTCCAAGCCGAATCAGGTCGGCACACTTGCCTCCAGAGAGGTTTGAGAGGATGATGCCGGCGGCTATGCTGCTCGAATGACTCCGCGCCAAATCCAGCTCATCCGTGAAACGTACGCGGTGATAGAACCGCGCGCGGCGATTGCCGGCTTGGTGTTCTACCAACGGCTGTTTACGCTAAACCCGTCACTTCGCGCCTTGTTCACGCACGATATCAACGAGCAGGCCGTCAAGCTGATGCAGGCGCTCAGATTCGCGATCGCCTCGGTCGAACAGCCACGCGAGTTGCAGCCCGTGCTCGAATCGCTCGGGCGGCGCCACGTTTACTATGGCGTCGAGGATCGCCATTATGAAACCGTGGGCGCCGCGCTGATGGGTACCCTGGCTGTGCTTCTCGGCGCCGCCTTCACGCCTGAAGTGAAGGAAGCCTGGAGCGCGATTTACACATTCATGGCCGATACGATGAAACGCGCGGCGGCGAAGGAGTCTCGGGAAGGGAATCACGGCATGGCCGGTGTCTCGACAGGTTTGGAGCAGGAATGATCCTGAAGAGCGGTGTGGTGTTTGGGGCGGGAATGCAAAACTCTGGCAAGAGCAAGCAGAGGCAGCAGAGAATTCTAATGCAGCTCGCTAATAGCCCATTCAAGAACTCCCGGTGCGGCTGTAGCGGCGGTCTGCGACCGCCGACTTTGAGCCAAAACCTGCCCTTGGTTCGGCGCTCATAGAGCGCCGCTACAGTTTTGGACGGGCTGCTAAGCGTGGAAGACGAAGACTCTGCTTCCTCTGCGTGCTTCTTTAATGAAATCCAACGCGCCGTGCCGCGCAGTGGCGGTGCCGGATGCGCCCACGCCGAGGCGCGCTGGAAAAAAACCATCGCCTTGCCGGGGCGTTCGTGGCAGATCAACCGGGCTGCGCGCGGGAAGGCATCCGCACCGGGCGGCCCGCGCGCGTTGGAGCGAAGTGCTTGCAGGACGACGGATGAGCAACAAGAAGCAGAAGAAACTGAAGTTCGGGCTGCCCAAGGGCAGTTTGCAGGAGGCCACCATCGAAAAGATGGCCAAGGCCGGCTGGAACATTTCCGTCAGCAGCCGCTCGTATGTCCCCTACGTGGACGACACGGAGCTGGAAATCCGGATGATTCGAGCGCAGGAAATCAGCCGCTATGTCGAGCTGGGTTATCTCGATTGCGGCATCACGGGGCTCGATTGGGTCCATGAGAACGGCTCGCGCGTGCATGAGGTGGGCGAATTCCTGTTCAGCAAGGCGACGCGCCAGCCGACGCGCTGGGTGCTGGCCGTGCCGGAGAATTCACCCATCAAATCGGTGAAGGATCTCCAGGGCAAGCGAATCGCCACCGAAGTCGTGAACCTGACCAGGAAATACCTCCGCAGGCACGGCGTGAAAGCGGCGGTGGAGTTTTCCTGGGGCGCGACCGAGGTGAAGGCGCATGAGTTGGTCGATGCCATCGTCGAGATCACCGAGACCGGCTCGTCCCTCCGGGCCAACAAGCTGCGGATCGTCGATGAGCTGATGGTTTCCACGCCGCGGCTCATTGCCAATCACGGTTCGTGGAAGGATCGGTGGAAGCGGCGGAAGATCGAGACGATGGCCCTCATGCTCAAGGGCGCGCTCGAAGCCGAGGCGAAGGTCGGCCTCAAGATGAACCTCGAGCAGAGGAACCTCGCGTCCCTGCTGGAGAGCCTGCCGGCATTGCGGCGTCCGACCATTTCGAGCCTCAGCCAGGCTGGCTGGGTGGCGGTCGAGACGATCATCGATGAGCACGTCGTCCGCGAACTCATCCCGCAGCTCAAGGCGGCTGGCGCGGAAGGAATCATTGAATACCCGCTCAACAAAGTCGTATACTGACCGACGGAAGAGCATATGGGGTGATGGGGTGATGGAGTGATGGAGTGATGGAGTGATGGAGTTCGGGGCCGGGCGTCGGCTCCCAATACTCCAACACTCCAATACTCCAATACTCCATTACCCCATTACCCCAATCCCAAACACCTATGGGTTCACTGAAAAAACGGCGCAAAGCGAAAATCAACAAACACAAACGGCGCAAGAAGCTCCGCGCCCATCGTCACAAGAAGCGCACGTGGCAGAAGTAGGCCTGCCGGGCGGGCGAATACTTCCAGCCGGCGCGGGGCCGTGTCGGGAAGGTAGGGCAGACGTCCCGCCTGCCCGGCCGCGCCGAACGGCGCGGTTTTCGCCCCACCAAGGCCTCGCTTCGCTCGGCCGGGCAGGCGGGACGCCTGCCCTACGTTGGCGGTACTGGCAAGCTGCGCCCCGCCGTTACGCCGGCAATTCCCTCGTGTTGCGCCAGGCTTGTTCGCTAGTATCCTGTCTCATGTTGTTGCGCATGCAAAGAAGCGCGGTCCTCGGGGCCGTCGTGCTTGGCCTGGCCGGGTGCGCCTTGCCGTCGACCTCTCGACGGGAGGCGGCCTCTGCGAAGACCGCGGAAGGGAATTGGACTGGGCCTGTGGACGATTATTCGCCCTCGGCTGTCCAGGCGCGGACCACGGCGCACGCTCATTACGCCGCGGCGATTCTCTACTCTCTGGACGAACAACCCGAGCGGGCCGGCGAAGAGTTCTTCAAGGCGGCGATGGCGGACTTGTCCAACGATGCGCTCACGGTTGAAGCCAGTTCGCGGCTTCTGGATTTGAGAAAAGCGGATCGAGCCATTGAACTGCTCACCAATGCGACGGCGCGAGCCGGGGCCAGTGGCGCCGTGTACGCCCGGCTCGGCCGCGCGTATGCGATGGCCGGCAAGCGCGACCTGGCCATCGACGCCAATCGCAAGGCGATCAAGAAGAACCCCGAGCTGCTCGCCGGTTACCAGTATCTGGCGCACCTCTACCTCCAGAACAAGCAGGAGGACCAGGCCATGAACGTGCTCGACGAGGCCGGCCGGCAACCCAGGGCCGATGCCGCCTACCTCATCGAGTTGGCCGAAACCTACGGCATGCTTTTCCAACGTCCGGGGAGGACCGACAAGGTGAAGTCTCGCGCACTCGAGGTGCTCAAGCGCGCCGCCGCATTGAAGCCGGCGAAGTCCGTGCTCGTCCAGCGCCTGGCGGAGGGATTCTTCGAGTTTGGCGCGCCGGAGCGGGCGGCGGAGACTCTCGCTCCGTTGGTCGAGCGCCTCCCACAAATGCCAGGGCTGCGCGAAAGGCTGGTTGATTTACTGGTGCGCTCCAACGACCGGACCAACGCGATCAAGCACCTCCGCATACTGGTGGGCGCCAACCCGGGCAGCCTGCCGATCAATTCGATGCTCGGCCGGCTGTTGCTGTTTGACCGCAAGCCGAAGGAGGCCGTCGAGTACCTCGGCCAGGCCCTGCGGCTCAACGCGGGCGCGGATCCCGACTACTTTTACGAATTGGCAGAAGCGCAGATCAATGCGGACGAACCCAAGGCGGCCCTCGAAACCCTGAACCGGGCCCGCAAACGCTTTCCGCAAAACTTCATCTGCGAATTCTACTCGGCCCTCGCCTGCTCGCGGATGAAAGACTACACCAACGCGTTCAAATTCTTCACCGCCGCAGAAATCGTCGCCGGCGCGAAAGATACCAACCGTCTGACTGAGGAGTTCTTCTACGAACTGGCAGGCACACAGATCAGCGCCGACCAACCCAAGGCGGCCCTCGAAACACTGGATAAGGCCCGCAAGCGCTTCCCGAAGCAATTCGGCTGCGAATACTACTCGGCCCTCGCCTATTCGCGGATGAAAGATTACACGAACGCGCTCAAATTCCTCACTGCCGCCGAAACCATCGCCCGCGCCAGGGAGACCAACCGCCTGACTCATGGGTTCTTCTTCGAGCTCGGCGCGGCCTACGAGCGGAACCATAAGTTCAAGGAAGCCGAGACCTATTTCCGCAAGTGCCTCGAACTATCGCCGGATTTCCCCGAAGCGCTCAATTACCTGGGGTACATGTGGGCCGAGCGCGGGGAGAATCTGAGGGAGGCCCACGAGATGATTGAGAAGGCCGTGAAGCTTGAGCCGAAGAACGCGGCGTTCCTCGACAGCCTCGGTTGGGTGCTCTTCCGGCTCGACCAGCCGCAAGACGCGCTCAAATGGATCCAGAAGGCCATCGAACACGCCGAGGAACCCGACGCCACCCTCTTCGATCACCTGGGCGACATCTTTGCGGCGCTCAAGAAACAGGACCAGGCCCGCGAAGCCTGGCAGAAGGCTTACGCCATCGAACCGAGCGACGAGATTCAGCGCAAGCTCAACGCCGTCACCGCGCCCGGCGAGGCTCCGCATTGATCCATGCGGTTCAAGAAGCACTACACCCTCGCGGAGGCGCGCGCGTTGCTGCCGCAAGTTCGCAAGTGGCTGTCTGAACTCAACACCGCCCGCCAGCGCCTCTCCTGCCATGACGAGCGCGTCGTTGGCGAACTTGCCGCCGGCGCCGACCTGGGCGGCGAATCCGTCAACGACTGGTTTCGAAACCTGGCGCGGCTTCAGACACTGCTGATCCAGTTCCACAAGCGGGAGATCCAATTAAAGGATCCCGAGCGCGGCCTCATCGATTTCCCCGCAGTCCGGGAAGGGCGCGAGGTGTTTCTCTGCTGGGAGCAGGACGAGGACGACATCGAGTATTGGCACGACCTGGACGCCGGTTACGCGGGGCGGGAGAAGTTGCAGGAGTAGCCTGTAGCCGCCGACGTGAGGAGGCGGAGTCGTTGTTTGGCTTGGGGTCCCTCCGCCTCCTCACGTCGGCGGCTACGAGTGGGGTCAATCCTTCGCTTTCTTGTAAATCGGCTTGGCGACCACCACCGCGGGACTGCGCCGCCCGCGAATCTCGATGTCAACCTCAGTCCCCGGTTTGGCGAACTCCGGCGGCACGTAGCCCAATCCGATGCCCACGTTGAGCGAAGGGCTTTGCGTGCCGCTCACCACTGCGCCAAGCTTCCTGGCGTTTTCCCCTTTGCTCCAGATTGGGTAACCGGGCCGGGGCGGGGCGGATTTGTCGGTCATGCGGAACGCGGCGCATTTCCGGGTCGTGCCGCCGGCCTTTTGCTCGGCGAGCCTGGCGCGGCCGACGAACCCGCCCTTGTCGAGCGCGACGAAGAACCCCAACCCTGCTTCGATGGGCGTCGTGTTCTCGTCCAGTTCGTGCCCGTAGAGCGGGTAACACATTTCCGTGCGCAACGTGTCCCGGGCCCCCAGCCCGGCCGGCTGGAGACCCTGCGCGCGGCCCACTTCCAGCAACCGCGTCCAGATTTCTTCGATCCCTTCGGCGGGTGCGATAATCTCGAAGCCGTCCTCGCCCGTGTAGCCCGTGCAGCCGAGGTGGACTTGCCTGCCGGAGAAGCGGGTCAGGGCGATTTCATTCTTTTTCAGATCGCTTGCCTTTGCGACACGCGCGCCGTCCGTGAACGGCCCGGGAAACGCCTGGTCGATGAAACTCCGCACCCGTGGACCTTGCAATGCCACCGCGCCGAGACTGTCCGAAAGATCCTGCAGGATCACGTCCGCCCGTCCAGGCCAAAGCGCGAGTTGCTTCTGCATCCAAGCCACGTCAGCAGCGATGCGCGAGGCATTGATAACGAGCAGGAAGTGCTGTGCGACGGTATGATACGTGTAAAGATCGTCGATCACGCCGCCCCGTTCGTTGCACATCAGTGTGTATTGCCCCTGGCCGGCTTCGAGTTTGGCGGCGTTGTTGGTGAGGAGTTGATTGAGAAAAGCCAGCGCGCCCGGTCCGCTCACGGCGACTTCCCCCATGTGGCTAATGTCGAACAGCCCGCCCGCGCGGCGCACGGCCAGGTGTTCCTCCACGATGCTGGAGTACTGGACGGGCATCTCCCAACCGCCGAACTCGACGAGCCGTCCGCCGAGCCGCTGGTGGGCGGAGAACAAGGGCGTGCGTTTGAGCATATTGAAAACGGCGGCCAGGCTAACCGGCTGTGGCTCTACCTCAACGCCGCCCAGACGCGGTGGACGTCGTCGTGATCCTCGAACTCCTGAAGAAACGCGCCGACTTCGGCCCTCTGCGCCTCGGTAAGTTCTGGAAAATTCTTTGGCACGTAACCGAACTCGCTCGTGACGACTGTCCACCCGTTTTGCGACAGCCACTTCGACACGGTGTGCACGGCGGCGCGGTCGGCGATGAAGCGGGCGCCCGCGGCGCCTTCGGGCACGTCATCATTCTGCTCGCGTGTGAGTGGCTCGACCTCGTTGGCGCCGGCTTCGATGGCGGCGGCTTCGATGTCTGCGGCGGCATTGGGATGGTGCGCTTCAATCAGCCCGACTTGATCGAAGAGAAACTTGTTGCTGCCGGCATTGCCGAGCTGGCCCTTTTTGAACAGGTTTCGGACCTCGGGCGCAGTGCGGTTGACGTTGTCAGTGTAAATCTCGATCAGGACCGGCACCTTGTGAGGCGCGTAGCCCTCGAAGACGACGTGCTCCATGACGAGTTTCTCCTCGCCCGTGCCCGCGCCTTTGCGGACGGCGCGCTCGATCACGTCGCGCGACACACTCTCTTTGCGCGCCTTTTCCACCGCGGCGGCCAGGCGGGCATTCAACTCAGGATCCGTCCCGCCCATTTTGGCGGCGACCATGATTTCGCGGACGAGTTTGCCCGTCTTCTGCCCTTTCTTGAGCGAGGCGACGGCGCGTTTGGCGTGCAACCATTGGCGACCCATACGAGGAAGCGGGCAACTATCCCCCCACCTCCGCCTTCGCCTCGGCAGCCAGCGCCGTGCTCAGGTAGCGTTCGCCCGTGGACGGCAGGATGGTGACGATGATCTTGCCTTTGTTTTCGGGGCGCTTGGCGACTTCGAGTGCGGCGACGACGTTCGCGCCGGAGGAAATGCCGACGAGAAGGCCCTCTTCCTTCGCCAGCCGGCGGGCCATCGCAAAGGAGTCGTCGTTGCTGACCTGGATGCACTCGGTGATTTGCGGGCGGCCTTTCTCATCCTTCAGGTGAAGGTTTTTCGGCACGAACCCGGCGCCGGTGCCTTGAATTTTATGGGGGCCGGGCTTGACCGGCTGGCCCGAGAGGGTCTGCGAAATAACCGGCGAATCCTTCGGCTCGACGGCGATGGCCTGGAAGCTGGGTCGGCGGGGATGGATGACTTCGTAACAGCCGGAAATGGTGCCGCCGGTGCCCACGGCGGCCACGAGAATGTCGATCTGGCCATCCGTGTCGCTCCAAAGTTCCTCCGCGGTGGTCTTGCGGTGGATTTCAGGGTTCGACGGATTTTCAAATTGCTGGGGAATCCACGAGTGCGGCGTTTCCTTGGCGATCTGTTCGGCGCGGGCAATGGCTCCCTTCATGCCCTCGGTGCCCGGTGTGAGCACCAGCTTGGCGCCGAGCATCGCCAGGAGCGTGCGCCGTTCGAGCGACATCGTCTCCGGCATTGTGAGCACGAGCTTGTAGCCCTTAGCCGCGGCAACGAACGCCAGCGAGATGCCGGTGTTGCCGCTGGTCGGCTCGATGATGACCGTTTCCTTCTTGAGAACACCTCGCTTCTCGGCGTCCTCGATCATGGACATGCCGATGCGGTCCTTGACGGAGCCGAGCGGGTTGAAGAACTCGCACTTGACCAGCACGGTGGCGGGGCAGCCGGTGGTGACGCGGTTGAGGCGGACGAGGGGCGTGCGCCCGACGGTTTCGATGATGTTGTTGTAGATGCGGCCCATAACAGTTACGGATGGTTGGATTGATTGATGTCGCGAATGTTGGGCGGATATTGAGGGACGGCTTTTGGAGCGGGCAAGTTTTTTCCTCAAGCGCCCGGCCCCCCCGGGCGCATCTGGACACTGCTATGGCTTGTAAGGTAGGGACGGCACGCTGCGCCGGTAAGTGTTTAACGTGCCCACGGCGCAGTAGGCATGGAGTCCCGGCTTTAGCCGGTTGCGCGACCGAACGTAAGGCCGGCAGGGCTTGGCCGGGAAATCAACCGGCTAAAGCCGGGACTCCATGCAGAGATGGCCGCCCGCTCTCCCTGCTTGAATCCGCACCGGCCGCCCTGCGCCTGGCCGCATTCGAGCCGGAACGCGGCTTCACGCCGGGGCCGGCCCGTGGCAGAGTGGCGTTGTGACGTTCGATGAGAAGCAACGCCGGCTGGCCGAAGAATTGGCCCCGCTGCAGGATGCGCCTGCGCGGCTCGCGTGGCTGGTCGAACGCGCCCGCCAACGGCCGATGCTCCCAATCGAGTGTCGGCTCGATGCCAATCTGGTCGCAGGCTGCATGTCCAAGCTTTGGTTCATAAAGGATTTCCGCGACGGTCGGTGCTGGTTTCGCTGCGAATCCGATTCGCTGGTCGTGAAGTCCGTCGCCGGGCTGTTGTGCGACTTTTACAGCGGGCACACGCCGGCGGAGATTTTGAAGCATCCGCCGGTCTTTCTCGGCGCGGTCGGCATCCCGCACTATCTCACGCCGAATCGCCGAAGCACGATGGGCCGCGTTTGGGAGCAGATGCGGGCATTCGCCGAAAAACATGCCTCGCCACTCGTCGGCATCAATGGCTGAGGCTGTCCTCTGCCCACTCTGGGATCGAGGGCTGGAGATCGGGAAAGGCAGGCGAATTGGGGCAGGGAAGTTGAGGCTTTCGATTGCTTTTGGCCAGGACTTGGGTCTGTATCCCGATTCGTTCCACTTCATTTTTCATTCTCCCAGCCGATTTATTGAAAGATCGGCTGAGTAAGCGCGTACTTATGACAGCGGGCCGAATGGTCCGAACAACCAAAACCCGTAACAGACCGTAAACAGCATCCCCCGAGGTGTGGTGGGGTTGCCGAAGGTGGCAACCAACCGGGGCCGCTCGTATGAACTTCAAACTCGCACTCGGAACCGGGGTCGCCATCGTGGCGGTATATTGCGTCCTCGTCATCGGCATTGTCCGAAAAACCGCCCTTTACGAGCACTACCACCATCACGTGGGCATCGTGATCAGCACGGTCGGCGCGACATTTCTCATCGCGGGTTACTGGAAGCGCCGCAGCATAGCCCAGCAGCCCGTGACGGAGGACGGCGAGACGCTGGAAGACGCCCCCGAACCGGCCAACGCCACGCAGCACATCAGCTCGCTCGACGCGCGCTACGTCGGCTTGATGTCTGTGATGCTTGGCGTGGCCACGGTCTTCATCCTCCCGATACAGTCCACTCCTGAGACGGTACCCGTCCGTGCCACCGAACCGACGCCGCGTCCCCTCGCCAAACCGGTCCCGACCAATGCACCGCCGCCCGTCGTACAGCCCGTCAAGCCTGTCACGTTCCCGGCGGTGCGCGTCCGGGGAATCATCTTCGAACCTGATCGGCCCTCGGCGTTGATTGGTGGCAAGACCTATTACATCGGCGATCAGGTTCAGGGCGCGAAAGTCGTCGCCATCACCCGCGACACCGTGGTGCTCGAAATCGAAGGCCAGCAACGGGCTTACCTGCTGGAGAAGTAATCGCTGCGAGGAACTCGCGGCCCGGCTCACGCCAGCGCCCGCTCGATGAGTTTCCCCGCCACGTCGGTCAAGCGTTCGTCGCGGCCTTGGTGGCGGAAGGTGAGCCGTTCGTGGTCGAGGCCCAGCAGGTGCAGCAGGGTCGCGTGCAGGTCGTGGACGTGCGTCTTGTCTTCCGCGGCGCGCAAGCCGACCGCGTCGGTGGCGCCAATGACCTGCCCCCCCTTGACGCCGCCGCCGGCTAGCCACATGGAGAAGCCGTGCGGGTTATGGTCGCGGCCGTTGCTGCCTTCGCTCATCGGCATGCGGCCGAATTCGCCGCCCCAGACGACGAGCGTGCTGCCGAGCAGGCCGCGGGCCTTGAGATCCTTCAACAAGCCGGCGATGGGCAGGTCGCTTTGCGCGCAAAGCTTCGAGTGGTTTCCCTCCATGTCGGAATGGCCATCCCAGCCGTTGGTGTCGCCGCAGTAAACCTGCACGAATCGGACGCCCGCTTCGACCAGCCGCCGCGCCAGCAGGCAGCGGGCGCCGAACTCGGCGGTCGTTTTGTTGTCCATGCCGTAAATCCGACGCGTTGCGGCGCTCTCGCCGGAAATGTCCACGACGGCCGGCGCGTGGCTTTGCATGCGAAAGGCCAGTTCGTAGGCGGCGATGCGCGCGGCGAGTTCGGACGATTCTTCGCCGGGGCGGAGTGCGGCGCGGTTCAGGCCGTTGATGAAGTCGATGGTGTCTCGTTGCTGCGCGGCCGAAATGCCGGACGGAGTTTCAAGGTGTAGAATCGGCGAGGGACCGCCGCGCAGCAGGGTGCCTTGATAGGCGGCGGGCAGGTAACCATTGCTCCACGCCGGGGCGCCGCCCTTGGGCCAGCCGCCCGGGTCCGGCAGCACGACGAACGCCGGGAGGTTCTGGTTCTCCGTGCCCAGCCCGTAGGCCGCCCACGCACCAAGGCTCGCCCGGCCCATCAGGATCGAGCCGGTGTTCATCAGGTACACCGACTCAGGGTGCGTCACGCTGTCCCCGTAACAGCCACGCAACACGCAAAGGTCATCGACGCACCCCGCGATGTGCGGAAGCAGTTCGCTGACCTCGATGCCGGACTGGCCGTGCTTTCGAAACGGCCGCAGGGGCGGGAGCAACTTGTTCCTCGCGACATTGCGGCGAGTCTTGAACGTGCCGAACGACTCGGGAATCGGCTGGCCGGCGAGCCGAATGAGGTCTGGCTTCGGATCGAACAAATCGACGTGGCTCGGTCCGCCGGACATGAAGAGGAATATCACCGAGCGGGCGCGAGGGGTGAAATGAGGCGGACGGGGGGAAAGGGGATTCGTGGTGCGTGATGCGTGCTGCGTGACTGCATCGGCGGCGAGGAGGCCGTCGCGATCGAGCAGCGAGGCCAGGGCGAGCAGGCCGAAGCCTCCGCCGGCCCGGCGCAGAAATTCGCGGCGCGAGGCAGAGCGCGTGGCGCTTAGAACAGGGCCGCAGCACGGATGGCTGGGAGCGCCGGCATCCTGCCGGCGAGCGGCTTGGTCGTCAGCCGAGAAACTCGCCGGCAGGATGCCGGCGCTCCCAGTGAGATGGCTTCTGGCATTCATGGCGACTCGTTCTAAGGGGCATCGCCTTTCTTCTCGATTCGATACAGCGCCTGGTCGGAACGCAGGAACAGCGCGTTGCCGGCCGCGGCGGGCGAGGCAAAGAATTTCCCGTCGAGTTGATTTTTCGCGAGCAGCTTGAACGTCTTGCCCGGCGCGATGAGACTCGTGGCGCCTTCGCGCCCGACGAAGATCAGCTTGCCGTCTGCATAAAGGGGAGAGGCGTAGAAATTGCCACCGAGGCGCTCGCGGTAGTTTTCCCGGCCCGTCTTTGCGTCCAGGCACGTCACGATGCCTCCCGAATCGCTCACGAAATAAAGCTCGTCGCCGACCAACAGCGGCGAAGGCACATTGGGCGCGCCCTGCTTAAAGCGCCATTCAATCGCCGGCCCGGCGGCGCTGTCGTACCGGATGGCCAGAATCTCGGGTTTCATGAACGCCGTGGACATGAAAATCATCCCGTGCCCGGCGACTGGCCGGGGCGCAATGCTGAACCCTTGCGCGCCGTAACTGAGCTTCGCCAACTCGCGGCCGGTGGCGGGGTCATAGAAGTAAAGCCAGTCGGCGGCGGGCGACACGAGCTGCGGCCGGCCCGCGATTTCGAGGGCGAGCGGCGTGCCGTAGGATTTTCTCATCTGCCCGTTGTCGCTCATTTTGCCGGTGCGGGCGGTCTTCCACGCGAGCTTGCCGGTGCGCTTGTCCAACGCGGCGATGTACTGCTCGTCGCTCCCGTCGAGGTGGAAGATGAGGAAGTCCTTCCAGATCATCAGCGAGCTGCCGGGCCCGTTCTCGTGGTTGACGCGCAGGCTGGTGTTGGTCCAGAGCACCCGCCCGACGCGGGCATCGACGCACGCGGTGCCGGAGGCGCCGAAGTGGCAGTAGAGCCGGCCCTCCTCAATGACCGGCGTGGGCGAGGCGTAGCTGTTTTGCTCGTGGACCCACTGCGGCTCCCGCTCGGTCAGCACCGGAACGTCGTGGACGATGCGGCCGGTGTCGCGATCCACGCAGATGGCGCGGAACCGGACCTCTTCCAGGACCGTAAGGGGTTGGTTGTTGCCGGTGTTGGCTTTGAGACGACGCTGGGCGTCGTCGGGCTTGGCGGGCGTTTCCAATGCGGTCGTGAGCCAGACTTGTCGACCTTCGATGACGGGCGAAGACCAGCCGCGTCCGGGAATGCTTGTCCTCCAGGCCACGTTTTCGGTTTCCCTCCAGGTCGGCGGCAGGCCGGAGGCCATCGCGTGGCCCTGGCCGTCCGGGCCGCGCCATTGGGGGAAATTCTCGGCCGACGCGACGGTGAGAGCGCTCAAAGTGAACAGGGCGCAGGCGGCAGGATATCGGCGGCTCATGGGCATGGTTCGTTGACGGAGAAATCGACCGCCATCTTCACG
>DASTLJ010000404.1:0-2497 GCA_035715125.1 Verrucomicrobiia bacterium
CCCCGGCCGATGATGGTTTCGCCGCGGACGATCACCGCCCCAATCGGGCCGCCATGGCCGCTGCGCGCAGACTCAACGGCCAGGCGAATGGCTTCCTGCATGAACTGTTCCTTCAACGGCGTTCGTTGGGCGGCATTTCCAGCGGACGAATCTCCGTGTGCCGGATCCGCCCGCCCAGATTGGCCGCCCGGGCCATGAGCAGAAACGTCACGAACGCGGTCAGGAACAGAGCGCCGAGCAACCAACGGGGGGCGCTCCTGACTTGGCGCAGGAGGAACAGCCCCGCCGCGGCGAGCAATCCGACCACGAACATTCCCGCCGTCGCCTGGTTCGCAGCGTCTTCGTGCGCGATCACTGCAGACTCCACCAGCCAGCCGGCGTCCGCGACCGATTGGAACGCGAAGTCCCCGCTGAACTTGATCAGGACAGAGACGACGGCGAGAACCACAAATCCGCAGAGGCAAACCTTCTTCAGTTCGTCGCTCCGGCGCAGCATCGCAGCGCAGAGCAAGACCAAAACGAGCACCGTGCCCAGAACGGGAATGTGGTTCAGCGCGAGGTGGAGGTGCGCCCAGTTCACGGAACGTTATTTCGTCGGCTGGGTCACCGGCGGACTCGGAGAACCGGCGGCCGCCGCTGGCGGCTCAAGCCCAAGAAGCATTTTGGCGCGGTTCAACGAATCATCCACATCGCCGCATAGATTGTCGCGGCCCATGCGCTCGATGAAGCCGGCGCGTTCGAGGGCAAAAAGCGGTTGCGCGTGCGGGCCGCACAAGATGAGGTGTTTCTTCTTCTGGTGCAGTTTGTCGAGCAAATCCTCCAAGGCTTCGAGCGCCGTCGCGTCAAGCGCCAACACGTCGCGCATCCGCAGAATCAACACGTCCGGTTCCTGGCCCATGCGGCGCAGCGCAGACTCCAGCTTGTCCACCGCGCCGAAAAAGAAGGCGCCAAAAACGCGGAAGACCATCACGCCGTCGGGGATCACTTTGGCTGTGGTGCTCTGTGCGGGGGCATTGGCATGCGTGACTTCCTCGTCGAATGTCACCTGGGTCGCCTCGGAGAGGCGTTTTACCAGCAACGCCGCCGCGACGAGGAGCGAAGCGCCCACCGCGAGTGGAAGATCGGCGACGACGGTGAGGACAAAGGCGCAGAGGAATACCGCCACGTCACTCTTGGGCCAGTGGCGCAAGCGCGCGAACTGGTGCCATTCTCCCATGCGCGCCGCGACCAGAACCAATACGGCGCTCAGGGCGGCCAGCGGGATGTATTTGGCCAGTGGCGCCGCCAGAAGGAGAATAAGAAGCAGGCAGAGGGCGTGAATCATACCCGCGACCGGAGACCGTGCTCCGCTTCGCACGTTGGTGGCGGTGCGGGCGATGACTCCGGTTGCCGGCATGCCGCCGAAGAACGCTGATGCAATATTGGCAATGCCCTGTGCCCACAGTTCCTGGTTGGAGTCGTGGCGGTCGTCGATCATGCCGTCGGCGACGACGGCACAGAGGAGCGACTCGATGGCACCCAACACGGCTATGGTGAAGGCTTCATCGAGCAACGTCCGCCATTCGCTGAAGGGCAGAGCGGGCCAATGCGGTCCTGGCAGTCGTTGCGGGATGCCGCCGAACTGGGTGCCGAGGGTCTGGATTCCAAACCGTTCGTCGAGTCGAAACAGAGCCACCGCGAGCGCACTGAGCGTAATGACCAGGATGGACGCCGGGACGCGGCGGCCGAGGTACTTGGTCCATACGAGGAGAAAAACGACGCAGGGCAGGGCGAGGATTACAGTCGGCCAGTTGGGCACGAAATGTACGGCCAGCTTTTCCAACTTGCCGACGAAGTCTGCCGGCAGTTTCATGCCCAGACCGAAAAAATCGTTGACCTGGGTGCTCAGGATGATGACGGCAATGCCGCTGGTGAAGCCGGTGACCACCGGGTACGGGACAAATTTGATGAGCGAGCCCATGCCGGAGGCGCCCATGGCGATGAGGACCAGGCCGGCAATCATTGAGCAGACCACGAGCCCATCGGGACCATGCGCCGCGACGATGGGGGCGAGGATCGGGATGAACGCGCCGGCGGGTCCGCCGATCTGAACGCGGGAACCGCCGAGCGCGGAGACTAAAAAGCCGGCGACGACGGCGGTGAAAATCCCGATTTCCGGTTTGAGTCCGGAGGCAATGGCCAACGCCATGGCCAGTGGGAGGGCCACGAGCCCGACCGTCGCGCCGGCGACCAGATCCGCCCAAAAGTCCCCGCGGGAATATTCCTTTATGCTGTCCGCCAGTTTGGGGCGGAAGGCCAAAAGCGGTTCGCTCATTGATACCTTGACACGATGCGTGCATCGCCGACAAAGCGGCGGCATGTTGGGGAGGGGTTCCTCACATTTCAACTTTTTTGTCTGCACGCTTGCAATAAACTGAGATGCGTCCTGAACGGGTGGTCGAGAATTGTTTCGATCGACCACGAGGCGCCGGCCGAGCAAGAAGGCGAGCGCGTCACG
>DASTLJ010000405.1:0-3025 GCA_035715125.1 Verrucomicrobiia bacterium
TATCGAAATATGCTGCTCAACGAACTCAGCGGCGACTCCCTCTTCGTCGGCCAGGCCATCCCGCGCGCATGGCTGGCCGATGGAAAACAGGTCAAGGTCAGCGGGGCGCCGACTTACTTCGGCCCAGTGAATCTGATGTTCACCAGCGAAACGGCGAAAGGTATCATCCAGGTTGTGGTTGAGTTTCGCAGCGACCGCCGCCCGCCGACGCTTCTTGTGCGCCTGCGCCATCCGGAGGAAAAGCCGCTCCAAGCGGTCACCGTTAATGGCCAGAAGTGGGCTGGATTCGATGCCATCAGGGAACGGGTGCGCATTGGTGCGCCCCAAGCCGCGCGCTACGACATCACGGCGCACTATTGATTCGAGAATCCGTGAGATACCCTTAGCCGACAGCACTATGAAAATCGCAAGACCACACGCTGCTTGCAGCTCGATTAGGGCGACTATCCGCCCGGCGTTCACCTTGATTGAACTCCTCGTGGTGATCGCTATCATCGCCATCCTCGCGAGCATGCTTTTGCCGGCGTTGTCGAAAGCGAAAGAGAAAGCTCAGAAAATCAAATGTGTCTCGAACCTCAGACAGCAGGGGATTGCCTGCGCCATGTATCTGGACGACAATCGGGATGGTTTTCCGACGCACAACAATGGAATTGACTACACCTACTATTCCTGGGGTGGAAAAAGAGGGGTTCAGGCGCCCGTAACGGGCAATCAGTTCCGAATGCTCAATCCCTACATTGTCAAGAGTGGGGCGGTGGCGACGAATGAGGAGGGCGCCGCCCGGGCCTTCTGGTGTCCGAGTGACAACGGAGCGAAAAAAGGCGCCTGGCCGGTCGATTTAAAGCCCTCGGTCTTCGATCAAGACGGCAGCAGCCACTTCTATAACTGCAGCGCCAATAACAACGACGGGAAAAAAGGGCTGTATGGCAAAAGGACCTCCGATGTCCGGAATCCCAGCCGGATGGCCCTCGCCAACGATTTTTCCTTCAACTGCTACTTCGAGTTTGTCACCTGGGGCCGGAGGACGTTTCAGTACATGTACTGGCACGATAAGAGGCGCCTGGGTTACGGCAACGTGCTCTTCGTCGATGCGCACGTGGGTTATCATCAAGCCACCACCGATAAGCCCGACTTTCAGCGCGCGGCTTCGTGGTCCTTCGTGTATGACGACCAATGATGAACATTCGCGCCGTTCTCACTCTCGTCCTTTCGCTATCCACCCTGGTTAGGGCCGCCGACCCGTCCCCCGAAGTCGCGCGACTGGCCGGCGAAGTGCGGGGCAAGGGCTGGATCGTCTTTCCGGCGCGCTCGGAGCAGGGCGACTGGGATTTGTTTCTCATGAGGCCGGACGGCTCGCAGCGCCGAGCTCTCACGCGCACGCCGGAATGGAACGAAGCCGCGCCGCAATTCTCGCGTGACGGCACGCGGCTGCTCTACCGGCGGCTGAAACGCGACGAGGCGATTAGCGGCAATCGTTACGGCGAACAAGGCGCGCTGGTTGTGGCGAACAGCGACGGCACGGATGCGCGAGTGCTCGGCGCGGAGGGCGAACTGCCGTGGGCAAGCTGGAGTCCCAATGGACGCGAGTTTGCGACGTTGAGCCTCAAGGGTGTGTCCTTCGTGGATGCCGAGACCGGCAACGTACGCCCCAAATAGTTCATGGTTTTCACCTCCTACATTTTCGTCTTCTACTTCTTGACGCTCGTGCTGGCGGGCTACTACGCGCTGCCCGCGCGCTCGACCTGGCGCAACGGCTGGCTGCTCGTCACGAGCTACGTTTTTTATGGCTGGTGGAATCCTTGGTTCGTTGCGCTCATGCTCTTCGTCACGGCGGTGAACTACGTTTGCGGCCGGCTCGTCGCGCGGCCGGGCGCGAGCGCGCGTCAGCGCTGGTGGAGCGTCACTGCGGCCATCGTCCTGAGCCTCGGACTGCTGTGCTTTTTCAAATATTGGGTCTTCCTGCAAACGAACTGGAATCATCTCCTCGGCTGGTTCGGCACGGACGGCGTGCGGGTGTGGCAAGTCGTGCTGCCCATCGGCATCTCGTTCTACATTTTCCACGCCTTGAGCTACGCAATAGACGTCTATCGCGGCACCGCGCCGGTCGCGCGCTCGTTCTCGGATTTCGCGTGTTACATCGCGCTCTTCCCGCAGTCCATTGCGGGGCCAATCATCCGTTACAACACCGTCGCGCACGACCTTCAAGAACGCTCTCACACCGCCCGGCGCTTCGCTTCAGGCACGGCGCTGTTCGTTCTCGGCTTCGCCAAGAAAGTGCTGCTCGCCAATCCCATCGGTGCCGTTGCCGACGCCGCGTTCGGCGCACACACGCTCGACGCGCCCGCCGCGTGGTTCGGTGGGGTCGCGTATGCCCTCGAGATTTACTTCGACTTCTGCGGCTATTCCGACATGGCCGTCGGGCTGGGCCGGATGTTCGGCTTCGAGTTCATGAAAAACTTCGACGCGCCGTATCGCGCGGAGAGCATCACGGACTTCTGGCGGCGCTGGCATATTTCGCTCAGCACCTTTCTGCGGGATTACCTTTACATTCCGCTCGGCGGAAACCGTCTCGGCGCCGGGCGCACCTACGCAAACCTCGCCATCGTCATGCTGCTCGGCGGCTTGTGGCACGGGGCAAACTGGACCTTCCTTGCCTGGGGCGCGTATCACGGCACACTGCTCATCGCCGAACGCTGGGCGGGGCGCAAACCCGCGTATCAACGTCTCCCGCGCGCCGTGCGCATCGCGGCGACGTTCGTGCTCGTGCTCGGCTCGTGGGTTTGGTTCCGCGCCGAGTCGCTGCCCGGGGCGCTCGCCTACTTCCGCGCGATGTTCGGCGGCGGTTGGCCCAGGGAAGCCACCGCCCTCCTCGCGGCGCAACTCTACGCGCCGGCCAAGCTTGCGCTCATGGCCGTCGCCGCACTGCTTCTCTGCGCGCCGCGCCAGGCCCACGAGTGGAGCGAGTCGTTGACGTGGCCGAAGGCGCTGGTCCTCGCGCCCACCTTTGCCGTCGCGCTGATGACGA